>ONCJ01000064.1:0-1048 GCA_900316295.1 uncultured Prevotella sp.
TTAAATATAGAGTTTTAGAGCGTAAAATTGACGGTGACGATTTGAATTGACTACCTTTGCAATCCAAAAGCAAATCAGTCATTCGATGAACACCGGAAAATATATCTTCGCTCAGCTCATAGAGTTCTTGCCACAGAGAATCTTTGATAGAATTGTAATGAAATACGAAGGGAACAAATACGTGAAGCATTTCACATGCTGGAACCAGTTGCTTGTCATGATGTTCGGGCAGCTGAGCAACCGTGACAGCCTTCGTGATCTGACTAGTATTATTTCTGCGCATTCCAACAAGGCCTATCATCTTGGCTTTGGCAAGAACGTAACGAGAAGCAATCTCGCAAAGGTCAATGAGAGACGTGAACCACGTATCTTCGAAGAATTTGCCTACCATATGATAGACATTGCGAGACGAAAGAGAATCTACAAAGAGTTTGAGATAGAAGGGAAGGTATTTGCCTTCGACTCGACTACCATCGATCTTTGTCTGAGCGTCTTCTGGTGGGCAAAGTTTCGCCGTACAAAAGCGGGCATCAAGATGCATACGCTCTACGAGATTCAGACGGATATTCCTACTTTCATCCACATCACCGAGGCGAAAGTCAATGACCAACGCGCAATGGACGAGATTCCTTATGAACAAGGGGCTTACTACGTGTTTGACCGAGGATACTTTGACCTGAAGAGACTCTATCATATCAATGAGATTGAAGCCTACTTTGTGATAAGGCAGAGAGGAAATCTTCAATATCAAGTCATTAGCGAAAGTGACACCATGCATAATGCTGATGGTATTCTTTCTGACCAGGTTATCAGACTTACGAATTACTTTACCAGACAGAAATATCCTGCCGTTCTTCGTCGCGTCACATACTATGCGGCTGACAAGAACAAGACATTTGTCTACCTGACCAACAATATGGAGATACCTGCCACACAGGTTGCTCTCCTTTACAAATATCGTTGGCGTGTAGAACTCTTCTTTAAATGGATTAAGCAGCATCTTAAGATTAAGTCCTTTTGGGGTACGACAGAGACTGCTGTCAGAATC
>ONCJ01000064.1:1071-2393 GCA_900316295.1 uncultured Prevotella sp.
GATTAAGCAGCATCTTAAGATTAAGTCCTTTTGGGGTACGACAGAGACTGCTGTCAGAATCCAGATATACTCTGCCATCACCGCATATTGCATGGTGGCAATCGTTGAGCACGACCTCAAACTGCACAGGAGTACCTACGAAGTGTTGAGAATTTTGAGTGCTTCGTTGTTGGATAAGACTCCTATCAAGGAACTCTTTACCAAGGAACCTGAGTATGTTGCTGATGATGGTCAATTGACTCTTAATTTTATTTAGTGGACATTAATGATTAGACATTTATATAAGTGATGACGCAAGAAACTAACAATGGCTTCAGGCATATCCTGCCGATTCAGATCCGATTCAACGACGTCGATAAGTTCGGCCACGTGAACAACACAGTCTATTTTCAGTTCTACGATACGGCGAAGACCGACTATTTTGCAACAGTCTGCAAGGACGTGGATTGGGAGCAGGTGGCCATCGTTGTGGCAAAGATTGATGCCGAATTCGTTTCTCAGATTAAGGCCAGCGACCATATTGCTGCTCGTACGCGAGTGATAAAAGTCGGAAACAAGAGCTTCCATTTGGAGCAGGACATCATCGACTCCGACACCCAGGAGGTGAAGTGTCGCTGTTTCTCTGTTATGGTGCTCTTCGACCTGATCAATCACCAGTCCATTCCTCTCCCCGCCCCCTGGCGCGAAGCCATCTGCCAGTACAACGGACTAGTCTATATTCTTATCTCTGGGAGCGATACTATTCGCATAGCTACTCCACAGCGTGGACTCTATGGCGTCGCTATAATTATACATATACCCTGAGCCGCTGATGGTGAGGGTTGCGCACAACCCCGAGGCCAGAGGCGCGAAAAAGTTTTTCTTAATGGTCTTACTCATTGTTGTCTATTGTTTGATTATTTTTCTTTCGTCAAAGTATGCACACAAAAAGCTTTACGGCTTAGCCTGCCCCAAGGGCAAGCCAAGCCGAGCGTAAGCAGCTTCGCCGAAGGCAAAACCGTATATGTCGCCTGTCGCGTCGCCCATGTTCGGGCGTCGCTCCATTCTGATGTTTAGAGTATAGAGAGTTAACGCAGATTATTTGTGATTCCAAAGTAACTATTCTGCGATTATCCCATTCTGCCCATAGGTAGTATCCTCACCTTGCTAACAGATTACAATTCCGTATAGGGGTACGAGCATTCTCATTCGTCGGATTCTTACAGTTTATACTTCTTGCAAATATCTGATTATCAGTAAAATATCTCAAAATATCTTCTGAAAAGTTTGGTTGTTTCAGATATTTTTCGTACCTTTGTACCTGTGAACGAGAAGGTTACAGA
>ONCJ01000063.1 GCA_900316295.1 uncultured Prevotella sp.
TAAGATGCAGGATGATACGCTGGAAATGCCTCACTACACAAAGAAACTGATGTATCTGCATGGTTCTGCCTCTGCAGGCTACAGCCGCACCTCAATGGGAATCTTGCAGTATCTGCCTGAGGATTGGCAACTGCTGATGCCTGACTGTCCGGTGGACGCTGAAGAATGTCTACAAATGCTAAAGGAGCTGTGCGAGAAGGAGAAGCCCGACCTCATCATAGGCAGCAGCCAAGGTGGCTACTATGCCCAGATGCTGAAGGGGTATAAGCGTATCTGTATTAACCCGGCCCTTGAGATGTCAAAGGATGCTGACGTGAAGTTGGGTAGCCACTACTTTGTAGTGAACCGTCAGGACGGCATACAGAAGTATGTGATTACGCCTGAGATGCTTCAGGGCTACCGCAGACTCGATGCTCACCAGTTTGATGGCATCACAGACTTTGACCGTGAGAATTGCTACGGGCTCTTTGGTGACAAGGATGCCGACTGGGGGTACTGCAAGGCCATCTTTGCTGAACACTACAACCACATCCATACCTACCCCGGAGGTCACAAGATGGAGTATGATGAGATTGAGAAGTATCTCATGCCTTTGGTTAAGGAACTAGTCTAAATAGGATGATATGATAGAAGTGATTAAAAGTCCAACCCCTATGGTTGAGAAGACACAATGGACAGCTTTCTTGGCTGGTCCGATGAATGGCGCACCATCTTGGCAGGCTCAAGCCCCCAAGGTGGCTGCTCAGGTGGGAAACGGGCACCTATCAGGTAAACTGGGAAACCTTCGGACTCCGTATGTGCGACGTGATTCTGTTCTGGATCCCGCCTCAGGCCCGTCCTATGAAGCCTTGGCGTTACTATGCTATCACCACAAGACTGGAAATGGCAGAAAACCTAGCGCGTGGCCATAAGGTAATCATCGGTATTGATCCCGAGTTCAAGAATGAGAAAGGTAATGACATGGCAGGTATTCATCATCTGCGGCGCACGTAAGGAGGAAGAGAAAATACACCACATGCCAGGTCCGGCATTTGAGCCGATGGACAAGCTGAGCAGGATGATTAAGCCGAGTACGAGTCGCAACGAGACACTGTTGGAGCGCTGGAACCAAACCGTTGCTCCTGGCGATACTGTTTTTGTAGAGGGTGATTTCGGAGCCGAAGAGTGGAAGCCATTCCTCAACGGAAAAATAGAACTGATAACAAAATAGATATTCAGCGGAATATCATACTATCATTATTATGGGAACGTCGTAACTACTCCATTCATCTTATCGGATAGGAAAGACTAAACCTTCCTTTATATGTCTGCGGACGGTGCAGTCGTTGAGACTCCACCGTCCTTTTAGGATTAACCAAATACTTCTTTGAATGAATTATAGTTCCGACCGTGAGAGTTATGATCCTCAATGATGGCAAAATGTATCTCACGGAATAACCCTTGGAATTCCGGCTCATCGAAGACCTGCTTGAACAACTGAGCCATGTGTTTGGGCGGATTGGCAAATGCTCCACAACCAAAGGCTCCAAGAACAAGCCTATGCTGTCCGTTATTGTATGCTATTCGTAAGATGGTACGAATAAGGTTGAGGGTTGAGGGAACAAAATTATCGGGAATAGTTGTCCTCCCATTCATAAACCGCCTGATATTATTTGCAGCAACTGCTACAAAATTCACCTGCCACGGTGAGTCTAACAAGGCATAGCCATTTGCTTCGGTATCACGAAAGACGGTTACGCCATGAGAGTACACACCACCAAAATTTCTCTTCAATGGATAAGAGTGATGTGGATTGTGGGGTATGCCATATTCTTTTTCGCAATCAAACATCGCAGGATCTGCATATTGGAACAGGAAACGGAAGTAATCAGAACAACGGAAAAGATACTCTTCCTGTGCTCCCGCACCGCCATATACGCCACCACCAGGATTCTTAGCACTGGCCATATTCAGTACACAAAGGTCATCGGAACCATCTTTGTCCAAAAGATATTTGGCATAGGCCAGACAGTCCTGATTGACAACCTTGTATTCGGTCGTGTAATTACGCTCCACATTTTTTAAAGTGATTTCCTTTTCACAAAAGACATTGTCTTGTAGTGTTTTACCGTTATGAAGGTTGTCGAATCGTACAATGATGCCAGAAGGAGCCATATAACCACCTTTGTTTACTATTTCCAAAGTTGACTGGAACACCTTTGCTCTTACTGGGCGAGTTCCACCCTGTACCATTTTGGATGGCTCAAACTCTGCGAGCCATGCCTTTGCATCCCATGAGGGGTAATTGTCTGTTGTCATACTTCTTTTTTTTTGCAAAAGTAAGCTTTTTCCGCGATATTACCAAATAATACAATACGAAGATGATTTGTTATTCAACATTCCTTATAATTGTAGGCTCACTATAGGTATAGGTAACCCTGAAACCAACGTATGTACATCTGTCACTTTGCATCTCATCGATAGAATCTGAAAACTCGCCCTGTCTAGCATTGACGAGCCATTCTATATTAATACCCTTTCGCCATAATGGGCGTAGGTCTCCATGGAACAGCTTCCACATATCAATCGCATACCATGTCAGCAAAAACCCCAAAAGGAAGTTTCTTATGAATTTAAATACAATCTTCATATGATGTTAGTTCTGTTACGGGACTTATATTTCCCTTATAGTCAAGTGAAAATGCTGCCCGACAGTCCAAACAGGCAAACTTATC
>ONCJ01000062.1 GCA_900316295.1 uncultured Prevotella sp.
TTCTTCCCGTGTATCTATATTGTCCGTACCTTCGCATCATCCCAAGGGAAAATTGAAGAATTGAAAATTGAAAAATTAAAAACTGAAGAATTATGCAAGCTTTAATCAACAATGTAGAGAGAATGACATCCATCGAGATCGCAGAGGTGACTGGTAAGCCACACAATGACGTACTGAAAGCCATCCGTGCGATGGAGCCAGCATGGAAGAAAGTCAACGGGGGAAATTTTTCCCTCGTTGAATACAAAGACGCAAAAGGAGAGATGAGACCTTGCTTTGAACTGACCAAGACTGAATGCCTGTACATCGCCACCAAGTTTAATGATGAGGCACGTGCAAAGCTGGTACTCCGCTGGGAGCAACTGGAGAGGGAGAGGATAAACGTAGAGGTAAGGATGCCGATGCCAGTCCACTGCCTGCCAACCGAGAAGGCTATGATAGCAGTAGTAGACGACATACGCCAAGACCTGATATCTCTGGAGAATGCTCGTTGCACAAGGCATCCAGACACACAAGAACGGACGCTATTACATAGACGACCACTACAAAGGTCGCGGACTGTGCGAGGAGCGATTCTTTCACTACTACGCCCTTGACGGAGAGAAGAAAGAAAGGTCGTACATGGTGTGGACTGACAGAGGTGTCGACTTCATCAAAGACCTTCTGGAGAGCGAGAACCTGTTTGGTCTTAAGTGAAGACACGGATGATTCTTAGTCACGCAGATCTCGCAGATTTTTTGACCACGGATCTACACGGATTTACACGGATATCTTATCTCACGCAGATCTCGCAGATCTCGCAGATTGTTTTGACCACGGATTTCACGGATTTACACGGATATTCCTAAAAACTAAAAACTAAAAACTGAAATCTGTGTGAATCTGTGGAATCTGTGAGAGACCTAAAAACTAAAAACTAAAAACTAAAAAACTGAAATGATAAGCATATATAACACAGTATCATCAAGAGCTGAGGACTTCGACGGCATCACCTTCAACCGCATCACAGCTACACAGACCATCCTAGAAAGTCGCAGCTGAAAAAGAAACTCCCTGCCGTCACTTGGCAGGCATATCAGGAGCGTGGCACACAGCGTTCGGCTGAGAACAGCATGCCCAACGGACTGTTTATCCTCGACTTCGACCACGTGGACGATCCACGTGCTCTGTGGGAGAGAATCAACAAGGAGAAGGAGCAGTGGGCGCACGACAAAATAATGGTGGCACACATCACTCCGAGTGGCAAAGGACTAAGGATTGTTGCTAAGCGTTACAACTCTACGATGTCTATCCCCGACTGCCAGAACACCTTCTGCCAACACTACGGACTCGAGAATGATGCTGCCGTCAAGGACCTCTCCCGTCTGTCGTTCCTCGTACCAAGGAGTTACTTCCTATATCTTGACACTACGGTGTTCGACTACCAATGGGAGGTGAGCATGGTACAACAGGAGCAACAGAAGATGGGGCTTGGTCAAGGAGTTAAAGGAGTTAAAGGAGTTAATGGAGTTAAAGACAATAGTTATACTGGTAACGACAGTCTTGCTCCATCAGCCCAAACTATCGTAGCCCCCTCGGGGGCTGAATGGGGGCTCACCTCCTTCAAGGGCGTACCCATCAAGGATCTTGTCTCTGAGGTTGTGGAGCGTACTGGCGGTATGCCAGAGGTGGGTGAGAGGAATACTCGTCTCTATGAGATTGCACGTATCTTGCGCTACATCGTGGACTTTGACGCAAACAAGCTGACTGCCATCCTGCCCAGTTTCGGTCTGCCGACATCAGAGGTGGCACAGGTGGCGCAGTCGGCGGTGAAGTCTGGTCGTTCGGAGCGCATACCTGATACTTTGTATAATATACTGAAGGACTTCAAAGAGAATGAGAACGAGGTTGACGAGGAAGAAGAGAATGATTCTCTCACCTCTCAACTCTCACCCCTCACCTCTGATGATGAAAACAATACTCTCCCTCCAGTATTCAAAGAGTATGTCAAGGTAGCACCCGAGGACTTCAAGGAGCCTGTAGTCTTCTCGCTGCTGCCCATTCTGGGCACGTTGGCATCTACGGCTCGTGCACAGTATCTCGATGGACAATACCACTCGCCATCATTTATTACGGTGGTGACGGCACCGCAAGCCAGCGGCAAGTCGTTTGCAAGAGGACTGGTAAGGACGTGTCTGGCACCGCTGATGGCTGAGGATATGAAAGCCCGACTGGATGAGCAGATGTACCGCAAGGCTCTCAGAGAGGCAAAGAACTCGAAGGCACAACCGAAAGAGCCTGACACAGTGGTTAGATGTGTGCCGGCAAGCATATCGGTGGCAAAGCTATTGAAACGACTCGATGCTGCCAATGGGCTTCACCTCTTTACCTTCTGCGAGGAGATTGACACCGTAGCCAAGAGCAACTCGTCGGGTGCGTGGGCACAGAAGAGCGACATCTACCGCAATGCCTTCGACAATGCTACATACGGTCAGGATTATATGACGGATGTGAGCTATTCGGCTACGCTGGATGTATTCTACAACCTGTTGCTGCTGGGTACGCCCAATGCCGTTGGGAGGTTCTTCAAAGACCCCGAGGACGGACTGGTAAGCCGTGTGAGCTTTACTCAGATTCCTGACCAGTTCGGTGCGGATATGCCTGTCTGGGGCAGGCTCAGCAAGGAGGAGTCAGACGAGATGGTAACGACGTGCAGGGTTTTGATGGAGCAGCACTCTAAAACAGCCGAGAAGAAGTACTATAATCTTGACTACGTGAACAATGCCCTAAACAGCTGGCTCCTTGAACAGCGTGACCTCGCAGTGGTGAGCATGAGCAGGGCTCGTGATGTGGCTCGCAGACGTGCAGCGGTGGTAGGATTTCGTGCAGCTTTGACGTGCAGCGGTGGTAGGATTTCGTGCAGCTTTGCTGGCGGTGGCTCTCAATGAGGTGGCTCAAAAGGAGTATAAGAAAGAGGACATCATCTGGTTTGCTAAGTATATAGCGGACGCACATCTATCTTCTATACTGGCTCTATATGGTGACTTGATGGAAAGAGTCTTAAACAGGACCTCAAACACCAATAATGCAAAAATGGGTAAAGCCATCTTTAGCGAACTCCCCGAGACTTTCACTCGTAACGAACTGTATGCAGCCATGCGAAAAGGCGGGTATGCCACTCTGCCAAGAAAGGCAATATATATATGGAAGAAACAGGGACTGATAGAGAAAATAAATAGTAACGAGTTTAGGAAATGTAAAAACTAAAAACTGTACCGACCACGGATAACACGGATTCACACGGATGATTTTTTCTAAAAACTAAAAACAAAAAACAAAAAACTAAACATGAGAAAAGCAGTATATATCGATGCTGGGCACGGTGGCATAGACCCTGGGTGCCCAATAGGAAAGACGGAGAAGTATTATAACCTCGGGGTTGCCCGAGAGTTGCAGAAGATGCTCATATCGCAGGGCTTTGAGGCAGAGATGTCACGACATGGCGACCAGTCGGTGTCACTAAAGGAACGCTGTCAGATGGCTAACGCCTACTTTCAGGGACATGGCGGTGTCTTAGTTAGCATCCACCATAATGCCTCGCCATCGTCACCTGCACATGGCATAGAGACATTCTACCATCATGGCTCTGCCAACGGCTGGAAACTGGCGGAGAACATTATCACAGGGGCAAGGCTCTCGCTGTGGGAATACGACCATAATATACGTGGCTCAAAGGAGGGAAACCTCTATGTATTGAAACACACCAAAGCTCCTGCCGTACTGGTGGAGTGCGAGTTCCTGACGCACGACCAGAGGAGGTTGTGGATAGAGAAACACGAACAGCAGTGGTTCAGACACATGGCTAAGGTGATTTTCGACGGAATAAAGCTATACTATAACAATGTAAGAACTTAAGTTTCGCATTCGCTCAACTTTTTGGAGTTAAAGAAGTTAAAGGAGTTAAAGGAGTTAAAGACGATAGGAGATGAGTAGTAAGGAGTTAAAGGAAGATAGCCGCTTTCAGCGGCAGAAGTTAAAGGACAATACATTAGTAAAATGGTTATAAAGCCACAAAAACT
>ONCJ01000061.1 GCA_900316295.1 uncultured Prevotella sp.
ACAGTCCGACCTACAGGAAGCAGCCAGAAAGACCCTGATACAGAAAGGCGACGAGACAACGGGCTGGTCTACAGGCTGGCGCATCAATCTGTGGGCACGGCTCCATGACGGCGAGAAAGCCTATCAGATATACCGCAAATTGCTCACCTTCGTCCACCCCGAAGGCTATCAAGGCAGCGACAAGCGGCATGGTGGTGGTACGTATGCCAATCTCTTTGACGCCCACCCGCCATTCCAGATTGACGGCAACTTCGGAGGTACAGCCGGCGTATGCGAGATGCTTATGCAGAGTAGTACTATTTTAGAAACAGAGGCAAGTACACCCGACTCACGCCATAAAACTCAAAACTCAAAACTCACAACTCAAATCACCCTCCTCCCTGCCCTGCCCTCAGCGTGGAGCGACGGAGAGGTAAGAGGTCTCTGCGCACGAGGCGGCTTCGTTGTCGACATGACGTGGAAGTCTGGCAAGGTTGCTACCGCCCGCATATTTAGCAAGACAGGAGGCACGGTCAGCATTGTATATAACGGCAAGACCAAGCTTCTCAAGATGAAACCTGGAAAAACAAAGACAATAAAATGAACAAAGACATCAAACTAACTGTGTTGTCAGTGCAACAAGCCAAGCAGCTGTTACAGACTGATTGCTTCATCGACGACGACATCGTGCTATTCGACAACTTCCGTGACGTGCCCCTGCCCGAGGAGAACGCACGCATGCAATGTCTCTTCCTCGCACTTTGTACCGACGGAAAGGCAAACTATACCGTTGACACCAAGGAGCGCAGCGTAGCCATCAACGACGTCATCATCGTCAGCGAGGGACAGGTACTGGGCGACTATCTGCTCAGTCGTGACTGCAATGGTATTGTGATAATGCTCTCCTACGATTTCCTGCGCGACATCATATCCGACGTACATGACATCTCACAGATATTCCTATTCTCACGAGCCCATCCCGTCTTCCACCTTGAAGACAAGGAGGCAGACACCATAAAGGAATACTTCTATCTGATCCAAAGCAAGGTGTACGCACGTGAGCACCACTTCCGCAAGGAGCTGGTCAGGAGCCTGATGAAATCGCTTATTTACGACATCAGCAACACCATCTATCAGATACAACACCTGAGCACCACCAAGAAGACACGTGCCGAGAGCATTTTTACGAGTTTCATCAAACTCGTAGAGCAGAATTTCCGTTCCGAACGACGTGTGGGGTGGTATGCCGAACAGCTCAACATCACTCCGAAATACCTCTCCGAGTCGGTGAAGTCGGTAAGCAAGCGCCGTCCTAACGACTGGATAGACAACTACGTGACGATGGAGATCAGGGTGATGCTGAAGAACTCCACCATGACCATCAAGGACATCGCCGCACAATTGCACTTTGCCAACCAGAGCTTCTTGGGCAAATACTTCAAGGAGCATGTCGGTATGTCACCAAAAGAATACCGCCGCTCATGACACTACCAATCATCCAAGTGGGCGACGTACTGCTCTCGCCCGACATCCTGACCGAATACTTCTGCTGCGACTATGCCAAGTGCAAGGGCATCTGTTGTATAGAGGGTGACGCCGGCGCACCTGTAACGCTCGATGAAATCGGAGAAATAGAAGAGTGCCTTGACTCTGTTTGGGAGGACCTCTCGGCAACGGCACAAGCCATGATTGACAAGCAGGGCGTAGCCTATACCGACCAGGAAGGCGACCTTGTGACCAGTATTGTCGGCGGCAAGGACTGCGTCTTCACCTGTTACGACGGCGACAACTGCCTGTGCGCCTTGGAGAAAGCCTGCCGCAACGGAAAGACCTCCTTCCTGAAACCCATCTCCTGCTCGCTCTACCCCATCCGCGAGAAGCGCCTTGCCAATGGACTCGTAGCCCTGAACTACAACCGTTGGGACGTATGCAAGGATGCTGTCACATTAGGAAAAGAAAAGAAACTACCCGTATGGCAGTTTCTAAAGGACCCTCTCACCCGTCGGTTCGGCAAGGAGTGGTATGAGGAATTAGAAGAGACGGTGAAGGCATTACGCGGTTGGCACTCAGAGGCGACGGGTGTACCGACTCCAATACGAGGTTCCTGGTCTTATCAATCATCGGGGCTTTCCCCCTCGCAAATCCTCCCCACAGCATATATACTATGTGTTCACGCTCCGAGGCGAGCGCACGTATGGCAGCATCCGTAAACGTCTGCCATCCCAGTTGGGCATGACTGTTTGCCTGATGTGCCCTCACCGTCAGCGTAGCGTTTAGCAGAAGCACGCCCTGTTCAGCCCAACGAGTCAGGTTTCCCGTCATAGGAATGTCCGCCCCCACGTCGTCACGCACCTCCTTCAGTATGTTCTGGAGCGAAGGAGGAAAAGCAATCCCATCCATC
>ONCJ01000060.1 GCA_900316295.1 uncultured Prevotella sp.
GGGAAAGGCGATGTTGTAATCAAGATACCCACTCTTGATAATCACTTTTTTGAAAGGTATTTCATCGAAAATGAATACATTTATATAGAAGAAAATAAATTATATTGGAAAGGTAATATATACCAAAAAGTCGTAATAGCTCAAAAATCATATGAACACAGAACCCCTGTTCACTGAGCGCCTCTTGTTGAGGCTAAATGCCAACGTGGTTACTGCGGAACGATAGTGAGGTTGTGCGGTAATCATACTACAGATACAGCCTAACGTCAGCATGAGTAGGGCGCAACGAGGGTGGCGTTTGGCTGTAATCAGCGTGACAATAGCGTGTAATCAGCGTGACAGTAGCGTGTAATCAGAGTGAGAGTAGCGTGTAATCAGAGTGAGAGTAGGCTTTACTCTTGCTAATCACGTATTTGCGTCCGTTGCTTAGATAGACGCCATTTTGATAGAAGAGGTCGTTTTGGCACAATTTTACCCCATCTTTGGTTCTTTTTTCACCCTATACTTGTATTATTATGCGTACTTTTGCACCGTGGAATTATGGTTATACTGCTAAGCAAGCATATACACATAAATAAAATAACAACTAAAAACAAATCAAATTCTATGAAACAATTCAGAAGATGGCTACTGGTGGTAGCAATGATTCTCGGTATTGTGGCGAGTGCGGGAGCAAAGAAGGTGCATACCCTCGGCGACTCTACGATGGCACCGTACACGGAGAGTGAAACCAACACGCGTGGCTGGGGAATGTATTTCGGCAATTTCCTTACCAACGGGTGGACGAGTGTTAACTATGCCAAGGGCGGTCGCGACTCCCGTGGCGGCTACAAGGAATTGTGGCAGGATGCTAAAGACAACGTTGAGGCAGGCGACTATGTGCTTATCCAGTTTGCTCACAACGACGAGAAGTATAATGGTATTGACAACGAGGAGTTGCAAGACTATTATATCTCTAAGGGTGATGCGACTAATGCGGCATCCGTAAAAAATGACGGTCGTGGCACAACTCCCTCGACAACATACAAGGCATGTCTAAAGAAGATTATCGACGAGGTGAAGGCTAAGGGGGCTACTCCAATCCTTGTGTCTGCCGTGTGCCGTTGCTACTTTACCAACGGTGTTGCTCCCATCACTAAGGCTGGTCAGCACAATCTGGCTGACAGGTATGATGCAATCGTGAATGGTGAGTATAAGACGGGGCTGAAGCTCTCCACCGATGACCATTCGATGGATTATACCTATCAGATGAAACAATTAGCAAGTGAAGAAAATGTCGATTTCATCGATATGACAGCTGCAACAAAGGCTCTCTATGAGGGATATGAAACCTATAACGCATGCTATGCGGAACTGTTTGATAAGGGTGGCGATGCGGACAATACCCATTATAATACTACAGGTGCGCTCACAGCAGCACGTATGTGCGCACAATTGATGAAGGAGAAGGGCATCCTTAGCAACGATATTGTCATCCCTACTGACCTTTCTGTCAATCCTGCGGCAGCTGACATGGGCGAGGTGTATGTAGGACAGAGTGCTACTATGGAACTCACCATGAGTGGTCTGGGACTTGATCCCGCTACTGGTGAGGTTGAAATCTCGGCAACCGACGGTATCCTGCTTTCATTAGACAAGCAGAGCTGGCAGAATACGCTCACCGTGGATTACGAGAACGGAACGCTGGTAAAGAACTTCTACGCTAAGACTAATGTAACTTCAGCAGGAGTAAACAGCGGAACTATTACGGTAAGCAATGGCACAAAGTCGGTTGAGGTGCCAGTGACGGTCACAGGAATAGAACTTGGTGGAGGCGATGCCTTCACAGCGACATGGGGTCTGACCAGCAGCGATGCTGCCGCTATAGACGGAGGCGAAGCCACAGCAACAGATGCTAAGGTTGAGGGAATGGTGAAGTATGCCAATAACTCTGAACAAGGTCTTATGGTAAGTACCAGTGATAATGGAGCGTGGGTGAAGGCAGAAGACGATTCTCCTAACCAGTATGTGCAGTTTACGGTTACTGCCCCTGATGGCAAGAAGCTTGACATTAACCAGATTGCCATGAAAGTTTGCGGACGTGGCGGTGGCTACATGCATTGCCATATATACTATTCCACTGACGGTTTTACTAACCGTACTACTATCTGGGATTCTGGCGCAATGGCAAGCGGAGTGTTTAATGAAGTATCTGCTGCTCCAGTTATTAAACTCGAAGAGGGCGAGAGCCTGCAGGTTCGCATCTATCCTTGGTATACAGGTGCATAACATACGCTCTCGACAAGGGAGGACTGAACCAAGGCGACGATGCCGTATTCTCTCCAGAGACTCTCGCAGCAGGATTCGCAGGAAAGACATGGACTTACGATGGCTCGAATGAAAAGGTCGTTATAGAGGGGACAACTTTCCAGGGAGCCAGTGGCAATACTCCGATGATGCAGCTGAAATATACTGGCGCATCAACCGAGACGTTGTCAACTGACGCTAACGACGATTGTACTGTTACTTTAACCCTGACACCAGAAGATGGCTTCTCCTTTGTTCCATCAAAGGTAAGCTTCCTTGCTGGTAAGTTCAACTCAGGTAATCCACATCTTACGTTTGCTATGGAGGCAGGCGATAAGTCAGAAATATTATTGGATAATGTAGAAATTAATCGTAGTAAGGCAAACCCTCTTGTCGATCCTTCCTCGTTTAGCAAAGAACTCAATGGCTACACTGCTGCGGCAGATAATCCTCTCAAACTCCATTTCTCGTTCCTGAATGTACAGGGAACCCGCTCGGCTGGTATATCTAATCTCGTCATCGAGGGAACTCTCGTAGGTGCTGCTGCACAGACGACGAAGTATGTCCTCACAACGGCTGTTACTCCAGAGGGCGCCGGA
>ONCJ01000059.1 GCA_900316295.1 uncultured Prevotella sp.
GACACCATACAGCGGGGCATACCCAACTTCGACCTCGACATGAACCGCATCTTTCCTGGTGACCCCCAAGGAACCATGGCCGAGCAGACCGCCCATGCCATCATCGAAGACATCAAGGGAGCCGACATGGTCATTGATATTCACTCCAGCAATATCTATCTTCGTGAAACACCGCAGGTGCGGATCAACGTACGGGATGCCGAGTGGCTGGTGCCATTTGCTGAGCACCTTTGCACAGATTTCGTATGGGTGCACGATGCTGCCACCGTACTGGAGGCCACGCTGGCCCACTCGCTCAACAGCACGGGTACGCCATGCCTGGTAGTTGAGATGGGTGTCGGCCAGCGCATCAACCACAAGATGTGCCGAAGGCTGGTAGGGGGTATATTACATCTGATGAAACACATGGGTATGTGGCGGGGTGAAGTGCCTGCCGACATACAGCAGCCAATCGTATGTAAGGGCGACCGCGTGACATTCCTGAATGCGGAGACCTCGGGCGTATTCCTTACTGAGCTTAAGTGCGGCATTACAGTCACCGAGGGGCAGACCATCTTTAATTCAGAAGAACAAGTATGAGAGAAGAGACTATTTTTGAGATGACGTCGCCCTATCGCGACAGTTTCCGCATTCGCGGCTACCGTTTCGGAGAGGGAGCCAAAACGCTGGCCATCGTGGGAGCCATGAGAGGCGACGAGGTGCAACAGCAGTATATCTGTGCTCAGATAGTGAACAGTTTAAGTTTCATTGAGCGTCATGGGGGCATTGCCAAGGGCAAGAGCATACTGGTCATTCCGAACGTCAGCCGCCGTTTCTGGGCGATGGACAATACCGACATCAACCGCATGTTCCCGGGTTATGCCAATGGAGAGACCACGCAGCGTATTGCCGCTGCTGTCTTCGAGGCTCTAAATGGTTTTGAGTATGGCATCCAGCTGGCCAGCTACTACGTGCCAGGGGACTTTATCCCCCACGTCCGTATGCTCAAGACCGGCTATGAGGATATAGAGACTGCCCGTCTGTTCGGTATGCGCTATGTGACGGTCTACCCGCCTCGTCCCTTCGATACCACGCTGCTCAATTATAACTGGCAACTATGGAACACCAAGGCCTTCTCTGTCTATGCGGGCAAGACCAGCCAAGTCGACCTGACAGCTGGCGACGAGAACGTTGATGCCATCTTGCGTATGATGAGTCGCACGGGCATACTCACTACCGACTCAGCGGGTTCAGCCTATGAGTCCGTGCTCATCGATGAGTCAACACTACAGCACATCAAGGCACGTCATGCGGGCATTCTGCTTCGCTTGGTCGATGTAGGTAGTCGTGTGCATCCCGGCCAGTCGCTGGCGCACATCATCCATCCCTACAACGGCCAGATACTCAGCGATGTCAAGGCCACAAAAGAAGGGACGGTTTTCTTTGCTCATAACCGTCCCGTAGTCCTGCAGAATGCCCTGCTGTTTATGGTTCACACCATAGAATTATAGTCTACTTGATGAGACCACGATTCTTCATAGTGACATTGAGAAGCTCCAGATAAGTACGCATCTGATACTTGTTGAGGATGTAGCGCATCCATTTAACATCGTTCGAGATGGCACGCTTCACCATCGCGTCTCGATCCTCTTTGCCATACACGGCTGCGAACTTCAGCTCGGCTGCGAATGTGTGGTGGATCTCCTCTACGGCTTCCTTCTGGTCATCATACAGCCCCAATGCCTTAGAGAGCTTATTCATATTAATGTTCAACTCATAAGCCTCTAAATTGCTTACTTCAGCTGTTTTCTCACCTTCTGCAAATGCTGCTGTCATACTCAGCATAGCTACCATTGTCAAAATCATCTTTTTCATCTTTTTACCCTTTCTTTTCTTTACTCGGGGCAGCGTGTTCATTTGTTATCCTGTTTGCCCCTACTTTAATTAATATGTTATCCTAAACGTAGCCCTTTTGGCTTACGCCGCTTTCCCGTTGAACGGGACAAGCTCAAATATTTAATGTCTTTTGACGGTGCAAAGGTACGACGTTTTTGTTAGTTTCTCATCATAAAAGAGCTTAATTGTGTCCGTACACGGGAATTAATTGACTCTAATCAAAGAATTCATAAAATATGTTATTTTTGTTAATTTCACGTTAATTCATTGATGGTGACAAGAGCCGGAAAAAGCAACGACAAATATTAACCCAACTTTAACGCTTTGAACTTTTTTCAAAAAGTTGCATTTGATTTTCAGCCAGTTAGCTTCCATGATGTCTCAAAACCGCGTTGTAGAACACAGCAGACATAGCTGAACAATGCAAACCGCTGATTAGCAAGAACTATTGGCTGTAGAGCGTTAAAGTTGGGTTAACACCGCAAGGCTCATATAGCCAGGTCATGAGACTGTCAAGGCTTGTGCCTTGCTGTTCTTCGTCAAGATAAACTTTCACTCGTTGTCTGTCTGATACCAGATGCTCTGCCCCCATATAGTCCTGGAAGCATGATTTGTAGATGTCGAGCAGACGGGACTTGGGGTAAGTCTCCATCTGTTTCTGAACAAACGTCTGGATATCCTGTGCCGAGGCAAAGATACTTAACATCAGTGAAAAAGATAATAGTAGGATCCTTCTCATCATTCACAATGAATTACTGCATCCAGCTTCGTTAGCAACCTCTTCCGTCTATACTGCAGGCAGCACCTTCATCCTGTGGCCTTGGCTCCAGTCCAACATCCTTAGAATAGAGCGTGACGGTTCCATCTTCCAATACATAACAGGGGATTCCAAGATCATCTACAGCTTTTGCTTCATCGAAAGCGGGATTTGTGTCACGGAGCTTGATAAACTGTTTCAGGTTCCTGACATGCTTACCGATGTCAATCACCTCGAAATTCGGATTACCCTCCACCTGCTTCTCTACGTATTCGCAATCTGGGCAGGTATGCATCACATACATCTTAATCATAGTTGCTTCTGTTTTTGTTAATTGTCTATTTGCGCACAAAAATACGAAATTATCCTCAATTATTGTACTCCAGCTATCAAATGTACGTCTCTTTTATGCTAAATTAGTTAAATCGCGCATGTTTCTGCTATATTATGACTACATTTGCAAAGCAGTTTATAGTACACATAACAATTACATACGAAATATATGATACAAGAATATGCAAGGGTATCTGTAGAAATGCCCGAAAAC
>ONCJ01000056.1 GCA_900316295.1 uncultured Prevotella sp.
CAATCTTCGGAAAAGTGACGGAAGACACCTTTCCTATAGTATTTATCTCTGTCAATTACCTTATAGTTCGTATTCATCATTGTAAATTCCGATTTATCTATTTTCTAAAATACGAATTTACACTCTCTTATATAATGTGAATGGTAAATTCTTGTTGATGATGGCGAGAACGTGCCACCGCTTTGTGACATACTCTTTAGACTTGCGCTTGCGAATGGCGTCGCTTGCCATCTGGAGCCAACATTTCAACAGGGGGACAAATTGTACCCCACTTGGATTTCAGTTCTGGGTCACGTCTAAGCATCTTCTTTATGTAGTTACAAAATTATCTTCATTCAGCCGTTTTTTCTGTCGTGTGGATCGGGTATGATAATCTTGCCGCGATGAAGGATGATAAGTCCACGTCGTTGCATATTGTTGAGTGCGCGGCTCACATCAAGCCTACTGTCGCCCATCTCCTCGGCAAGTCGCGTCATCTTGATAAGGAAAGTCTTGGCGCCATGAGGAGTGATACATCGTTCGGAGAAGAACCTTTCGATGCGTTGTTCCAAACTCTGCGGCGCATTCTGCCAGAGAGCACGCTCCCTTCTCTGCAATGCTGCCGTGAGGATGTTTAGGAGATTGAAACGGAAAATCAGAAAGTCATCGCACAAATGCATCACCTCTGTCTTGTCGATAGTAAGGACGTGGCAGACGTTCTCTGCAGTAAATGTGCGGGTATAGTATTGTTGTAATCCAAAGAGGTTGGTGATGGGCACCATCCATGGACCGTCTATCGTCTCAAGGATAGAGTAGGAATGGTCGTCGGACGAGCTATGGATACTGGTGGTTCCATCGAGCAGAAAGACGACATGACTACATGTGTCGTATTCACGGGCGATGACTTCTCCTGTAGCATACTTCCTGAAGTCGAACTTGGTCTGAGTGATTACTTGTTCGAGGTCGTCATGACTCATACCCTGAAAGAGGGGGTGGAGCAGTAGTTGGTTGTATAGTCGTAATCCTTGCAAAGTGAGTTTATTTTGAGATTCCGCATCGAGTGCGGAATGAGGGTCGGGTTTATTCACCTATCTTATCCTTCATCGAGGGTGAGTACCATACTGAGAGTTGTCCTTTTTGGTCGGTATAGATGAAGTATGCCATCAGTTCAGGATGTTTGTCGAGTACGACCTTTGCCTTGTCGAGTCCCATCACCATGAAGGCTGTGGCGTAAGCATCGGCAATGGCACATCTGTCGGCTAAGACCGTAGCAGAGAGCAGGCTGTGTTGTACGGGGTAGCCTGTCTTTGGATCGATGGTGTGGGCATATTTCTTTCCTCCCTTATAGTAGAATCGACGATAGTTGCCGCTGGTAGCCATTGCTTTGTCGGTTACATTGAGAATTGTCTGCAGCTCTTGATTAGTACTCAGACTGTCGTCGGTGGGCTTGGTCACGCCAATCTTCCAAGGCAGACGTTTGGGACTATTGCCCTTCGTCACCACCTCGCCACCAATCTCTATCATGTAGTTTGTGACTCCTTCCGACTCTAAAAGTCGAGCTACGCGATCGCATCCATAGCCCTTGGCGATAGCTGAACAGTCGAGTGTGGTTCGTGGGTCTTGCTTCTCTATCTTGTTTCCTTTGAGGGAAACAGTATTGAACCCGACAAAATTTCGAATACTGTCTACGTTTTCCTTAGTCGGTTCGGTACCACTCTTAAAACCAAATCCCCAGAGATTGACCAACGGACCAACAGTGATGTCAAAGGCTCCATTTGTCTCTTGCGACACCCGTTGAGCCATATTAAACACTTCATCGAACATTTCGTCAGTAATTGCTGATTGACTGCTATTTATCTTACTTATAGTCGACTCCTTATTAAACATTGACAGCGAAGCGTCAACCTTCTTTAGTTCTGCTTCGATTTGTGGTTTGATGTCTTTTGGATATTGATATGTTATCTTATATATTGTACCGAAAATGAAACCCTCATTTTGCTGATATGGGGCTGTCTGTTGTTGTCGTACGATAAGGATTGTACCTACCACGAGTAGTAGCAGGAATGGCACTTGCCAACGTAATTGTTTACGATGCTTTGCGTCCATAACTAGAAATTAAAAAAACTGTGCGAGGCACTCAAAACTCAAAACCAATATTAAAAGTAGCTGTTACAGGCGAGGAGTCGACCTTGCCATAGCCTGGAACATACCAAGGTTTGCCCATGTCGCCGTATTTCTTATGAACACGTGCATGATAGCGTACGCTCCATCCCATACGGAAGGGTCCCCATATCTTAGCATCAATACCAACGAGAGCCTCTACCCAGTGGTATGAACACTTCTGATCCTTGCCGCCATACATCACCTCTTCACCCCATTCGGGATCGGTGATAGGTATTTCGTCGATGTCATATTTGAAAGAGGTGAAGGCGTATCGACCTCCAGCATATAGACGGTAGATGTCATGCTTATTCTTCAGGATGTTGAAGTCGCAGCCTACTTTGCCGTATGGAGCGCTGGTTTTGAAGTGTACTCCCGTGCTATGGTTGGTCTTATTACCACGACCCAAACCAAGCTCTAGCACAGGGAAATATCTGTCCTTGAGATTTACCCTGACAGCTCCTTCGTATTGTCCATATCTACCTGTTACATCTTGTATTATGCCTACGGCGTCAAAGCTTACAGCGATATTACGAAATAGTGGTATTGTGTCAGGCTCCTCCGTTTTCTCTTTCTTTTTCTTCTTATACTGAGCGTTAGCATCAGTGGGAAGAAGCAAGAACAAGCTAATCGCGAGAACCGTACTGTATCTTAATATTTGTTTTGCTGGCATCATAGTCTACTTTTGAGTTGTTTATGGTCACACTCTGTATGAGATGGTTAGTGCTACTTACATCAGTTATGGTATGGAAGAATACCGGTCCACAGTCTACTGACTCGAAGTGGGGTTGGTCGTCCTTGCTGATGCGAATAGTATCGTTGATGGTTGTTTTGTACAAAGCGTCCTTAGCTGAGAATACCCATGTGTCGAACTCTTGTCCGTAGCTCATGGGGAGTTTCATCGATGTGACGTTGACCTCTCTGTTGATGAGAGTGTCGTTAGTATTGTCAGGCAGAATGGTCCATACCGTCAGCGAGTCCTTGAGAGTGTCGGCCATACCGAACGTGACATATACCACATTATTAAGTGGACAGTTGATGGTATTGCATGCGCATAGTACCAGAAATCCAGCTATGGCTGTGATTATTTTTCGCATCGTATGGTCTCCTCAATTTGATAATCGTTACGCTGGTTTGACGAACGACTCACCAAGTCGCCGATAAATCCCGCAAGAAACAGTTGGGTACCTATCATCATGGTGGTCAGGGCTATATAGAACCATGGGGAGTCGGTAATCAGATTGTGATAGACTCCATTTGACAGGTCGATGATTTTGTTGATGCCAATGGCTACGACAGCGATGAAACCGATGAAGAACACAATCGAACCGAGAAATCCGAACACGTGCATTGGCTTCTTGCCAAAGGTGCTCAGGAACCACAGTGTGAGTAGGTCGAGATAGCCGTTGACAAAACGGTTGAGTCCCATAAACTTTGAGGTACCGTATTTGCGTGCCTGATGGTGTACCACCTTTTCGCCAATCTTGCTGAACCCCGCGTTCTTGGCAAGATATGGTATGTAGCGATGCATCTCGCCATATACCTCGATGTTCTTGACGACATCCCTGCGATATGCCTTCAGTCCGCAGTTGAAGTCGTGGAGGTTTTTGATACCGCTAATCTTCCTTGCTGTGGCATTGAACAGCTTTGTCGGTAGTGTCTTGGATATCGGGTCATATCGTTTCTGCTTATATCCCGATACGAGGTCATAGCCATCCTCTTTGATCATACGATAGAGCTCCGGTATCTCGTCAGGAGAGTCTTGCAGGTCGGCATCCATGGTGATGACTACATCGCCCTGTGCCTCCTTGAAGCCACAGTATAGCGCTGGACTCTTACCGTAGTTGCGGCGGAACTTGATACCTTTGACCTGTTGATGTTCCTTGCTCAACTGCTCGATGATATTCCATGAGGAGTCAGTAGAGCCGTCATTGATGAACACTACTTCATAGCTGAATTTGTTTTCGCTCATTACTCGCTCTATCCAGTTGTAGAGTTCACGGATAGACTCCTCCTCATTGTATAATGGTATGATTACTGATATGTCCACGTTGTTTTTATTTTTTATTTTAAACTCTTAAACTCCTAAACTCCTAAACCACCTTCACCTTCTTCATCATTGCAGCTATCGGTATGCTCAGAATGCATCCTATGATGATATTATTGACGAAATATGTCGCGGCAAACGTCATTGGTGTCATATTGTTGATTTCCGCTATTGCTTGATTGATGAGCGCCTCGTCATATCCTGCCTGTTTCATCATCGCCATTGAGTCAGGCGTGTTGATAGCCATTTGCAGCAGCGAGCTTAGATGACCATGATCGAGAAACTGCATGTATGCCCACTGTATAATGGCGAAGACCATTGCCGCGTTAAGGAAAAGTCGGAAACAGTAGAGTAGTGCCTGCTTGAAACTAATCTGGTCGTCACGTCCTTCTCTGCGAAATTTCCACAGCCTATAACCTACAAAGAAGGGAGTGCTGAGAGCTAGCAACATACATGGCATACTGGCGATGGGGTAGGTGGGCGTGAAGATAAGACATGCAAAACTTGCTGTCCATATTACGGCGAGATAGATTCCGTCATATCGAGCAAAGGCTCTCAGTTGTCTATATTCGTTGATATCCATACAAGATGCAAAAGTACAACTAAATTATGAAATACATATTATATATTAGCGAATTCGACTTAAAAAAAATTAAATTACACATTAGATACCACAAAATTACGCATTACGCATTGCGAATTAAGCATTATTTTTTTACCTTTGCATCCGCTTTTGAGAGATTCTCTCTCAGAGTATCTTCAAGACATACGGGTAAGTCCCGTACGGCCAGCTCCCTTCGAATCCTCCAGGACGGGAACGTAGCAAAGGTAGTTGGTTGTAGCGGCGCGATACGGGTAGCTTGCCCACCGAAAGGCAGGAAAATCTTCTGAAAGTTTACTTTTAAGAGATTTCCCTGCTATTCTTTTGTTTGCCTGCCCACCGGCAGGAAAACGGATATGCAATCCGACAAGAGGTTCCTGCCCGCCGGCAGGCTTTTCGGATATCTAATCCACCAAGTCCTCCCTTTGGGAGGATTTAGGTGGGGTCTTTTATGGGGTCTTTACTTCACCACAACCTTCCGTCCGTTTCGGATATAGATTCCTTTCGGAAGCGGTTGTGAAGGATTCACTTTTCTTCCGTCAATGGTGTAGGTTGCAGCATCTTTCGTGTCTTTGTCAGCAGACAGAATGGTAGCAATCGCATTGGTGCCCTCGCCCCATTGCTTGCGCAGGTATTCTGTTTTCTGTTTGATGGCACTCTTGAACGAAGCCTTCCGACTGCTCATATTCGCATTGCTATATTGGGGCCATCGTGCAGCATCAGCCACCGCAGCAGCCATAATCTGGTCAACAAATTGGTCGATGAAACTGTCCAGCGTGGGATATTGGGTACCGAAGAACGGTTGCCAGATTTCTTTCACCCGATTCTGGAAACGCGGATATTTGGCTATCTCACCAATCCACGACTGTCCGAAAGGCGGATCCACATAGATAAACTTGTTGTATCCGCGATGGAAGGAGTTGCCGAAATCCCATACAGGTCCGAAGACCAGTTTGGTGTCGGCGCCTTGTTCTTTCGACATATAGCAGCTTCCATGAAACGATTCCGCATTGTCCATCACCTCCTGTACGATATAGAAACGCACCAGTGCATCCATATCGATGTAGTTCTCCCAGGTGGTAGAATTCTTGTTCGATGCATAGATGGCGTTGTCGGTGGCTTTCAGGAAGTTGGTGATGTATGTCTCTTGTGCGGAAGAGAGTATCTCTGGCGTGTGATAGGTGAACCGCAGGTTGCTTCCATTGCCTTCTTTGAAGCGGATCTGTCCGTCTTCTTCGTAGTTGTCGATTTCGAGCAGCCATCCGCCCGTAATCTTTTCAGGATCGGTTTCCTCGTCGGCTTGTTCCACTATATTCACGCGGTCGGCTTCAACACGTATCTTGTCGGTCAGCATATACAATCCAATATAGTTGCCGTTGAGCATCACCTCTACGGGTTGTTGTTCCGGCGTGTATGCCAAACCGATCAGTCGGCTCAGCTGGAAGCCCACCGTGTTGCGCAGGAACCCCAGATTGTCGTCGGCATGGGCCAGCAGCGTGAAGTGTTTGTTTTTCTTCATCCCCAGCGGTGATGCTTTCTTGTCGAACTTTAGATGGTAGGGTTTCTTGTCGAAGCCAGTCCATGTATAGTTGCCGCGCCCTTTGATTTGCAGCGCCAGCGGTGATTCCTTTGAGCCGAGGTTGCTGTAGCCCTCCAGACCTAAGGCATCGATGTAGTATGTTCCCTGGACATATTCCTCTTTCGAGGTAATCGCAACACCTCCTTCGGTGTTGATATACAGCACGGGAAGGGTGCCGGAATAGGGTTTGCCTGTCTCGGTGGGAATGCTGGTGGCATACGCGTTTACTACTGTCAGGAGCAGCCACAACCCCATGAGGATATTTCTTTTCATAAGCCTAAATTCCGCAGCACTTTAATTTAACTTTCTTTATAAGCACCTGAGCAACAAAAAGTTGCCCAGGATTTGGCCATGTCAGATTTTTCACTTACCTTAGTGCTGCAAATCAAGACAAGCAAAATCGATGACATGGCAAAGGTACAACAAAAATCTGAGAAAATCAGCGCTTTTGGCGGAATATTTTTCGTTTTGGACAAATTCGACTCTATTTTGTCCTCTGTAATCGACTCTCACCTAGGACTTCGCAGTAGGCTGATAGGCTATCAGTACAGCGAGATAATACGAGCCGTCTTCTCCGTTTTCTGCTGTG
>ONCJ01000055.1 GCA_900316295.1 uncultured Prevotella sp.
TTCGCTTTTCACTTTTCAATTTTTACTTTTATTTGTACCTTTGCACCCGCTTACGCAAGTCGATGTCTGGCTACACCTCAGCATAGAAAACTTTCTCTGCATTCGGTTTGCACAGACATTGCACCCGCTTTATAGCATTCGGGATGTAGCGCAGTTGGTAGCGCACTACGTTCGGGACGTAGGGGTCGGGCGTTCGAGTCGCCTCATCCCGACAAAAGGCGACAATCGGTTAATATCGGTTGTCGTTTTTTTTATGGGACATAGGGTTCTGAGCCAAATGCCGCCTCATCCCGACAAAAGAAGAAAAAGAGTCGAGTAGTCGGCTCTTTTTTCTTATGCGGCTAAATGTTAGTATTCTACGTAAGGCTCCAATCGCTTGATGGCTTCTTCAGGAAAGTCTTTTAACAGTTTTAGCTGGTTGAGGCTCTCCAGTTTGCCGTTCATGGATAAAAGTTGATGTAGGGATGACGCTTCAGTTGGTTTAGGGTGAGCTCGTTGATATGTATCTTTTGTGGGTTTGGGTTTTGTATGACGAAATAACTTAGCAATTCTTCAGGAAAACCCTCTATTTCCAACAGTTGGCGGACGTTGATATATCCACCGAGGTAGTTGCCATAATTGTAGATAGTGCGCGCCCATCCGCTGCCTATGCCTGGCACCTTTTTCAGAGTGGTGGTATCGGCAGTATTAAGGACTATCTTTTCACCTTGATGTAGCTTGATGGGGTAGAGCAGGGTGTCGCGGTCTTGTGGATCGTATGGGTCGTACCGATGTCTTCCTCCTACATACGTCGCTGCAGGCTGATAGTCATCTGATATACGTATGTATGGTCTTAACTCTTCGTATTGTTTCTTTGTGAGATTGTATACCCTGCCAAAGTCCTCAGGTGTCCTGAATACTCCACCTTTTGCCCTGTATCGGTAGATGCTACGTACTTGCCACGGAGCCAGTCCGAGACTAAGCAGTTGGGTGCTGTCGGCAGTATTGGGGTCGAAGGTGAATAGGGTTTTGTGTTGACTACCTGACACATTATTATATATATACCTATTAGATGACTGATAACCTCCTTTGCCGTAATGGTGGCGCAATTTGTCGCTTGAATAGTAGTATTGGTATGATGGGTCAGACATGTATTGTATGCTGTCGCCAGTGGCAAAAGCTGTCGTTTTTGTGTCTTCACCAAGGAAGAGGACGCCCATCATACTGAGTAGTCCTACTACGAGAAGAACAAGTAGTACCTTTCTGTCGGACTTCTGCATGTATGTTAGGTCGGAGAACTTCATTTTTGCATGTTTTGATGTATGAAGATGGCTATTATGGCTATCGGACAAACAAAGCGTATGAGGAAGAGCCAGATGGCATAGAGGTGTGTGGCAACTGTGCCGTGATTGGTGAACTCGTCATGGACGATGTGTTTAGGGATGAACCACCCAACTAAGATACATGTCAGGAGTGAGCCTGCGGGTAACAGCCAGTCAGCGGTGAGTGAGTCGCAGAAGCTGAGTATCGGCATCCCCATAATCTGCATGTCGGGGTATGCTCCCATTGACAATGAACAGAATATAGCTATCACACTGCATATTGTAGTGACGATATAGGCTGCGTTGTTGCGTGATATCTGTAGTTCTTCGTGGAAGAATGCGGTGCCTATTTCGTGCATAGATATGGTGGAGGTCAGGGCTGCCATCGACAGGAGCAGATAGAATAGTATGGAGATGATGTAGCCTACTGCTGGCATCGAAACAAAGGCTTGTGAGAATACGTTAGGTAGGGTGATGAAGATGAGCGACGGTCCGCTGTCGGGACTGACTCCTACTGCTGCCGCTGCTGGGAAGATCATGAGTCCTGCAAGGATGGCTATCAGAGAGTCGAGACAGGCTATCTGTGTGGCTGAGCCGACCAGGTTGGTCTGCTTGCTAAAGTATGATGCGTATGTGCAGAGGCATGCAGTGCCGAGACTCAGCGAGAAGAAGGCTTGACCCAGTGCTTCGATGAGTACGCTGCTTGTGAGCTTAGAGAAGTCAGGCATGAAGAGGAAGCGTATGCCATCGCTTGCGCCAGGCAGAGAACAAGAAGCGACAGCTATGATTAGCAGAAGGATTAATAGTGTGGGCATGAGCACATTGGATGCGCGTTCAATGCCACCTCGCACTCCTTTTGCTATGATAAAGTGGGTGATAGCAATAAATCCGATAGCCCATAGTATCGGAATTAGCGTATCTGATGAAAGGTCTGCGAAGTATTGTTCTACGTATGCCTTGTCACCGATGATGCTACCCGTCATGGATGCGTATAGGTATTGAAGACACCAGCCTGCCACCACTGCATAGAAGCCGAGGATAATCATCGAGGTAATCACGCCCAATATTCCAATAATCCGCCAGTGAGGCGAGTGTCCAAACTGCTGATAGGCTCTCACCGCATTGGATGCTCCATGTCTACCTACTACAAATTCGCATAGCATGCCAGGTATGCCGAGTATGAACACGCATGCTATGTAAAGTAGGATGAATGCGGCACCACCATTCTCACCTGTCATATATGGGAAACGCCAGATGTTACCCAATCCGACAGCAGAGCCTGCCGTAGCCAGAATGACTCCAATCTTTCCGAAGTTAGCTCTTGCCATAATCGTGTGTGGCTCTTTATATTAATCCAAACTGATGCATGAAGATTGCTGCGATGGCTAAGGGGCAAATGTAGCGTACGAGAAACAGAAATATCGCAAATAGAGTGTTGACACGCAGCGTTCCCCAGTTAGTGAATTCGTCTTTGACTAACTTTTTAGGTACATACCATCCAATGAACAGACAGGTGAGGAAACCTCCTATAGGCAGGAATATCTGACCAGTCACGAAGTCGAATATGTCGAACAGGTTCTTCTCTCCGACGGAAAGGAAGCTCCAATCGCCAAGTGACAACGAGCATAGGGCTCCTATAATTCCACAGGTAATCGTGACAAAGGTTGCAGCTTTGCTTCTGCTGATATGCATCTCTTCCTGTAGGAATGCTGTGCTCACCTCATGCAGCGAGATGAGCGAAGTGAGGGCAGCCAGTGATAAAAGGCCGTAGAACATCAGAGACACGATGAAGCCAACAATAGTAGCTCCTCTAAATGCCTGCTCGAACACATTGGGCAGGGTGATGAAGATGAGCGAAGGTCCGCTGTCAGGACTGACTCCTACCGATGCTGCGGCGGGGAAGATCATGAGTCCGGCAAGTATTGCCACCATAGAGTCGATGAGACCTATCTGTATAGCTGATGTGGACAGGTTAGTCTGTCGGCTGTAGTATGACGCATAGGTGCAGATACATCCCATAGCGATGCTCAGCGAGTAGAACGACTGACCTAAGGCACTGAGGAATACATCCTTGGTGAGTTTGGAGAAGTCAGGCTTGAAGAGAAACTTTACTCCCTCCATAGCTCCAGGTAGCATACATGATGCTACGACAATCATCAATAACAGAACGAACAAGACAGGCATGAGTATCTTAGATGCCCTCTCTATGCCATTGCGTACACCGTGGATGATGACGAAGTGCGAGATGCCGAGGATGATAAATAACCATACTACAGGTTTCACAGGGCTGCTGCTAAACTCCGCAAAGTAGTTCTGTATGTATGCTGGATCACCATGCAGATGGCCTGCAGTCGAGGCATATATATACTGAAGACACCATCCAGACACCACCCCGTAGTAGCCCGTAATGAGAAAACCTGTGAGTACTCCGAGATAGCCTATCCATTTCCATGCCGATCCGCCAGACAGCTTGCTATATGCACGTGCGGTGTTTGATGCTCCGTGCCGTCCGATGATAAACTCGCTTATCATACAGGGAAGTCCCAACAGTAGTACACATCCTATATATATCAGTATGAATACTGCTCCTCCATTCTGTCCTGCCATGTATGGGAAACGCCAGATGTTACCCAGTCCCACGGCACCACCTGCCGTAGCGAGTACCATACCTATCTTGCTCCCGAAACTTCCTCTGTCTGTCATAATTTTTATCTTTTACCTTTCCACTCCTTATACGGATGTTGCAGCATGTAGCGGTTATAGTATCGATGGTCGCCCGTCACTTCTTCGCCGATGAAGTCTGGTTTGTCAAACTCCTCGTCTATACTTCCAAGTTCCACCTCTGCCATCACCAACCCATCGTTGTCACCATGAAATTCATCCACCTCAAACGTATGCCCATTGTAGTCGATGAGGTAACGGTGCTTGTCGATAAGTCCTTTCTCACATAGAGCCATGAGATGCTGACCTTCATCGAGGGTTATCTCCTTCTCAAACTCATATCGTGAGAGTCCTCCGTCGTGCGACTTCCCCTTGATGGTGAGGTATGCCTTGTCGTCTCTTATGCGAACCCTGACGGTATTCACCGCCGCCATATATCCTTGTTGTATATGGCTGACGGTGTGCGCCAAGGCTTTCCATTCGCGGTCTTTCCTTATCAGGAATTTCCTTTCTATCTCCAATCCGCTCATCAGCTGACGATGTAGATTGCGTAGGCAGCGAAGATTAGTGCCAATACTATCAGCACGATGAATATCATGTTGACTACTTTCTTTCCCTGTTCCTCCTGTTTCTTGGCATAAGCCACTTTCTTTGCATTTCCTTTCTTGCTCATAATGAAATTTGTTTATTGTTGTTACTATTATGTTATTTCCGTGAATAGCTTTATTCCTCGCTGGGAAACTCCATCAGGTATGCCTTGATGAAGTCGTCTATCTTACCATCCATCACTCCGTCAACATCGCTTGTCTGGTAGTTAGTGCGGTGATCTTTCACACGTCGGTCGTCGAAGACGTAGCTACGTATCTGACTTCCCCATTCTATTTTCTTCTTCGAAGCCTCTATCTTTGCCTGTGCCTCGAGTCGTTTCTTCATGGCGCGGTCGTAAAGTTGTGACTTCAGGAGCAGCATGGCTTTCTCTTTGTTCTTTGGTTGGTCGCGCGTCTCAGTGTTCTCGATGAGGATTTCTTCCTCCTCGCCTGTATCGGGGTCGGTATACCAGTAGCGTAGTCTCACTCCCGACTCTACCTTGTTCACGTTCTGTCCGCCGGCACCCGAGCTGCGGAAGGTGTCCCATGACAGTTTCGAAGGGTCTACATATACCTCGATGGTGTCGTCTACAAGTGGACTGACAAACACCGAGGCAAAGGAGGTCATGCGTTTGCCTTGTGCGTTGAAGGGGCTGACACGTACAAGTCGGTGGACGCCGTTCTCGCTCTTCAGAAATCCGTAGGCATATTCGCCGCCTTCTATCTCCATCGTCACACTCTTGATGCCAGCCTCGTCGCCGTCTTGCAGGTTGGATATGGTCACCTTGTGGCCGTGAGCCTCAGCCCACCTCATATACATTCGCATGAGCATCTGTGCCCAGTCCTGACTCTCCGTACCGCCAGCACCCGAGTTGATCTTCAGCACACAATCCATCGGGTCCTCTTTCTGGCGCAGCATGTTCATCAGTTCCAGGTCTTCTATTGCTTTTACAGCCTTCTCGTAGTCAGCGTCTACCTCCTCCTCGCTGACCATCTGTTCATGATAGAAGTCGAATGCCAATGCCAGTTCGTCGGCAAACTGTCTCACCTGCTCATAGCCCTTGATCCATTTCTCTATACCCTTCACCTTCTTCATCTGTGCCTGGGCGCGCTTCGGGTCTTCCCAGAAGTCTGGAGCCTGTGTGCGTAGCTGCTCCTCCTCCAATTCTATCTTCTTCTTGTCTATGTCGAGATAGCGATGCAGTGCCTCCGCCCTCTCTTGTATATCCTTCAGTTGTTCTTGTGTAATCACTGTATTTATATATTGTTCAAAAAACTAAAAACCAAAAACTAAAACTACACCTCTTCATACATTTTATCAATGACGTCCTTGAAGTTACGATATATCACCGT
>ONCJ01000054.1 GCA_900316295.1 uncultured Prevotella sp.
TCGTCGGTATTCTTGTTGTAGAGCGAAGCCTTGGGTGTAGAAGTGTTAGTCAGACTGTTGTTGGAGCCATACGGGTAGGCGTCGGTAGCACAATTGCTGTGCGAGGCGGTATTGTCGGCATGGAAAATGGTACAACGCTGATGATCGGCAGTATTGTTTACCACATTGCTGCTCCATGCGTTTTCGTCATAGTCTACATGCAATACGAGCAGTCCCTTGCCCGCAAGCGATGCGTCCCAGCCCGTCTTCTGACGGTTCTCCAACAGGTAGTATTCACCCTCGATGCCGTCGTCGCGACGCGAGTCGTTGTACAACACGTATGCCTCGCCATTATTGGCAAGCGGCTTCATATTGGTCACGTCAACAGCCTCAACATTCAGTTCGGTAGGAGTAAGCCATCCAGCCCACCACTTCTCATAACTGGTATAGCCCGCAGGACGATAGCCGCCACCGTTGTAGCTGCCATAGTCCATGAGGTCCCATGAGTCCATACCGAAGTTGTTACCATTAGTGCGTGTGTCATAAAAGTCAGGGAAGCCTAAACAGTGGCTGAACTCATGACAAAGGGTGCCTATGCCGCAGGTATTGCCCGAGCCGTTGAGTTCGCTACCGCAGGCATAGATGTATATACTCATTCCATCCAATTTCAGTATAGAGCTTGTTGCTGAATACAAGTCCCACTCATGAGGCCAAATGGTGTCGGTGCCTCCACCATCATTCTCACCCTTGCCGGCATAGACGACATATACCTGATCGACATATCCGTCGTCATCCCAGTCGTAGTCGGCAAAGTTTACTTGGCTGTCTACGCCCTTGCAGGCCTCTATAATCATCTCTCCCGGGTGCATGTCGTCGCCACGATAGTCGTTTCCGCCATAGTATTCACGATTGTACTGGAGCGGCACCGGACCGACAACATCAAAATCAAGGATAAAATCCCCATTGCTCTGGTCGGCAAAATAGTCACGTACGCTACCCTTGAAGCTACCCTCCGAATAGCCCTCCTTATTGGCTATCTTGTTAAAGGTCTCAAGGGCATTAGGGGTAGAGAACTGCACATCGGCAAACTCCACAAGGATGATGATACCCTTCTTCGTACCGTGATAGCCCCCGTTGTTATTGGCTTTCCGCATCTTTGCCTTACGGCGCGAGACTGCTTTCGCCCTTCGGGTGTTGGCATTGGCTACGAGGGCCTCCATGTCAGCAATTTGATAAGTGCCCGACTCGTCAGCAACATATTTATTGCCTGCGGAATCCTGCATGAAGTGCAGATGTTCATCGCCACAAAGTTCAGCTTTGACTTGTGTACCATCGGCAAGCGTTATCATGCTCCACTGTCCTCGTTTGGCTGGAATAGCAGATGCCATAACTGTCACGAGCAGCAGAGCTACCATCATCACATATCTCTTCATAAGTGTATCCATATTCATTAATGGATGCAAAGATAGTGACTTCGTGAGAGTTATGACATCTTTTAGTAGTTAATAAAACCTAAGTGTCAGCGCACCACCTTCCTTCCGCCAACGATATATATGCCTGGTCGGAGGATGTTAAGGTCGTTACCGACATATCGTCCGTCGATACTGTAGATGCGATTGTCAGCAGGACGCTCCGTTATGCTGATGCCCTTGATACCTGTGGCTGTAGGATCTACGGCGAGAACCTCGTCGAGGAAGAAACGCTTAGAAGGGGTAAAGGTCACCTTAGTATTACCTGTGGCCGTAATGGTTGCTGTAAACGTAGTCCATTCCCCAGCCTTCATCGTAACGCTTGACGGAGAGATAGAGCCATCACTTACAGAGAGAGCCAACGTTGTGCCATCGGTTCCCCAAGGAGCAGCCCTAAAGGTGAGGGTGGCTGTACCATTGACCGTGAATGTTGGAGTGGTAGCAGTACCCTTGACGCTACCAGTACCAAACTTGGCACATCTGTCAGCACCGGATGACTTTTCAGAAGTCCATCCCGAGTTGTCAGCTTTGAATTTTGAAGAAGCTATATTTCCACTCCATTCGCCATCATTACCTCCCGTTCCATCGCAACTGTTGAACGACTCATAGAAAAGATAGTCGCCCGTTGGAGTTACTGGGGTATCGCCACCGCCAGCAGAAGAAGAGCCGCCATACTTAAAACTGATCGTACCGTCATTGTTCTGGGTTATGTTTGTCACAGGCTTGCTCATTAGTTTCTTTCCATCAGCATTAGCATTATATAGCGAAGCCTTAGGAGTAGACGTATTAGTAAGTTTGTTATTATCTTCATAGGGATATGGGTCACCTTCCGGTCCTTCTTCTTCAGAATTGCTGGCATGGAAGACAGTACATCTTTGCTGACTTTCAGTATTATTTACAGCATTTGATTCCCACACATCAGCATTATAGTCAACATGTAGTATGAGCAAGCCCTCTGCTGACAATTCTTTATCCCAGCCTACGTTCTGACGATTCTCTAATAGATAGTATTCCCCTTCAATACCCTTTGACCTACGTGAATCATTGTATATAACATAAACATCACCATTCTCGGCAAGAGCCTTCATCGCGGTCACATCAACTGCGTCTTCATTAAGTTCTATGGGTTCTATCCATCCTGCCCACCACTTCTCAAAACTGGTATAACCCGACGGACAAAAACCGTCGCCATTATAGGCGCCATAATCCATTAAGTCCCAATTATACATGCCATAGTTTTCCCCATTTGATCGAGTATCATACATATCGGGATAGCCTAAACAATGGGAGAACTCATGACATATTGTTCCGATTCCGTCTATCTTCCAAGAATATACCTCTGTTATCTCTCCTGTAAACATATCATAGTCATAGTCATCAGGCTGTAACTCGGCACTACATGCGTATGTATCTATCTTCACCCCGTCTAGAGTAATAGGTCCGTCGCCGTAGCCATAATACTCAGCTGAAGACAAATTCCACTCGTGTGGCCAAATAGTATCCTCGCCGCCACCATTAGCTGCACCAGCACCACAATAGAGAATGAAGACTTGATCAACCTCGCCGTCGTCATCCCAGTCGTAATCAGCGTAGTTGACCTGCGCATCCGCTGCCTTACATGCTTCGATTATCATATCAGCGGCATGCTCATCGTCCCCATCGGAATTGTTGCTACCATAGTAAGAGAGATTCTTTGTGAGCCTTACGGGACCAACAACGTCGAATGACAATGTAAACTGCCCGTTGCTCTGCGCCTTGAAATAATCAGCAACAGAACCCACAAAGCCATCTGCGTTTGTAAAATTCTCTTCATTTGCTACTCTCTTGTACAATGCTGCGTCGTGACCTCTCTCAAAGCTGGAGTCAGCATATTCAACAAGGATTATCAACCCCTTCTTTGCACCCGTATAAGTAGTTCTCCCGCCTACTTTACGCACAGCCGCACGCTTTGCACGGCTTTTATTGACCATTGCCCTTCTCTTCTGTGCTTTTGCCTGTAAAGCCTCGACCTTGCCTAACTCGTAAGTACCTGTTTGGTTCTTAACATACTTATTTCCTTGAGCATCTTGCATATAGTGCATGTGCTCATCACCCCTCAACTCGGCGCGCACCTGCGTACCGTCAACGAGTGTGATGGTCTTCCAAAAGCCCCTTTTGGCTGGGATTGCCATAGCTGTAACTGCGATAATAGTTAACAGAATTGTTGTTAGCTGTCTTTTCATTTGTTAGTTTGTTTTTTTATTAGGCTGCAAAGGTAAGAAATAATTCTTAATGCGTAATGCATAATGCATAATTATTTTATATAAATACATTATTACACCTTCATATTTGCTATTTTCTCTTGCAGATAACGCAGGAAACCATCATCGCCAATCACTTCTACATCCTCATAAAGACCGAGGACAAAGCGTCCGATACCACGATAGTCGCATACCGACATCTTCAGAAGCCAATGGCTCTCGTCCTCCTGCTGCATGAATTGCTCGCCCAGCGGATGCTCTTCTACGAACACATTATGAGCCAGACGACCAAGACGGACGGTTACAGGCAACTGCTCTTCGCCACTAAACATAAAGATGTCGGTATATGCCTGGCGGTGTTTCTCCTCGTTGCTCCATGTGAGGTCGAGCAACACAACATCCTGCATACGTGAGAGGCGGAACGTCTTACAACTGTCGGAGGACAATTCATAGCACCTGATGTCATTGTTATTGTTCATGAAAAGGAAAGGTTCTACCACTCGGTCGCTGACACTACGGCTGTGTGGCGAGGAGTAACCGACGATCTTCACAAGCCGTTTCTGTTTGATTGCTTCGTAAAGTGCGTTGACTATACGCGACACTCGCTCACGCGACTCTACGTCATTGAGGATGTTGAAGTCATAGAAACGGTCGAGCTTGTAGCGTATGCTCCTAACGACGGCGTTGGTTTCATTGGTCTTGTCTAACAACCGACGTATCAGCACTGCCTCATCTTCTGAGAATTGCAAGAGGTCGAGCAGCTTTCGGAGGAAGGGTGAACGCTGGTCAACATGGTAACAACCATTACGCTTGAAGATGTTGAAACCTATCCTGCGAAACGACTCTATATAATAATATAATGTGCGACGGGAGATATCCAGCTTGTCGCAGATATCTTCTACACTATAATCGCGTGCGTCGGAGAGTATCAATAGCAGTTCAAGGTCACGGGAAAGGGAAGAGTGACGCATTATTAGTTTTTAGTTTTTGGTTTTTAGTTTTCAGAATGGTATTTCTAACTCTTGCGGGTCACCAAGGAGGTTGAACGTCTTACGGTGATATGGCGTTATTCCGTACTGACGTATGGCATCACGATGCTTCTTTGTGGGATAACCCTTGTTAGACAACCAGTCGTACTGTGGATATTCCTCAGCCAACTGATTCATGTAGTCATCCCTATATGTCTTGGCAAGAATGGATGCGGCGGCTATCGAGAGGTATTTGCCGTCGCCTTTGACTATGCATGTGTGAGGGAGAGGGGTGAGAGGTGAGGGGTGAGAGGTGAGAGATAAGGGTTGTGGGACATAAGGCTTGAAGCGATTGCCGTCGACAATAATGGCCTCGGGACGCACGGAGAGTTGGTCGAGAGCACGATGCATTGCCAGTATTGACGCATTGAGGATGTTGATTTTATCGATTTCCTCAGGTGTTACAATGCCTACAGCCCATGCCATAGCGTCGCGCTCTATCTGTTCTCGCAGTTGGTAGCGACGCTTTTCGGTAAGTTGTTTGGAGTCATTGAGCATATCATTGTGGTAATCTGGCGGCAAAATGACTGCTGCTGCATAGACACTACCAGCCAGACAGCCACGCCCTGCCTCATCACAACCTGCTTCTACCTTGTCTTTGTAGTAGTAATTCCTTAGCATTGTCTTAAAGATTGTTAAGCGATTGCGTTTTTAACATAAACGGATTTGGAGTGAACATATTGTGCACAAATACACGATAATTTTGCACCCAGAAAACAACTAAAAACAAATTACTATGGAAAAGAGAATGACTTTACAGATGAATACCCCACAAAGTGCTATCAATTCAATAATGACAACTATTCGCACTATGACAGGCAGTATGCAGGCTCCGATGGAATGGCTACGTACATACTACTCCCACTGTATTGGGAAGGAGATCAACATGAGCCAAACATGGCTGATAACACGTACCCAGATGGCATTCATCCTTGCGGCTTTCACCACCTGTCCACTGCTGATGAGAGTAGCTTTCGCCGCATGGTTCCTGCTTGCCCTGCTTCGTTGTAAGAAGGAAATCTAAAACATCTGCGCCACACGACGAATGCCAGCAACAAGAGAGTCAACCTCTTCCTTGGTGTTATATACAGCGAACGAGGCACGAACAGTACCAAGAATGCCAAGTCTGTCCATCAACGGCTGGGCACAATGGTGACCTGTTCGAACTGCAATGCCAAGGCGATCGAGCAGTGTTCCCATGTCCATGTGATGAATATCACCAACGTTAAAGCTGACAACGGCATCTCTTTTAGGGCTAAGGGCTGAGGGCTGAGAGGTGAGAGATGAGGGTAAAGGACCATAGATATGCATACCCTCGATGGTTTGTAGTTGCTCCACACAATAATTAGTCAGTCCTTGCTCGTATGCTTCGATTTCATCGAGCCCAATAGAGAGAATGTAGTCTATTGCCTTAGCGAGTCCATGAGTAGCCACATAGTCAGGTGTTCCTGCTTCAAACTTAAACGGAAGCCCCTGGAAGGTTGTCTTTTCAAAGCTCACCGTTTCAATCATCTCTCCCCCACCCTGATATGGCGGCATGCACTGAATGCGAAGAAGTCGCAATCCATATCCTGTACGTCTACTCGGAAATGAGGGGCGCTCTGGGCGCCATCCACCAGCACAGGAACGCCGTGTTCATGGGCAATACGTATCATCTCCTTTACGGGATTGACCGTACCGAGCACATTGCTGACGTGGGCAATACTGACTATTTTGGTCTTTTCCGTGAACAACTTCTCGTATTCTTCCATCATCAACATACCGTCATCGGTCATCGGGATGACACGAATGGCTATGCCTCGCTTTGCTGCTTGCAGCTGCCAAGGTACGATATTGCTATGATGTTCCATCGTGGAGACGATGACTTCATCGCCCTCCTGCATGAAAGCCTCGGCAAAAGACGAAGCCACGAGATTGATACTCTCGGTGGTGCCACGTGTGAAAATAACCTCTTCGACCTTCGGAGCATTGATGAATTGGCGCACTTTTTCGCGCGCAGCCTCATGCAGTTCCGTTGCCTGCTGAGACAAGTAATGAACGCCACGATGCACGTTGGCGTTCACATTAAGATACTCCTGGCGCATAGCGTCAAGCACACACAGCGGTTTTTGGGTTGTCGCCGCATTATCTAAGTACACAAGAGACTTCCCATACACCTCTCGCGAGAGTATTGGGAAGTCTGTTCTAATCTTTTGTAAGCTTTGTTTATTCATTCATTATCAATTGTTTCTACTTCTCCAGCACGTTGATAGTGCCAGTTACTGCATCCACGAGGATGTGCTCCTCTCTGTCCTCAGAGCCTCCGAAGACATACTGAGCATCATACTCCCTCTGTGGGAACAGATCATCGGAGATGACTGGAGCGCGCAGGGTGATGAACCTTGTTTGTGCCAAGTCAGCATATTCCGATGTCTTTATTATCTTAATGACTTCTTCAAGAGAAATGAAGTGGTCGAAGTTTGTCATTGTCATGTCGAAGATCCATGGCGAGTTCACTCTTGTCTTTACCAGTTCTGCCGTCTTTCCTGTAGTGAAGTTAGTGGTATTTGCGACAAAACACACGAGCTCAGTCGAAATCTGTCGCAGTCGTTTTTCATCTACACAGTTTACAACCCTTACATTTATTCAGTTCGCCACGCAGTCGTTTGTCGACAAGATAGCGCAGTCGGTCACGCAGCGGTTCAAGCGTAATCTCATTGACGACCTCATTGATGAATGCCGACTGCAGGAGATGGCGTGCCTCTTTCTCGCTGACACCACGCTGACGCATATAGAACATCGCCGCATCGTTGAGCTGCCCTACGGTAGACCCGTGCGAACATTTAACGTCATCGGCATAGATTTCCAGCACGGGTTGGGTATACATGCGCGCCTCCTTGGTGGCACAAAGGTTCTGGTTGCGCTCCTCGCTGACGGTCTTCTGCGCTCCCTCTCTGACGAGGACCCTACCAGCGAAGGCTCCCACGGCATTGTCGTCGAGAACGTACTTGTATAGTTCATGGCTGGTACAATGAGGCACCTGATGGTCGATAAGTGTATTGTTGTCAACATGTTGTGACTTGTCGGCAATCACCGCACCATTACACCAGCACTCCGCACCCTCACCCTTGAAGGTGAGATCCAGCTTGTTGCGTGTCAATCCGTTGTGCAGAGTTATGATGTTATGGCTGACACGGCTATCACGCTGCTGCTCGATATACACATTACTGATACGCTTATTCTTTGCGTGTGTCTCCTCAAGACAATACAGTTCGAGACTGGCATTGTCGCCCACGTATGCCTCTATTACCTGAGTGGTGAGGAAGTCTTTGTCATCTGCGGCATGATCGCAAAAGAGCAGACGCGCCTCTGCGCCCTCTTCGAGCACTATCAGTACTCGCCGGTTGAGCATAAAGGGTCCGTCAAGACCCTGCGGCGACTTCAGGACGTTGATAACCTGCACCGCATGGTCCATCTTGACATTCTTTGGCACATATACCAATAGTCCGTCCTGAGCCAGCATCGTGTTGAGCGCAGTCACTCCGTCATCGCAAGTCTTGGCAATCTTGCCATAGAGGGACGGAACGTGGAACGTGGAACGTGGAACGTTGGACGTCGGGTGAGAGAAGAACTCCTGCATTGATCCGATAAAGACTCCTTCTGGAAGTTTCCTGCGCTCCTTCGCCACCATGTTCTCACTCCCCTGCGGTCCATTATAGAAAGCATCGTTCACCATGAAGTAGAGCAGCGTACTGAGATTGGGTACGTCACATTTGAAAGCCTCATAAGGATCTACGGGTATCTTGAAACGGTTGAGATTCAATCCGTAGTCGGGTGCGAAAAGCGACGGAATGTCGGTATACTTATACCTCTCCACCTTCTTCGTGGGGAATCCCAGTCGTTTGAAGTCCTCAAAAGCAGCATCGCGCACAGCATTCATCACATCTGACGAATGCTGGCAGATCATATTGCGTGCCTGCTCAAAAACATCAATATATTGTTGCTCGATATTCATCTTACCAATTGCCATTTATCAATTGTCAAGAGTCTTCACCCATTCATATCCATTCTCCTGTATCTCCTGCGCCAGCTCTGGACCTGCCGTTCTGACGATGCGACCCTGATATAGCACATGCACAACGTCGGGACGGATCATCTCCAGGAGTCGGTCGTAGTGTGTGATGACAATACGGCTATTCTCTGAGGTGCGCAGTTTGTTCACACCTTCAGCCACAATACGCATGGCATCTACGTCGAGTCCCGAGTCAGTCTCATCGAGTATGGCGAGCTTTGGCTCGAGCATCGCCATCTGGAATATCTCGTTACGCTTCTTTTCACCGCCGCTAAAGCCCTCATTTACGCTGCGACGTGTGAACTTAGAGTCGAGTTCGACGAGTGCACGCTTCTCGTTCATCAGCTTGATGAAGTCGGCAGCC
>ONCJ01000052.1 GCA_900316295.1 uncultured Prevotella sp.
GGTTTGCCTTCCTCTCGTCTATCTCCTTGCCGATGGTTACTACTTGGTATGCGAGATCGCATCCGCTAATGTCTTGAATACTGATAATGTGTTTCATATGGCTTTTGGTTTTTATACAAAGGGGACAGGCGCCTTTGTGTGATTCTTCAATTCTTCCTCCTTCCTCATCGTCCCCTCTATCACCATTGCCATGTGTGTGAACCACACCTCCAGATGTTTGTTGATCCATAGCAGGCGGTGGGGGTTGCTCAGAAACTCGCACTCCACGAGTATGGCTGGTGCCTTGGTGTGACGGAGCACGTACAGATGGCTGCCGACCTTCTCGCCCCTAAGCCTATGGGCGTATACGGGACTGTACTTTTCCGCTGCCTTCGTCACCTTCTCGGCGAGCGCCTTGCCTGCCGCCGAGCCTCCGTAGTAGTATGTCTCTATGCCGCATGCCTCCTCGTCCTCAGCGGCATTGTGGTGGATGCTCACGAAGATGCCGCCGTTCTGCTGGTAGAAGGCGTTGGCCTTCTGACATCGTTCCTTCAGCGACACCGACTTGTCGCCCAGCCTCGACATGCCCACCTTGTAGCCTCGCTCCTCGAGCACCTTCCTCAGTCTCAGCGCTACTCCCAGGTTATAATACTTCTCTCCTGCTCCCATCGGACACCCAGCGTCCACGCCTCCGTGTCCTGCGTCAATAAATACTGATTTTTCCATTATATATATATTCTATAAATTACTTACCCTAAAAGTTACCTGTCACTTTTGTCACTTTTGTCACTTTTTGGGTTTCAGCTTTCTGTATTCGTTTGTATTGATTTTCTCTATCCATTCTCTTATTTTCCAATAATATATCACACGCTTCACAGGCGACTTAACCCCCTTGTCTCTCAACACCACGGCGAGGTCTTTCCTCGTGAAGGTGTCGCCCATCATGTCTATGAGCGAGCCTATCACCCCCTGCTTCGTCCTGGAGACTGTCGCCGTGAGCGATTCCTCCATTGCTTCTCCGAACATACTAAGTATGCTGTTCAGGCTTGCCTCGGCGATGTATGTGGCAAATTGTGCCAGTTCTTCCTGCCTCGTCTCCGTGCCTATAGACTCCCCTATCGCTTCCGCAAGCAGGGCTGCGCGAAATCCCACCACGGCGGCTCTCCTGCGTGCCGTGTCTCGTGCTCTGCTCATCGACTCCGCCGCAAGGTCCAACTGTTTATCCAGCCACTCTTCCAGAGCTTTGTTCACCTCTCCGAGTTCGTAATATCGCTTCTTGTTGGGGTCGCTGTGTCTCTCCAGGAGTTCTTTGCATGTCGTGCTGATGAGTTGTTCGTCAGCCTCGGAGAGTTGTCCCCATTGCGGCATCTTCTGCAGGAACTGGTCGGGTATCTGTGTGAAGCAGATGCGCGACACGAGTCCGTCCTCGGGGTCTCTGAAGAAGCGATGTACGGCATTGGGCGTACCCAGCAGCAACAGGTTGTAGAAGACCTCGAGCGTTGCTGAATAGCTCACGTCGGTCATGTAGTCTTGTCCGTACGCGGCATTGTCGAAGGCGTTACGGTACAGGTCGCTCTTCTGTGCCCATGCACCCGACGAGTTGCTCTTGGCTACGGTGTCCATCTCCTCGCAGAAGGTGAAGAGGTGGAGTCCTCGCGCGCAGTCGAGTCGTTTCAGCAGTTTTGCCACCGAGATACTTGCCGGCACACATCTCACCACCGTCTCGGGCTCCTTGGGTTGAGCCTTCGAGTTCTTAGCCTCACGCAGCGCCTTACGGTAGTTCTGCTCCTCCAGCCTCGCCTCCGCGTCCTTAGCGGTAAGCCACGTATGGCACTTCCTTACCAGCCCTCTCGCGAACGACTTGCCGCTGGCTTGTGGCGCGCTGACTACCGTCAGGAACGATGGCGAGTGGTAGGTGCCGTCCAGATACCTCGCCCTTGCCGTCGATGCCAGCGTGCCCAGAATGGGCAGCAGCGAGAAGACTACAGGCACCTTGAAGTCCTTCGGGGCGATGGCGACAAACTCCCTGAAAACGGGAGGAAGGGCTTTGGCGTCAACGTCGACATCATCGCTAACATCAACAGATTTGCTCTCGTTGTCCTCGTCATCGTCTGTTTCTTTCATTTCCCGAATGATGCCATACAACACGTCAGGCAGACGCTCCGAGCGCGTCGACTTCACCGCCGAGAGTATCGTTGCTTGGCGTTCCCTCTCGCCCAGTCCGAAGGTAGGCAGTATCTGCTGCAGCCTCATCGGGTCGAAGTCCACCGTGTAGCGCATGATGCGAGCCAGCTCATACAGTCGGGTGTTCCTCTCGCCTACCACAGGCTCTCCACCCGTCTTCTCCACCACAGCCGCCACGAGGTCTTTGTAGGGGATGCCCTTGAAGGAGGTGAGCCCACCCCCGACCCCCGAGGGGGCTACGATAGTTTGGGCTGATGGAGCAAGACTATCGTTACCAGTATAACTATTGTCTTTAACTCCTTTAACTCCATTAACTCCTTTAACTCCTTGACTCAGCCCCATCTTCATCTGCATCTGTTCCACCATCGACAGTTCCCACTGGTAGTCGAACACCATCGGGTCGAAGTACAGGAAGTGGTCCTTCGGTACCAGATATGACAGGCGGGAGAGGTTCTTCACCTTAGCGTCGCACTCAAGTCCGTAGTGCGAGCTGAAGACCTGCTGGCAGTCAGCTATCGACATCGTGGTGTTGTATCGTTTCGCCACCAGCCTCAGCCCCTTGCCCGACGGTGTGATGTGTGCCACCATTATCTCGTCGTGCTGCCATTGCCCCTTCTCTTTCAGGATTCGCTCCCACAGAGCGCGTGGGTCGTCCACGTGATCATAGTCCAGTATGAACAGGCCGTTGGCTATGGCATTCTCGTCGGTGTGTGTCGCCTGTCGTTCGAAGTATGCCTGCCACGTCACTCCGGGCAGCTTGTCCTTCTGTCGTTTCTTCTCGGCAAGGTCGCCTGCCGCCTGGGCCGCCGCTACCTTCTCGCATATCCTTTTCAGGTGTCCCGACTCCGTGATCCTCCGGAACGTCATCCCGTCCAGATCCTCAGCCCTTGCCGTCTGAGTATTAAATAAGCTTATCATGTTTGTTTTTTTAGTTTTTTTATATTCAAGTTTCGCAAGATGAGTTAGGAGTTGGGTAAACATCTCCTCATCTCCTTAATTTTCCTCACCACCTCTGCCGTTTCCTTCTTAAGCCGTTCGGGCAGTTCCTCAATCCTTTCCTCAGCCAGGGAGAATATGAAATAGTATCTGCCGTTCCTGCCCAGCGACAGCGAGCTGTTGTCCTGACGGAATAGCGGACGATTTCTCTTGCGCCTCGCCTTCTCCGTCACGTATATGTTACCATCGTACATCGCCTGCACCGAGAACGTGCCGCTGAAGCCTTCCATCCTCACATCTTCCGTGCAGTGAAAGTCTACTCTGTGCAACTTGTTTTTCAACATCTCGATTGTCGCAAACCCGTCAAGGGTCACACTTGTGTTTTTTGTCCCCATAATGCTTTTTAATTTGGTTTTTGTCTTAATTTTATGTTTCGGTTGTTCCCTATTCTCACCTCTCACCCCTCACCACTAAAGGAAGCATAGCTTCCGAGAGATTTGTCCTCGACGATGCAAAGATATGGATATAAAAAAATCCCAACTCTAATAAAAATCGAGTTGGGAAAACATTGGGGAAGAAAAGACGAAATAAGGGAAATATCGGGGGAATTATCGTCCTTTCCTATATGCCGCGAGGAAGCGTTTTGCTACATTTACTCGCCTGTTGGTCTCGGTCTTGTCTTTGTCCGCAAACTCCCAGTCGGGATATTTTCCAGACATCTTGTTGTTCGCCTTCTTGATAGTAGAGGGATCTGGCAGATTGTCGAAGCCCAAGGCTCCGAGGTAGCCCAGGAACGACTGTGGACTGTCGAAACTCGGCATGTCGTCCAGCTCGTTCATCACATCCATCACCCAGGTATAGTCATAGAGATGCTTCACGAGTCGTTCCTCCCTTAATACGGCTATAGCCCTTCTGATACGCTCGTCCTCAGTGGAGAGTGTGTCGTCGTCGTCAGCCTGCGACTGTTCCGTGTGCTCCACTATCCCGAAATGGAAGTTACCGTCGCCATCCATACGGAAGTTTATTGTGTCTACATGATCGATATGCTGTCCAATTGGAGCATTGAAATTATTTGTGATATGTACCTCGCCATTCTTGTCTTCTCTCATAGTATTTCTTTGTTTTTCACAATGCCTACAGGCGCGTTGAAATTGTTGTTTATAGTAGTAATAACATCGCCAGCGGAGAAGTATCCTCTCTCTCTCATGATATTACGGGCAGTTTTCCAACATGGATTGTCAGCCAGCAAGTCGTTGAGCACCGACCGGTAGTGTATTCTCTGTTCCGCGGTAGCCAAATCATTAAATCCCTCTATAATCTGATCCACGCTCACGCTCTGCTCCACCTTCTCCTCAAGTTCTCTGATGCGCCTGTCCCGTCGAGCTATCTCCTCCTGAAAGCCAGTCAGCTCCCACCATCCCGACGGACTGTCAGGAGAGCGGTGGAAAACGTCAGGATTCTTTTGCAGGCAATTGCGGATAGTCGCCTTCTGGTCGCGGCTGCCGCTAAAGTCGCCCAGTTCCATTGCCAGCGGATAGATGTCCCGCAGCGTGGCTCGTCCGCCGAGCCTATGCAACGCTTGTTCTACGGCTTCTTTCTGTGTCATTTTGGTCATTAGATTTTTTTGTATGCGACAAAGGTACAACAATTCAGCATCCGCGCAAAACACAAGATGCCGAACATCATCCCATGACCATCATTTTTGACTGAATTTAACAAATTACACAAGGTAGCTGTACCCCTTTGTGTTCTCGCCTTGTGCGATTAGCCTAATGGGTCGGCGGCCATACGCCAACTAACTGGCTCATCGTCACGTATGTCGTAGCGGAGGGTCTGTCGTTCAATATAGCTACGTGTTACGTTATACCAATCTTTCGGAGACATTGACGCATATTCTAATCTGAAGTTATCCTGGAGTTCTCTTGATAGGGTCAAGATGTCAATACCATTTCTTTGTTTCATCAGCTCATCGGCAAGGGAAGCCAAACGGGGCGCATCAAAAAGGGAAGCTATAGAGTAGTCAAACAGACTTGAACTATTTTCTAAATACACGAGTAGATGTTCTATATCATAGGGGCGTATTTTCTTATTGCCTTTTGATTTAAAGACAATATACTGTATCTGGCTTTCACTATCAGAGTATATGGAAGGGGCAACGAAGATACATTGAGATTTTTGATGTTTTTGAAAATCAGTAAGATGTCGCTCTATGGGCCAAATCTCCATCATTGTTTGTGTCCTACCCATTGCCATAGTAACTTCCACTAACACGCCCCGTTGATGCTCATAGCATTCTATATCGCCCTTGTTTCCTCCAGCCGTTGAAGTTGGCAATCCCTCATCATCACAACTATAATTTGGAACTACCCTCACTTCTGGCATTTTGCAACGTATGGCAAGAGCAGTAAGGAATTCCAATCGTGTGGGTGCTGCGAGAAGTTTCAAAATATTATCTGAACTGTTTTTCTTTGTAGCAAGGTTCTTTAATTCTTTCTTTATAATATTCCAGTTATATATAGACAGCCAATTATCCAACAACCTCTCACTGTCTGATATTGACGGCTTCTTCGAACTGATTTGGATAAGGTTAGTATCCAGTTCTGCCATATAGTTGAAATACGCTCTCTCGTCTTCATAATGGTTGTAATGAGAATAATGCGCTAAAATGTATTCTACTTTCTCGCTCTCATTCTTGTTTACGTCGATAAATCGACCTGCTCCTCTCAGTGAAATTAGTCCCGTCATTCGCATTTTACGTATAAATTCATCGGGATATTCGTCCATTATCGACTTAACCTTGAAGTCCTTGAAACAACCCTCCATGATTTCATTGATGCAAATATCACATATCACCTCATCGCTAGGGTTATATCCATGTTCCTTTCTGAGCCGCACAATTCGCTGATAGAGAGCTTCGGAATTACCATCCTTCCAAAATATCAGAAGTGGCAATTCCCGACGTGATATTCCGCAGCCATTCATATTAGGATCTGCGTTCAGCTTCTTGATAGTTTCCAACAATAGGACTAATGGTATATTGTCGTTTAGCACCCGTACAAAGGGGTTCTTACGCTGAGACTTGGCCAAAGCCTGTGTAAACACCTGTTGCTCGTATTCTGGATGGGTTAAAATTGTAGTAACAAATCCCGTATCTTCCTCTATCTCAACATCAAATGATTTCAACAGATGATGAGCTAAAGGGGAGATAACTATAGGCTCATCTATCCAGAAATAAGCCAAGCCCAACTCCTTAGTAAGGTCGAATATGGTTGCAAAGCGAGATGGCCAACCCTTGTCAAATCCTGCCTCTTTGTGTTGCTGGGGATTGTTGCGAAGCATGGCAACCACTTCTGCATCATCAAGTTTGTATTCGCTGAACTCTCCATTATTGGTGCTTGACCATTTTTTCTTGACCGACATGGTTTGCTTCATCGGCCGATACAGTCCATATCGGATAGCTTCGCCGCAAATCTTCGTAGCTAATTCATTGCTGAGTATTTGACCCTCATATTGATTTAGGACATAAAGCATATACTTCAAACGGCCAGGATTGCGCATCGTCGTAGTATAGAGCAGTGGCTTGTATTCAGGTCTTCGAGCCATAATCGTTTAGTAATTAGTCACCAGCACCTCGCTAAACTTCTTGATGCTGTTGTCGTTGAAACTGATGTAGTTGCTTTTGATGGAATGGCTATGATACTGCTCGGACCATTCTAAGAAGAGAGTATTTGTACGCCCACGATAATGGGTGACGTTGGATATAGCGAAGCGGATTCCAAGCACGTTCAAATTATCGAGAATTCTCAGAAGGTCGCGCTCTGTATCCTCGTTCCATAACTTGTTGTATTCGCTAAAGGTAATCAGATACGGCGGGTCGAGATAAACCAAGTCGTCATTCTCAAAGGTGATATTGCTAAGAAAATTACGATAGTCTTCATTATGCCAGATCACTTGCTTCTGACTGAGCAAGTGGAAATAGTCAGTAAGTGCTTCGCTTACATTATGGTTAAAATCAACATTTCCTACAGGCAGATTGAACACCCCCTTACCATTGAAGCGCAGCATGTGGTTGAAACCATAAATAAGCAGCAGGTAGAGCAGCCGCATGTCCTGTTGACCACCTGAGATAAAGTCGGCTTTCATCCTCTTGTAGTTCTCCTTGTTGTATCGAGCATAGTAAGTCTTCGGATAGGCTTTCTTCAGATCCTTCGGCACAATATCGCTGCGTAATGATAGCGACAAGCCATAGTGGTCAATGGTAGCATACAAGGCTTCCCAAAACTCACTCTCCCTACCGATATATCCTTGCAACATCCGATGCAAATTGATGACATTGCTGTCGATGTCGTTGAGCAGATAGGCATTGGCATCAACATTCATCATCACCGAACCTCCACCAACGAATGGTTCTATCAGCCTGTTGATATGGGTGGGGAAATAGGTGCGAATCTCTCGTACAAGTTTGTATTTGTCACCCACGTAGAATAGGGGCGAACGAGCTATTCCGTCTTTCATCGTCAACTTCGGTTATAAAAAGATATTCTCTGTGGTCGTCGAACTCCGTCTTACCAGAATTGAAAGGATTAAACTGATGGGAAAATATCCTTGTCTCACCACACTTATTCAGCACGTCCTCAATCTCCTCCAGCTTTATCTTGTTGGCTGAAGAATTACTCTTGGAATGATAGGTGTTGTTGTATGAAACCACCAAATAACGGCTATTGATGTGACTCACAAGGTCGGTAAAGGCTGCAAGTGCGCCGCTTCGACAATACTCGCTCATGTTTTCGGCCTTTGGCTTCATGGCAATACCATGCAACCGCGGTTTCTTCCATTGCACCAAATTTTCATAAACATGATAGAAGCGACTGTACTGGCGTGAATTGTAGGGAGGATCAAGATAAGTCAAGTCAACATCAATGCAGCGAGCCAACTGGTTAGCATCCGTCTGATGAATCTCAACTCCATCATAGCTTTTCGCATCTACCATTTGCATCATAAAAGGCGTGGCTATAATGTCCTTCTTAATATATGCGTCGAAATGACCTAAAGTGTTGGCACGACGGTCGATACTATAGATAAGGGAGGCTAACATGACTGCATATTCTTTTTCCGTAAGAGTGGGTTTCATTTTTTGAAGCCGTTCACGAATATATCCAACCGTCTTTGCGGTATCATTATTAAAGAACTTTCCACCATAATTCTTCGAGAAATAATTTTCACGAAGAATTGATGGATTGAGCGCGTTAAAATCGTTGATGATAGCTTGCACCTTTGCCTCACTCCACTCTCCCGTACCAAAGAAAGCCTGATACATCACCTTGTTAGAGTAGAGAAAATCGTTCACTACCACCCGTCTGTATTGCTGCAAAGCCCTATGAGCCACCACACCCGTTCCTGCAAAAATATCGCAGAACGAGCAGACATCTTGGGTATACTCGTCGATGAGATCGAATATCCAGTCCAACAACTTTGTCTTACAACCAATATACCGACGACTCTCCAAGGAAAATCGCCGTTCTTCGATGCTATTGTCCATAAACACCATTGTCGTTTATGGCCTCGCATGGCTTACCGATGTACATGACGGGCTATCCCACAACCTCATATAACCAAATACGGAAAAAGCGCGAACTCAAGCTTAATCCGTATCTGGAGGCCGTAGGAATTGCCCGTATAATGGAGATAAGCCTTGAGCCCACGCTATCGCGTGAGCAACAAAAACCGTATCGTTACCATTATACCGTATCTTGTGAATTTCCTACGTTCCCAGATACTATCGATAACCAGCTATTGCCGTTATTATTACCCTCAAAAATATTCGAGACCGCCACCCTGCGCCCAGGGAATCCATGCCCGTATGGGCAGGTGCTGTCTACAGCTATCGGCAGCCTACTTCCGACCGCAAAGATAATATAAAAATCTCAAACCACCAAATATTACACAAGGAGGCTGTACCCCTTTGTGTAAATTTGCATAAAAAAGTAACAAAAGTGACAAAAGTAACTGGTAACTCAACCCCTTACTACCCATCACCTCAACTCCTTATTATATATAATTATATACGCGTGTACATTATTTATATATATAGTGGATTTTCTCTGTGGTGACAAAAGTGACAAAAGTAACCAAGTTACTTTTGTCACTTTTGTCACTTTCTCGCTTGATAAAAACAATATGGTTTATCTGAAGAACCCGTATGATTTATGCTAAGAAACGACCAAATCGCAGACGAATATACTGCTATCCGATATTTTAACAGTATATAACAATTTGCGGTGGCAGAAACATGGAGAAATATTTGGAAACGGGTGTGCGAGAGTTGTACCTTTGCAATGTGAGAACAAAGCGTAGCCTACCCCCAACCCCTCCCGAAGGGAGGGGAGCTCTACCCCTTCGGGGGTCAGGGGACGGCTAATTGAGAAAGGCTAAATGAGGACAACGCCCCTCTCCGGCTCTCCGACGAGGAGAGAGTAGACAGGAGTCAGCTGCAGATGACGAATAGACACACCGGAATGGCGC
>ONCJ01000057.1 GCA_900316295.1 uncultured Prevotella sp.
ACGATGAGATTCACATCATCTGCGAGGTACACGACCAAAGCAAGTACGCCTTGCCCGCTTATCGCAGAGTCATCATCAAACCGACAGAATGACGAATTTGAAATAGGTGCAGGGCTTGCTTAGTCATTGCCATGGCGAGAAAAGGTAGGATGAAATCCAACCATTCTGCTAAACCATATACATCGATATAATCCCAAAACAACAAAAAAATGACTTACAAGAAATCTATTCTATTAACCGGTTGTGCTCTCTTTGCATTGGCAATTCAGGCACAGGTAACTATCGACATCGATACCCAGCAGCGCGGACCGAAGGTTAGTCCGATGCTCTATGGAATCTTCTATGAAGATATCAACCACGCAGCCGACGGCGGCATCTATGCCGAGTTGATACGCAACCGCTCGTTTGAAGACGGACCACGCTATGGCGCCCCTGCCGATATGCAGGGATGGACGACCGATGCTACCGCTCCTTCTCTGTTGTCGGCAAAACTCATACAACCCTCTAAAAAGGCACCGTTGCTCAACAGCGTGCAGCATAATGCCTTGGAACTGACAGTCAAGGCCTCAAAGGAATCTCCCGTACGCTTGGTGAATGAGGGTTTCTGGGGAATTAATGCCGTGCAAGGGCGCAGCTATCATCTCACATTCTGGGCAAAAGCCTTGAAATATCAAGGTAACGTGAAGGCTATGCTCTACTCGCATGACGGCTCACAGATATATGCCGAGACTATGGTAAGCAGTCTTTCTTCCTCTAATTCAAAGGGCTGGAAGAAGTATGAGGCTACGCTCACAGCTGATGGCAATGATCCTAAGGCACGGTTTGCGCTGGTCTTCGATGGCGTGGGACAGGTACAGCTTGACATGGTGAGCCTTTTCCCTCCAACCTTCAAGAATCGCGAAAACGGCATGCGTCCCGATCTTGCAAATATGCTGTGGCAGATGCATCCTAAGTTCATGCGCTTCCCCGGCGGATGCTTTGTAGAGGGACAGGAGAGTCCTGATAACGCCTTCCGATGGGAGCGCACCATAGGACCGATAGAAGAACGTGAAGGGCATTGGAACGTGAACTGGGGATACCGCACAACCGACGGACTCGGTTATCACGAATATCTGCAACTGGCAGAGGACCTGAACGCCAAGCCGCTCTATGTAGTAAACGTAGGACTATGGCACGGCGGTATGACTCCATACGACAACATACAGCCGTGGATTGACGAATGTATGAATGCCTTGGAGTATGCCAATGGTCCCGTCACTTCGAAATATGGTGCCTTACGCGCCAAGAACGGGCACCCTGAACCATTCGGAATAGAATATATAGAGGTGGGAAACGAGAACAACCAGCCTGATCCCAATCAGCAGAGTGACCACTACTATGAGCGTTATGAGCAGTTCTATAAAGCCATACGTGAAAAGTACCCTGAGATGAAAATCATAGGAAACGTGGTCGCATGGGGCGATGACAACCCGAAGTGGAACAGCAAGCTGCCTGTGGATCTGCTTGACGAGCATTACTATCGCTCACCTGACTGGTTCGCTGCCGCTTTCCATAAATACGACAGCTATGACCGTCAAGGGCCAAAGGTATATGTGGGCGAATATGCTGTGACAAACGGCTACGGCAATCTGGGCAATATGAATGCAGCCCTTGGCGAGGCTGTATATATGATGGGAATGGAGAATAACTCTGACGTAGTAGAGCTGGCTTCCTATGCGCCAATCTTCGTCAATGAGAACGATGCCCGCTGGCGTCCTGATATGATACGTTTCAATAGCAGTCGTGTAATGGGCACCCCAAGCTACTACGTTCAGCAGCTCATGCCTCAGCATCTGGGCACCCAGGTAGTGAAGGTGGTACAGAACAATCCCTACAAGGATGTGGCACGAAAACCTCTTACTCCCAAGCAGAGCCGTGTAGGATTCGGCACATGGAGCACACATGCTTCTTTCGAAACCGTCAAGGAATACGATTATGTCAAGGGCGACTGGAACAAAGAAGGTAATATCGTTCGACAGACAGGGCTGAAGGATGCCACCCTATGTATAGAGAAGAATGTTATCGACAGCGACCACTACACATGTAAGTTCCGCGCACGCAAAGACGAGGGAGCAGAAGGATTCATCATCATCTTCAACTATGTGGACGACAAGAACTACTGTTGGGTGAACTTCGGAGGATGGACAAACTCACAGCATGCCATAGAGCAAATCAGCAATGGCGGAAAGCTGCTGACCGCAAGTAAGCGAGGACATATCGAGTCTGGACGCTGGTATGATGTAACCCTTCAGGTGGCAGGAGATAGTGTCAAGGCATGGCTCGACAACGAACTTGTCTTCGACACGGTCCTGAAGCATGATGAAACGAAAGGAATCTTCTCGTCTGCCACTATCGACGATGCCACAGGTGAACTTATCGTAAAGGTAGCAAATACCAGCGATGTCGCAACAACCGCCAACGTCAACCTCAAGAATTTCACACCGGCATCAGCCCGAGTAGTACGCTTGGCAGCCAACGATGGTATGGAAGAGAACACGCTCGATGCCCCTACCACCATTCACCCTGTGGAGCAGTTACTCTCCCCAGAGAACAATAGCGTTCAGTTTGATGTACCTCCATACTCGCTGAACATCATTCGGCTTACAGCTCCAGCCAAGCCCTAACAAGCGTTAGAGAAATAAATAACGTCAGTTGAAATAGATCAATTTACACTCGCGGTAGAAATACTGTGCAAAAATAGCTCGAAAAACTGGTACAAACAAATATGCAACTTGAAGTGTTAAAATACAAAAAGTCCCTCATTTAGAGGGACTTAGTTCAAATTACTCCAAGTTGCTCAGAGTTGTTTATAAGGGGTCACTTGCCCACGAAAAATCTACTTGCCCACGCACTCGGTTTTCATAATTGATAATCAGTGCTTTAGCCTCAAAAAAGTAGGAAACTCGAAATACGCTTTCTATACGCTTTCCAAAAGGCCACATTTAACGTATTTAACGTTCTTTATGGACGTTAGG
>ONCJ01000050.1 GCA_900316295.1 uncultured Prevotella sp.
TAGGTACAACAAATAACAATAGCAGCTACAATCGAATGTGATTGTAGCTGCTATTGTTATTATAGAGGTATTACAACCTGTAGTTTATCGAATGCTTACAAATATTGTTTATCTTTGCCAACAATAAAAGCAGAAAGAAGCACCTTATGCGACTAAGGCTGAGTAGATATGAATAAAAATCGCCCGAACCCATAACTGGGTCTCGGGCGATAACTTTATTTATACAACACTATTGTATTTATTAGTTGCTTGGTGCTGTTGCCAAAGTCCTTCTAAGTGTGACTTTATATATCCTCTTTAAAGAGCCGAGGTTGTTAGCCGAATCAAACTCCTGTACGCTGAGTGCTTGGAAGCTCCAACCGTCAGCTACATATGCTCCGTCCCAGATGGTACCGCTGAAGGTACCCTGAGCTATCAGATTTCCGTTTGCGTCAATAGCAACTTCAATAGGTGCGGACATTACCTCACCAATGTTAAAGGATGACCAAGTACTTGAACCTGACATGAAGATTAGGTATACATAATAGGATGTGCTGTACATTCCCATGTAAGAGCCTGAGGATACAGAAACCGTAGAGTTTTCCATGTCCCACGTTACTGGGAGGGTCCACGGCATATTGCGATAGAGAGTGAATCCGAGCTGGTCCTCTGAGAGAGAGACATTAGACAGATATGTTGTAGGATTACCGGTCGCAGCTGTTGCGTAGTACATCCTGTAGTCATCACCATATAAATCGTCAAACGTATACTGTGCCACTGCAATCTGCTTGGTAACAGGTCCCGATGTCACCGTGACATATCCCACACGAGGTGCGTTCGTGGAGTTCTGCGACACGTTAATCTCAACCTGATCTGTTGCGCTATTGAACTCTGCTGTAAACCAATCACCCTGGGTTGTAATGGTAAGGTCGCGCGAATGCTCTATGTCCACCTTGAAGCTCTCTGCCGTTCCGTCCTTGGTTGCCTTTACTAAATCGGTACCAACATTCAGAAGGAATCCTATCTGCTTGATAGTAATAACATCCTGTATGTCGCCCATGGTTACGGTAACAGTTCCCTCACGTGGCTCTGTGTCATCATTGTTCTCGGCAACGAGTTCTATTTTGTTAGTCTCAGGGTTCAATACAGCCGTGAGCCAGCTTGTCTGGCTCTCAACGGTTACGCCCTCGCTGTTCTTCTTGATGTCAATATCAAGTGTGGCGTTATAGTCGCCCATTTCGAAAGTGTAGCTATCCAGAACCAGCAGGACACCATTCTGTACGATGCTTACAATCTGCTTGTCACCATTGCTTGCGGTGATTGTGACATATGTGGAGCGTGATTCCCTTGACGGGTTGGGTTCAGCTGTTGCAGTGATGGTATTCCCATCAACTGTGACGGTAAGCCAGTCGGCATTAGATGTTGCCGTGATACCAGAGCCTGTAACCTCTATGGTAGCACTACCACCCGTTCCAATGATAGTTGTTTCAGCCTCTGTGACTTTTACGGAGCTTGATTTATCCGTATAGTCATCGCTGGAGCATGCTGCTATAAAAAAACCTATGGCAGCAAGAACCATTAAGTTTATTATTCTTTTCATTTTCTAAATCTCCTATATTAGTTTTCATCAATAGATTCAGTCTTTTCCTGAACCAACTTTATAACATTATTCTCGTTGTTAACGTCGGTAAGGATAAAGTACGTAGGATTATACACGTCATCCGTAGTTAGTTTGAACGTGTTAAAAAATGGATCAGTAGCATCTCCAAGGTTATCATTCTCACGATACCATTCGCCATTGCCATCATCACCAGCGTAAGAGAAGGTAATGACGTCTGCGCCTTCCGTCTCCACATCAAACAGGGTGCAGCCACTATAACGACCTCCACTGCGGAAGCAGAAACCGTAGTCACCATCTTTTGATGTTCCAATATATGCAAAGTCAAGATCTTCGCCTTCCACCTCCTTGTCTGTATCGATGAAGGACTGGAGACCTGCCGCAGCCACTTCGCCGAGGTTCTCCATATAGAGATACCAGTTGCCCGACTGGAACACATCAACGGGGTCATAAGATATGCTGATGGTCATACCCTTAGTGTCTTTCAGGCTGAACGTCTCAGAATCCTCTGCATATACGACACCAGAGATTACGTTGCCATTTAACTCTATTGGCTCGCAGAAGATAACGCCATCGTCTGTGTAGGTGAATGGTACATTTAGCGTTTGTTTGTTTCCGTCGGCATCTGTATAAGTGATGATATATTGTCCGTCGCTATACAGGAATTTTGCTGTAAACTCTCCATCATCATACTTCATCAAGCCTATACCCTCAGACATTTTGTTGGCAATCGCTGCTGCATCATCAAGATACTCTGCTGGTGTTTTCTGCAGGCGCTCCATTATCATATAGTTACCCCACTTCTTTCCTTTCAGCAGTATCGTATTTTTATCCTCGCTGATGTTGAAGATAACGAATTCATAGTCAGCCTGCCATCCATCCACATCGGTCGGAGCATTGTTTTTACTGGCATCGGGCTCAGCCCAAATATGCAGAAAGTCGTTGTATGTATCAAAGGCAAGTACTGCACTCCGGTCACGGTTGATTCTGTAGGTGGAGGTGCTTGTTATGTACTCGTCGTTGTTGTCTGTGGCACCTTGCTGACAAATGCTGACACGACCGTCCTTAAACTTCACTGTGAAATTCAGGCCGCCGTATGCATAGTCTATTCCTGTATAGTAGTGAAGTACCCACCCGTTCTCGGCACTCTCCAACACCTCGTATGACTCATTTACCAATGCATCTATACGTTCGGCAGCAGAAAGGTCAAAGTTGTCGTTGTTGTCGTGCAGACAGGACTGCATCGATAATACAGCTATCGCTACGATTATATATATACAAATCTTTTTCATAGTCGTGTTGTTAGTTTAAGTGTTCATAATCGAGTGTCATATATTCTCTTGCCCTGTGCTGTACAGCATCTCGCATTTCTTCCAAATCAATATTCCAGTTGTCGCGCATATAGTTGCGAATATGCTCCAGTTTCTCCTCTATGATAGCCTGTCCCTTTGCTCCCGCATATGCCATCTTGGAGGCCCACATCTCATCGTTGTTAGTGAGGTATTGTGAGTAAAGCTCCGCATAGTCCTCGCGTGGTTCAACCATAGCATAATTCCTGATGAAGCCGTGAGGCAGAGCATAAGTCTCCGTACTATATTGGTACCAATCACCACTTACATATTCGCCCTCACTGATCAGATCGAATGATGTGTCGTATGGTTTCTTTTGGTTCAGGATGTGCTGGAACTCATGATGTAGAGTTGTAAAGAACCATTTGTTAAGTGCATCATAGTCATCCATTGGCACTGCATAGTCGCCTTCGTCAGAATCCAGGTTATTCACATTGTACAGGGTGATCTTGTATCCTCCCTCTGCAGTTCCCATCACCACAGTATTGTTACTGTTCATGGCAAGAGAGCCGATAAACTGCAATACTCGTGGAACATTATATTTTACAAATTCGGGGCCTGCCACTTCTGAGTATGCATCGAACCATAGATACTTCACAATCTTTGCCAATTTTGCACACTTCGCAGAATCTGCTGGAGTAAGGGTGTAACTTTGGTCAGACTCTATATCCTTCATTCGATAGAGAACCTCCACATTGTATGGATAGGTGAAGTTCTCTAACAGCCACTGCTCAAATTCGTCTAACTTTGTCGTGGACTCTGTTGGGAAGATGCTTTTCCCGCTTGGGTCATCGTCAGAACAGGCTGTGAACCCCAGTGCTACTGTTGCAGCTATTATCAATATATATATATTCTTCATAATTCTCCTATTTTAAATTTCATTTTACCAAGAATCAGTTCTCCACGTTTGTATTCTGATATACTGGCTCGCCTAAGTCTGCATCGGCACTACGTTTGTTGCCTTCAAGTCCTGCGGTAATAACATCTTGTGGAAGCTGGATGGCACGGCGTGGGTCGTTGGCTGTCAGTACGTCAGTCACTCCCGTGAGAGTCTTATCAACGTTGGTTTGCCTGCGATAGATTGTGATACCATATCGCTTTACATCCTGCATGCGGAAGCCCTCATGGGCTGTCAGAATACGTCGCAAGTGCATAATTGCCTGCAGTACAGACTCCTGGTCAGAGCCATCTTCATCAATCTGATAGACTGGTGCATCAAAGTGCTTCTTTACGGTTGGAGCCAAAGGAGCATAGTAATTGAGTGCCTTATAATAGTCTACAATCTGATTTTTTGTGTATGTGCGAGGCGAGCGCATATATACGGAAAGCAGAGTGTTGTAGTCTTTCATTGCTGACTCCAAATCACCTTTGAGTGCGTAAGCCTCCGCACGCTCAATGAGCAGCAGCTCGGTATTGAATACAGAGAACTCTGCATGAGCGTGTCCAATTCGTGCTTGCAGGTCAGTGTATTCAAACTCGTATGGGATTTTACAATGATGTACGTCGGCACATGCGTCATTACTCCATGCAGAAGTCTGAAATGCACTAGCCGCACTCCCCCATGGACCTGATGAGCATATACTTTCATCATAGGCTATTCGATAACTATGGGCATATCGGTCGCCATATTGGTATCCCCCATATATTACAGCTCCCCATTCTGAGAAAACAGCCTGTAACATAAAATTGGTCTTCTCACCAGAGTTTACGTATGCCTCAGGACGTATCATCCTGTTGGCATTCAGGCTTCTATAATATGCCCAGTTACGTGCTTTTGACGTTGGATTGGAGCCAAGTACCTTCGTGGCATATGCGATTGCTTTATCGAAGTCGCCTTTATACAGGAAGAAACGGCACGCAAAAGCATTGGCAGCATCCGGATTGAAGTGGAACTTCGGCTTCTGATAGCTATTGCCGACCAGAGGGAGTGCTTTTTCTATATCATTCCTTATGTTGTCGTATAGTTCTTCCAAAGTGCCGCGCTCATACTGCTGACCTATTACATTCTCCATTTTTTTCGGGTACGGAAGTCCAGGCTCCGTGCTTGCTGTTGCAGGGTTGTATGCATTGCAGAATACCGTCGAGAGCTGGAACATTGCGTATGCACGGCAAAGCAGCGCTTCAGCAAGATTCTCATTAAACTCTGTAGCATCCGGTTGACCTTCAATAAACTGTATTGCGGCATTAGCAGAGGCAACAGCCTGATAGTGAGTGTTCCACAACTCCTGCGGAGACTCATCGTTTCCTATTTCCGTAATGTCTTCCCAGTGATAGGCTTGGCGTTGGAAACGATCAGCCTCTGACCACTCTGGACCAATACACTCATCGGTATTGTCCGAATACATCTCCAACAAATATGCCGGGTGCGTCTGTGGATATGCGCTAACCAACAGGTCGGCGATATCGCTTTTTGTCTTCAACTCCATACGGTTATCTGGCAGCTTGTCCAAATAATCGTTACATCCTGCAATGAGCAAGGCGCAAGGAGCAAGTAGCAAGAGAATAGTTCTTTTTGCTATTACCGACACCTTATTGTATATATACTCTTTCATCATCTTTCTTGAATTTTCAACTTTCATTTATCAATTTTTAACTTATCTTACAGTCCAACTTTCAGAGTTGCCGTAAACTGCTTTGGAACTGGTGCGGAAACACCACCCGAACGGAAGAACTCAGGATCTTGACCATTGAGCTTCTTGTCGGCATAGATCAGGAAGAGGTTGGTGGCCTGCAGTTTTAATGAGAGATTATTAAGGGGCTTTATCCATGTCTTTGGAAAATCATATTGCAATGAAATCTCTTTCATGCGGATGAAGTCGCCCTTTGCTATGCGAACATTTGAATAATTATATGCGTTATATCCGTAGCGTAGCTGTCTGTTTGAGTCATACTGTGCCTTGCTCAGGATAACGGGGATATTGGTATACTGCTCGTCGCCAGGAACCATCCAGCGGTTCTTGAACTCTTTAGTCATAGAGGTCAGGTCATAGTAACGACCTGCAAAAACAGGGTCAAGACGTACCACATTTCCAAACGAATAGGTTATAAACAGGTTCAGGGTGAATCCCTTATACTTAAAGATATTACCTAACGAACCCTGCACGGTCGGGTCTGTTGGTCCCTCATACTTCAGGAAGTCAATATTGTCACGCTCTTGGAAGTTGACGTCATACGTTGTCACCTCTCCGGCCTCGTTAATCAGAAGGGGAAGTCCCTCTTCATTAAGTCCTACGAACGGAATAGAGAAGAGTGCACGTACTGGATAACCCTGAACACGTCCTCCGAAGTTTGTAATAAGGTCAATAACACGGTCACGGCTTGCCAAGTTGGTAATCTTTGTCTTGGTATGTGAATAAACCAAAGATGTAGACCAAGAGAAATCTTTTGTCTTAATATTTGTAGTACTTATTGAGAGTTCCTCACCACTTGACTTCATATCTGCAGCATTACCCCATCTGATAACCTGTCCGCCTATACCCTGAGTAGCAACTGGACCAATCTCATCAAAGTTCTTACGTGTGTAGATGTCAAATGCAACGTTGATTCGGTCATGTAAGAAACCTGCTTCTACACCAAAGTTAAACTCTGTCTTCTTTTCGTATGTTAATTTGCTATTCTCCAAGTCTGACAATTGGATACCAGTCTCTTTGTCCTGCGTGAAGATACGATATGGATTATATGCTCTGAACACGTTAGTAGAACTTGTATAGCTCGTTGGCGGAGGTGTCGCGGTCAACGAGTAAGATGCCTTCAACTTCAAGTGCGACAAAGTAGGCTCAAGATAAGTGAAGAACTTCTCCTGATCAACGTTCCATGATGCGGCGATATTCCATGTTGGAGTCCAGCGTGCAGAACGGCTCTTACCCATGGCGTTAGATCCCTCATAACGGTATGTTCCATTCAACACATAGCGACTCTTGTAGCTATATGTGGCATTTGCAAAGAAGGCCACTGAGCGTGAATTTGTATTGCTCAGAGTATAATAATCTGTGTTCTCTTCCAAGCTCTTCTTGAAGAACTGGTATACATAGTAAGGAATCTCACCCTTGCTGTACTGCATACCCCAGCCGTTAAACCATGTGCGATTTCGGTCAATGCTTGTTGTCTCCATACCGCCGAAGAGGTTCATGAAGTGGATTTTATTGAATGTGTGAGTATAGTTGGCCGTAGCACGGAAGTTGTAGTCAATCATCCTATTGTCCGTGCGTCTGTATATACCACCATTAGGAAGAACCGTGATAGGCAAAGCATACAGCTGGTCTGGATCTGTGTAGAGATAAAGGTTGGCATCCCTTATCTGAGTGTTTCCCATAGCACGATAGGCTTCTGCCTGATTTGAATCATCCAACACCTTATGTTCTTGCGTGGTTGTAGTATACTTCAATGCACCAAGTACCGACAATTCCAAATCGTTAATTGGCTTGTACTTCAGCTCACCTTGGAACTTCGTGTCAACAAAGTTTACATCAATGAAGTTGCACTGAAGTTCATGCAAGATATTGAATGGAGCATAGTTGGTTTGATAGTATGTATCAGGATCAAGAGCACGTGAGGTGTTGAGTGCGTATGAGTACGGATTAAGGTCAAAGTCACGTTTTACATTTCCAGAAACGACATCAACGTCCTGGCTTAAGGTTCCAGGAGCGCGTTGCTTACGATAGCTAGCACTTCCGATAATATTGAGAGACAGGTTGTTAAGTATCTGGTGTGTAACGTTCATGTTCATGGTATAGCGACGCACCTTGCTCTGCTTGTACCATCCTGGATCCATCATCGCTGACAGGGAAGCATAATAGTTGGACTTTTCTGTTCCGCCACTTACACTGACAGAGTGGTTTTGCATGATTGCTGTGGAGAACAGCTCCTTAAACCAGTTTGTGTTGCGATATTCTGCATTCTGCAGATATGCGTTACGAGCCTCTTCTGTATTCTGAAGCTCAAAAACTCCTGTATTCGGATTGTATGTGTTTACCAATTCATACATCTTTCCGTACACGCCATAGTCGCTACCATTCAGCACAGAACTTAAATTCAGCCAACCCTTATCTTGTAACTCACGGTATATACCCATCTGCTCTTGAGAGTTTAGGATATTGAAATCTCTATAGTTTGGAATCAGTCGGGTCGTAAACTCGCCAGTGTAATTGATGTGGGCCTGCCCTGCCTTACCTTTCTTTGTAGTAACCACGATCACGCCAGCCATGGCACGTGCACCATAGATAGAGGTTGCTGAGCCGTCCTTCAAGATCTGAAAACTCTCGATATCATCGGAGTTCAAACCTGCGATGGCACTCGAGATAAGAGTCTCTGGGTCGCCAGACGAAAGGGCATCTGCATCAATGTCTGTAACGTCCTCCATGATAACTCCGTCAACAACCCACAAAGGTTTTGAGCTACCATAGATAGATGTGGCACCACGCACACGGATCTTAGGAGCCGTACCGAAGGTACCACTCACGTTCTGCACACTCACACCAGCAGAACGACCCTCAAGTGAACGAGAGACGTCCGCAATACCATTCAGGATTGCGTCATCTGCGCTTACCTTGTCGGTAGCACCAGTAAACATACGCCTGTCCATTTTTGCCATACCCGTCACGACCACCTCCTGGAGGGTCTTGTCGTCAGGAACAAGTGTGACGGTCATACCATTCTTCGCTGTGACTGTCTGAGTCTCCATACCGACGTAGCTGATTACCAGCTTCTTTCCTGCGGCAACGGCAATGGTGAAGTGACCGTCTATGTCGGTCACGGTACCCTCCTTCGTGCCCTGCACCAATACAGTGGCGCCGATGATGGGCTCGCCGTCTTCCTGAGAAACTACGGTACCAGAGATGTTACTTTGGGCGAAAGCCATCCCTACACAGAGGAACAAGCTTGCCAAAATCATGCTTAGTCTTTTTTCCATAAATTCTCTTTTGTTAATTTTATATTTGGTTATTATTAGTAATCCTGTTAAAACACCGACATACCACTTGTCAACTATTAGTCAGATAAATGTCAATTTCGTGTCACTTTGCTACCTCTTACGCACCTCTCCCGAGGAAGAGGAAAGTTTTTAAGTGTATTTTATTACAGTTTGCAAAGGTACCTTATTTATATTAAGTTGGCAAATAAAATTATTAAAACAGGGCTAAATTAAACATTTTTTAAGAATAAAATACCGTCTTAACGCATATTTATTCTTAATTCATTCCTAAACGATGCCCAAACTATCAAGTATTTTTTTATTTGCCTCTGCCAATCGATTATCATTTAGCTCACGTATATATATCATTGTGGTTTGAGTATCGGTATGTCCGAGTGCCTTAGATATTACCGGCAGGTCTACATTCTGGTTGTATGCCACACTTGCCCAGGTGTGACGTGCACAATACGACGTAAGGTTACAATCTTGACAAGGAGATGTCTTTGTCTCCAAGGTAAGAATAAAATGACCGTAGTGACGTGAGGTAGTTCTGTTTGGTACTATAGCTGAGGCAGCTATCCAGCTTTTCTACTAATTGTGTTCCGTAGTAATGTATCCCTACAGCTGTCTTTTTCTTTTTTCCACCTAAGTTTAAGGTTTTTATACATGTTTTTTTCGACAGGAAACATCACTTAGCGCACCACCTTCTTGCCATTGACGATATAGATACCTGGACGAAGGAGGCTGAGATTAGTACCGAGATAACGTCCGTCGATGCCATAGATGCGGTTGTCTACAGGTCGTTCTGCCATTCTCACGCCCCTGATATCACTTGTCTGAGTACGTGCCGTCACCTCGTCGAGGAAGAAACGACCTTTGTCTATCGACATAGTCACTTTGACATCATCTGACGCAGTGATGGTTGCCGCATAATTGGTCCACTCGCCTCGCTTCAGGGTAATGGTGGATGGGGTGATGGTGCCTGATGAAACGGATAGCGTGAGCGTAGTACCATCGAACGTATCGCTGCCCCATGCCGCAGCCTTAAAGCCTAAGTTGGCACTACCGCCTACAGTGATAGCAGGGGAGATGGCTGCACCAGCAAATCCCGCCGTACCGAAGATGGCACACTTGTCGCCAGCATAGTTTCTGAGATGATCGTCGCTCCAACCGTCATTGTCAGGCTTGAAGGTGCCCGACATGCTCGAAATCACCCAGCTGCCGTCATTACCTCCAAAGCCGTTACACTGGTCAAACGACTCGTAGAAGAATGTAGTTCCCGTATCGCCTCCACTGGGATTGATACTACCAAGATACTTAAAACTAACGGTTCCATCGGCATTCTGGATTATCTCCGTCACGGGTTTGTTCATAAGATAACTGTCGTCGGTATTCTTGTTGTAGAGCGAAGCCTTGGGTGTAGAAGTGTTAGTCAGACTGTTGTTGGAGCCATACGGGTAGGCGTCGGTAGCACAATTGCTG
>ONCJ01000049.1 GCA_900316295.1 uncultured Prevotella sp.
CGATAGATAGTGAAGAGGTGTATCTGCAAGTGAAGGCTCTGGAAAATGATCCAAATGGCTTACTGAAATTAGGTTCTGTCTTATTGCCATCTCCATACTCCGCAGATGAACTGAAACAAGAAACACCTTCCTTTCTTCAGATGCAAGGCATACTGAATGGAGAAGGCAATGAGGCAACAGACCGACAGATGTTGGATGAATACCTGCAAGAGAAATATAACGTATGACTATTTTCTGTGACACAAATACTTCGACCACGGATAACACGGATTCACACGGATGATATTTTTGTCACGCAGATCTCGCTGATACTGCAGATTATTTTAATTGACAATTGGATTCCTAAAGCTCGTAAACTCATGAAGAAATTTGCAATGAAGAATCTGTGTAAATCTGTGTAAATCTGTGAGAGACTAAAAACTAATTTAGGAAAAGTTTGGAGATACAAAAGGTTATACTTATTTTTGCAGACAGAAAGAAATAAATAATAATTATTATGACCAGAGAAGAAGCATTACGTCGTTTTAAGGCAGCTAAACAAACTAAAATAAATGCAGTTGCCAACTTAGAACAAAAAATGAAATCGTCATACGAAGAACGTACTGGCCTTAAGGCTAACTATGTTGTAACATTATGAAGCCTTTATCCGTTCAGGCTATTAACAATATCTCACCATATGAAGTGAGCGAAATCGGTACAAATTGCTACCAATTCTTTACGGAACATGGCGTTCATTGTTCTGTCGAGTTTGTTTATGATGATTCTTTGATGAGTCGTGACGATAATGGGCGAAGCCAATTACACGAATGCGAATGATTTTTAGTCACGCAGATCTCGCTGATCACGCAGATTTTCTTAAACCTCTAACCTTTACTTCGACCACGGATCTACACGGATTCACACGGATTTTCTAAAAACTAAAAACTATACACTAAAAACTGTACCTCCCACGGATGACACGGATAGACACGGAAATCTAAAAACTAAAACAAATGGTATCATCATTCCACCGAAGGATGCGGAGGCGCTGTACGAGGCGATGAAGGTGATGGTGACGGATGACAGGATGCGTGAGGCGATGTCACGGAATGCCAGGCCGATGATAGAGAGCCGCTTCGAACAGGGATTCGTGCGAAGATGTCTGTATGATTTCTATGAGGAGATATTGAATTCATAAACAAAAACAAAGAAAACACTTTTATTCAGGTTGAGACTACGTCTTTGATGTTTGCCGCATGCTTTTCCTTGTGAACAAGTTCACAGATAAATGCCTACGACTATACATCAATCCCTACGGGATGGGAAAATACTGATGAAAATACTCTTATAATTTATATGGTTTGCGACGTAATAATAACATATTGCTGGAATAGAGTTGGATATAACATAATGAGAAGCCTTGCTTCTCATGGATTGAAAGTATGGGTTGCAGATACTTCTAAAAAAAACATCTGCTCAGTATCTAAATTTTGTTCTGGTTCTTTTACATATCCAGATCCATTCACAGAAGAAGAAAAATTCATTGAATGTCTTCTGAGTAAAATAGAAGAACTAAAACCGAAGATGCTACTACCCACCCATGATGAAAGTGTAGTAATAATGCGAAATAAGCACCTGTTTCCAAAGGACTTGCTGATTCCTTATGAAAAAGACAAGATTCTGGAAACGATGGCCAACAAAGCAGAATCCAGCAAAATTGCAGCAAAGGTTGGGGTGCCTATTCCTCAAATATACTCATCTATTGAAGAAATCAGACAATACCCCATAGTATTTAAAACAGTATTTGGAAATTCTGCAAAAGGAGTGTATTTCCCAACAAACAAGGAAGAACTTAAGAGTTTAATTAGCAACCACTGCCCGGAGGATTATTTAATTGAAGAATGGGTTAGTGGAACCGACTACAGCGTTGATTGTATCAGATGGAATGGGTTTTGGAAATCATCTGTTTACCATGCATTAGTAACTAAAACCGATGGAGGCGGAACAACAACACAACGTGAAATTGTTGAGTTGCCAATATTAGAGGAATATGCAAAAAAAATTCTTGATGACATTGACTATAATGGCGTATGCGGACTAGATTTTCGATATGACTCAGAAACAGGACGTGCAGCATACATTGAAACTAATGCACGTTTCACGGGTGGATTGGCAACTCCTATAACTGCAGGATTTAATATTCCATGGATACTATATAAACTGGCAACTGATGGCATATACAATGAACCTATAAACATAAAAATTGGAACAAAAACAAAATGGATTCTTGGCGACATAATAACATTGGTTGGAAGAATTGTATCTCTGAAATGGTCTGCCAAAGAAATTAAGCAAGTATTTACCTTTTCTGGTTTTGATAGTTTTGATGATTTCTTTAAAGATGACAAAAAAGCAATAATAGGAGAAATGTGCTATTACTTGGAAAAACTAATTAAGAATAGGAGATTAAATCCATAAATACTTATGAATATAATAATCTATAAAATATTTACATGGATACAGCATCTGATGCTTAAAAGGCAAGGATACTGTTTTGGTAAAAACGTCATTATTTCAAATAAAGGAGTTCGTAAAATTGGGGGGGTAAGATCTTTTGTTCTGACAATGTGAATATTAATTCCGAGGTAATGCTACAAGCATTCGAAAACATAACAATCGGAAAAAACAGCACATTAGCGTACAGAGTAATGATTAATACGTCTGCGAATCCAAACGCAGAATATAACGAGCTAGGTAAAATTTATCCTCCAATTTACAAAGAAGTACATATTGGAGATAATTGCTGGATTGGTGCTGGAGCAATAATATTACCAGGTGTTACCATTGGAAATGGAAGTGTTATTGCAGCAGGAGCAGTGGTAAATAAGGATGTTCCCGACAATGTAATGGTTGCCGGTGTTCCAGCCATAATAAAAAAATATTTGAAATAATAATATGATAATAAAATGGATATTTGACAGAGTGGTTGCCATCGTTGGTCTGCTGATGCTCTGGCCGGTAATGCTAGTGGTGGCTATTTTTATTAGGCTGAAAATGCCAGGAGGACCTGTGGTGTTTACACAGAAACGGGTAGGACAAGACGGTAAACTGTTTACAATGTATAAGTTCCGTTCCATGACGGTGGGACACTCCGGAAGCTCGGTATCGGTAGCCGGTGAGAGTAGAATTACACCATTGGGAGCAAAACTGAGAAGATACAAACTGGACGAACTGCCGGAACTATGGAACGTACTGATCGGGGATATGAGCTTCGTTGGTCCGAGACCAGACGTGCCAGGGTATGCCGACAAACTGGAGGGTAAAGACCGTGATATTCTGAAACTGAAACCGGGCATTACGGGACCTGCAAGTCTGAAGTATAGAAACGAGGAGGAAATACTGGCTGAGGTGGAAGATGCACAGGAGTATAACGACAGGGTTATCTACCCTGACAAGATACGAATAAACCTCTACTATCTGAACAACTATTCATTTGTCAAGGACATACAGATGATTGTATGCACGGTACTTGGAATGAATATGCAATATAACGGAGAAAAGATATAGTGACTTTTCAGCACTTGCGTAATGCCCTGCTCACGATGGCAGATGTGACACGATGGAGGAAGTGATGGAGAAATGGAATGACGGAAAGTTCACGTATATAATACAGGAACTGATGACAGAGGGCGACTGCGATGCTGACGTATACGTGGATTGTATCTCGCATAAACCTGTAGCCATCTTCTCTAAGAAAAAGATTGAGAGTAGGATTGGTGGAGCAAGCAAGACAATAAGCTATAAAGACCCTAAATTGTTCGACTTCGTGAAAGAGGTATGCTCTGTACTCGAACTCAATGGTCCTTGCGACATGGACTTCTTCATAAAAGGCGGAGAATACTATCTCTCTGAGATAAACCCACGCTTCGGTGGTGCTTACCTGCATGCATACGGAGCAGGCGTGGACTTCATCCAACTGATCCTGAACAACATTCACGGCAAGGAGAACACGTCAATCATTGGTCAATATGACGAGGACGTGATAATGATGATGTATGACGATGTCGTGATAACAAGAAAATCGGAACTTATGTCTGACAATTTCAGCCTGTTGTAGATAATTTTTGGAGTTAAAGGAGTTAAAGGAGATGTGTAATAAGTAGATGAGTAGTAAGGAGTTAAAGGAGTTAAAGGAGTTAAAGGAGTTAAAGGAGTTAAAGACGATAGTCTTTTTCCTTGAATATTCCCTATAGGAGTAGAAATTTAAGAAGTAAAACATTTGTCCTTAACTCCTTTAACTCCTTTAACTCCTTTAACTCCAAAAAGTTGAGCTTGCGAAACTTAAATCACTTACTCTTACCACAGACTCCCGAGAGGGGGCAGCCAGGACAAGCTGGGGCGGAATGACGGGAGATGCGGAAAGCACACCAGACGCGCCAGCCAACATAGATGAGGCTGACGACGAGGATAAGGACTACGAGTATGGTCTGGATCACTGTGCTCACACGGGATTGTCGTCAGGATTGTCGTCGAAGAGGTGCTCAGCACCTTCGAGCTCATCTTCGTCAAACCACTGGGAGAGCTTTTCACGAGCCTTAGACTTGATGTCATCATCGATACCCGACCATACTCGTTGGAGTACGAAGGTGAGCACGGCGAGGTCGTCGCCCAGACCGGCAAGTGGAATGGCATCGGGTACAAGATCAAGAGGACTGATGAGATAGCCAAGTGCACCGATGATGATGGCTTTCTCCTTAGTTGGGATATTCTTACTCTCCAGGGTATAATATAATAAGAGGGATGCATATACGAGTTTGGAACCAGCACGCTTGGCTATACGTCCTATCTTCTCGGTGAATCCCTTTACGGAAAAATTGTCTGCGTACTTGGAAAAATCTGGGAGATTCATTGCTATTTACAGTTTTATTTAAGTTTCAAATTCTTTAGATTTTGAGGAGTTAAAGGAGTTAAAGAAGTTAAAGGAGTTAAAGCCGATAGTCTTTTTCCTTGAATATTCCCTATACTACTTACTACTCATCTACTTATTACTTATCTACAACTTTTTGGAGTTAAAGGAGTTAAAGGAGTTAAAGGGGCAGGGGATAATGCGTAATGCGTAATGCGTAATGCGTAATGCTCGCGAGCATCGTCCTGACTTATCGTGGGTGGGTTGCTCCCTGCTCCTCACCACTCTCTTGCCCCCTGCTCCCTGCTCCTTACCACTCATCTCCTTACTTCTCATCTCCTTACTACTCATCTCCTTATTTCTTATCTACTTACTACTCATTTATGTATTAAGTACTGCCTCGACATATTTTGCCACGTCTGGTTGTTGCTGGTCGAGTTTGGTGAGACGCATACGTATGAGGGCTTGCTGCAGCGCTACGACGACGCCCCATAACAGGAGACCAGCACCAATAGCGAGGATTGGACTCCACTGTCCCCATGGCATCTCGTTGACGGGATACATCACAGCAAGTATCACCAATGGTATGATGATGATGATGGCAGCCATAGTGTAGCGCCCTTTCTCTGTGCCTCGGCTGTCGAGGATGGCCTGCTTGTCGAAGAGGTAGTTGTCCAGATCGGCTTGTGTCACCTGATAGTCTGCCATCTGTGGAAATCCCTGTTCGTCGCCATGATGTTCTATCTTACGTTCCACCTGATGTTGGAAGTCGTCAAGAAGAACTCTCGTCTCGTTCTCACTGATATGGAATGGATTAGTTGGATTCATACTTATATATTTATCTACTTATCTACTTCTTTTGGGAGTTAAAGGAGTTAAAGGAGTTAAAGGAGTTAAAGACGAATGTTTTACTTCTTAAATCTCTACTCCTATAGGGAATATTCAAGGAAAAAGACTAACGTCTTTAACTCCTTATTACTCATCTCCTCATTTCCTTATTACTCTTCTCCTCATTTCCTCTTTTCCTATCGTCTTTAACTCCTTTAACTCCTTTAACTCCTTTAACTCCTTATTATATTATAAGAAAAACGAGAGTGGCCCTATAAGCCGGGTTCTGTACCTCGCAGACTCAGATATAGCCCATATTCTTTTTTGCGAGGTGCCTGCCATTTATCTACTACGCAGGTCACCCTGCGTCTCCAGCGTTCTACCCTCCATCGCAGCTACCTTACGGCATCATCGGGCGGGCAACCCTGACATGGCGATGGTATACATGAACTTGCAGCCTCCAGACGGTACAGCTCGCCGATCACCCGACGACTGGTAGTCTCTTACACTACCTTCTCACCCTTACCCCGCAAGCGGGGCGGTCGTTCTCTTCTACCGGCTCCTATTGTTGCCAACAGCTTCTATTTTCGGAAGTGGAGCGCCCTGTGCTGCCCGGACTTTCCTCTCGAGTATTTCTACTCCAGCGGCAGAGCCAGGCCACTACTCGGTGGGCAAAGGTAAGGAAAAAATGTAAAAAAGTAAAAAGAGAAAGAGGTAAAAAAGTAAAAAAACGCTCTTTCTTGCACAACAATCCTAAATTGTGCAACAAAAACCTTATTTTTTTAATCCTTTCACTCCTTTAACGCAATTGACTGAAGGTGTTCATAAAGACTTAAAAGAGGCATTCGTAATGTTAAATTGGAATAAAGATACCGACAAAATGGCAGTTTTACATTTTTTGCGTCTATCTTTGCATCACTCTTTGAGAGTTGAAGAGGTGAAGAATTGAAGAATTGAAAAATACAAACATAAAGTAAAAGGAATAAGGAAATGACAATTATGAAGAATCTATCAAAGTATCTGCTTGGTGCGGCATGTATCGTCGCACTGGCATTCTCGACAGGAGCATTTGTAAAGGTCAACGCAGCCAAGGCTCCAGTGGCAGCAGGACAACCCGTAGACCTGACATTCGCAGCTGAAAAGGCTTTGCCTGCTGTGGTACATATAAGATATGTGCAAAATTCGAAGGTGAAAACAGTAGAGGTACAGGACGATCCGTTCGGTGGTTTCTTCTCTGATCCGTTCGGATTCTTCGGCAACCCTGGCGGTGGCACTCGCAAGCAACAGGTGCAGACTCCAAAGAAAGAAGCAACGGGTAGCGGCGTGATAATATCTCAAGACGGATATATCGTGACCAACAACCACGTGGTAGAAGGTGCTGACGAACTGACCGTGACACTGAACGACAACCGTGAGTTCTCGGCTCGTATCATTGGTACGGACAAGACCACGGACCTGGCTCTGATCAAGGTGACTGCCAAGGACCTGCCGACACTGCCCATTGGCGACTCTGACAAGCTGAAGGTGGGCGAATGGGTACTGGCTGTGGGCAACCCGTTCAATCTGAACTCTACCGTGACAGCTGGTATCGTGAGTGCCAAGGCTCGTTCGCTGGGTGCCAATGGTGTGGAGAGCTTCATACAGACCGATGCTGCCATCAACGCTGGCAACTCAGGAGGTGCACTGGTGAACACCAGCGGCGAGTTGGTGGGTATCAACGCTATGCTCTACTCACAGACGGGCTCATACAGCGGTTATGGATTCGCCATACCTACTACTATTATGAATAAGGTGGTAGACGACCTGAAGAAATATGGTACCGTACAGCGCGCCGTGCTCGACATACAGGGATCGGACGTTCACAACTACATCGACGCACAGAAACAAAAGGGTGAGACTCCTGACCTGGGTACTAACGACGGTATATATGTAGCTAAGGTGAACGATGGCGGTGCTGGCGCATCAGCTGGTCTGCAAGAAGGTGACGTGATTATCCAGATTGACAACAAGAAGTTGACTAAGATGGCTGAGCTGCAGGAATATCTGAACAGCAAGCGTCCTGGCGACAAGGTGACACTCACCTATCTGCGTAACAAAAAGAGCATCACCAAGAGTGTGACACTGAAGAACGCTCAGGGCAACACCGAGGTTGTGAAACCTGCCGACATTGACGTGCTGGGTGGTAACTTCCGTGAGATAACAAGCGAGACCAAGGAGTCGCTCAACATAAGCTATGGTCTGGAGGTAATGAAGGTGAACAACGGTGCTCTGAAAGAGGCTGGAGTGAACAAGGGATTCATCATTCAGAAGGTGAACGACGAACCGGTGAGGACTATCGAACAGCTGCAGAAGATAGTCAAGGCTGCATCGACCAGCAAGGAGCCTGTACTCTTCATACAGGGTATCTATCCTACAGGTAAGAAGGCATACTTCGCCGTACCATTGGAACAGTAAACGTAAAAAATATCTGCATATCTCTTGCTCATATAAGCAAAAAATAGTATTTTTGCAAAACAACGTAAAACGACACCTATGAACAAGGAGAATGCATCGCTCAATAAATATCTCGAAGAGATAGGGCACAAAGGGCTACTGACAGCCGAGGAGGAGAGCAGGCTGGCACAACAGGCAAGTGAAGGTGACGAGAAAGCACTGGAGCAACTTGTAGGTGCCAACCTGCGCTTCGTAGTATCACTGGCATCGGAATATCAAGGCAAAGGACTGGACATGGAGGACCTCGTCAACGAAGGCAACATCGCTCTGGTCAAAGCTGCCAAGTCATTCGACCCTACACGTGGCACTCGGCTGGTGGTGTTCGCTGCCAGCAGGATAAGGAAGGCTATAGAGGCGGCACTGAACAGCGAAGAGGACAACAGTAAGCTGAAGGACCTGAAGGACTCGTATACACCGCCAATCAGTAGCGACGACGCTGACGACAGCATACTGGAACATGCCAACAGCGACATCTTGTCGGAACGCGAACGACAGGTGATCAGCGCCATCTATGGCATCAACCAACCTACGATGACACTGGCTGAGGTGGGCATGCAGATGGACATCACCCGCGAGAGAGCACGACAAATCAGAGACAAAGCACTCAGAAAACTAAGAAAGCAATATAAAAGAAGATGAACCAACTCAGAAAACTACTTGGCGTACTGGCAGTTACACTACTGGTTGCAATCCCACTACATGCTGCACCAAAGGATAAGAACGTGACGGCATACCTCTTCGGATTTGCCGCATCATTCAACGACTCGATAGTATACATAACCGACATACAAGAGGTGGCGACAGCATACGTGACGAAGAAGCACAACCATCTGGTGGACAGAAGCGAATACTCATACCAGCTGCGCAACTATCTGACAGAGCAACACCCTGGCACCCACCCCACCGCGGTGACCTACTTTGCACTCAACAGAAAAAAGGCTGAGAAGAAGTATGCCAAACTGAAAAGAAAATACACCGAAAAGGCTAAGGGCAGATATATCGTGATATATGTGAAGCCTGAGGAATTCAAATACCAGACAGTGGCACGAGAGGAGAAATAACGACTACAACGAAGCCATAAGCAATGACAACTCACTACTTCTGCATAGCAGAACATCTGATAAAAATCGTCTTCCAGGAGTCACCATACAACAGTATGCGACTCCTTGCTTCGTTTCTGCCGTTTAACGTCAACGACGACGATAACGACAAGACGCCTCTTTTCACTATTACCATTGACGACACGACAAAGCCTGTAGACAAGACGTTGCGTGAGAGGATACGCGACTTCGACACTGGCAATGGCGACACTATCGTGGACAGGATTACGACTGGTGGCTACCAGTTTATCGTGAAGGACCTGAACGCCAAGCCATGTGCACTGTTGGTAGCCAACGAAGACTTCTCGGACGTCCACTGTGCGCTGAATGGTAATTTCGACATGCGACGCTTCGGACTGAACAACGTGATGATGCTGACATACGCATTCGCTGGTAGTCTGCATGACACCCTGCTCATACACGCCTCACTGGTAAGACACCAGGGCTATGGATATGCTTTCATAGCTAAAAGCGGTACGGGAAAGAGCACTCATACCAGTCTGTGGATGAGGTATATCCCTGACTGCGACCTGATGAACGACGACAACCCTGTGGTACGTGTCATCGACGGAAAGCCATATATCTATGGTAGTCCGTGGAGCGGAAAGACTCCATGCTACCGCAATGTCAAGGCTCCCTTAGGAGCCATCACACGTATCGACCGCGCTCCAGCCAACTCCATAGAACGACTGCGCCCGGTAGAGGCTTTCACCTCGGTACTGCCGTCATGCTCGTCGATGAAATGGGACAAACGTTTATACAGGTCTTTGGGCGACACCATAACTCGTATAATAGAGACTACACCTATATATATACTACACTGTCTACCTGACAAAGAAGCCGCAGAGATATGTCACAAGGAGATAACCAGACACAGACGATAACACTAAAGAACAGTGAGTTTATCCCCCACATCATCAAGCTGCTGGAGGAAGGACATACCGTGAAGCTTATGCTGAGGGGAGTGTCAATGCGACCTTTTCTGGAGGACAGGCGCGACGTGGGATTGCTGACAAAGGTGACTCGCATCAAGGTGGGCGAACCGGTATTGGCGGAGACTCGGCCAGGACACTTTGTACTACATCGCATAGTAAAGGTCGTAGGCAACCAGGTGATTCTACGCGGTGACGGTAATCTGGCTTGCGAGGTATGTACCATCAACGACATACGTGCTAACGTGATAGGATTCTACCGTAAAGGTCGCACGAAATTAGACCGTATTGACGGATGGAAATGGCGAGCATACTCATGGATATGGACTCGTCTGCTACCTGTGAGACGTTATCTGCTATGGATTATTAAAGGAGTTAAAGGAGTTAAAGGAGTTAAAGACGATAGATAAGGAGTTAAAGGAGTTAAAGGAGTTAAAGAAGTTAAAGGAGTTAAAGGAGTTAAGAAGTTAAGAAGTTAAAGAAGTTAAGAAGTTAAGAAGTTAAAGGAGATAAAGAAGTTAAAGAAGTTAAAGAAGTTAAGGAGTTAAAGGAGATGAGGATAATGCGTAATGCGTAATGCGGACTCGAGCTATGCTCGCTTGCAGAGCGAAGCGGCGCAAGAATGCTTAATGCGTAATGCGGACTCGAGCTATGCTCGCTTGCAGAGCGAAGCGGCGCAAGAATGCTCGCGAGCATCGTCCTGACTTATCGTGGGTGGGTTGCTCCCTGCTCCTCACTATTCTCTTGCCCCCTGCCCCCTGCTCCCTGCCCCTAAAACTAGAGTAAGTTGAGCGAATCCGAAACTTAATAAGTAAATAAATATATGAGAATAAAGAATGGATTTATGCTTCGCGACATTTGCGGAGAAAAGATATTGATAGCTGAGGGTCAAGAGAATATTGACTTTACCAATATCATCAGTATGAATGAGAGTTCAGCCTACCTGTGGCAGGCTATCGAGGACAAGGAGTTTGATGTCGATACTCTTACCCATCTGCTCACTGAAGAATATGAGGTGGACGAGGATACGGCTCGCAAAGACTCGCAAGCCCTCATCGACAAATGGCTGGAGGTGGGAGTTGTTAGTGTTTAGTTTTTAGTTTTTAGTTTTGAGACCACGGATCTACACGGATTTACACGGAAATTAGTTTTTGGTTTTTAGTCTCTCACAGATTCTCAAGACCTTCGGAATGAGCGAGCAAAGCTCGAGCGGACACAGATTGACACAGATTCTTCATTGCAAATTTCTTCATGAGTTTACTAGCTTTAGGAATCCAATTGTCAATTAAAATAATCTGCGAGATCTGCGAGATCTGCGTGACTAAAAATCATCCGTGTCAATCCGTGTCAATCCGTGGTCAAAAACAATCTGCGTGATCTGCGAGATCTGCGTGACTAAAATATCCGTGTGAATCCGTGTAGATCCGTGGTCAAAAAAAATCTGCGTGATCTGCTGGACTAAAATTTACCTAATATACGATCCATAGCCCAGTTGGTGGGTGTGGCACTGATGCTGGTACTTGAACATGTGCCGATGCCCTGCAGGTGCTCAATGACAGAACGGATGAGAGGCAGCTGGACGTATGATGGATTCTCTACTATAATCTCTTGCATACCATCGAACTGACCATACCCTTGTCACCGATTATCTGTATACGGTCTTCCTCGGCACTCTCATGACCAACGAAGCACCATGATCCACTGCCATGGATGCCATTCTCGAACATAAAGGCGGCACTGACGGTATCTTCGGGCTCATAGAGTCCCGCACGGTTGGCGTGATAGCCATGGGCACGGGTGATGACGCCAAACATATCTTGTAGCAGGTCAAGCTGATGGGGTGCCATGTCATAGAAATAGCCTCCACCAGAAATCTCAGGACACACACGCCAAGGCTTCTTGGTATCATCCTCACGCGGCGGACAGTCATAGCGTATCTGTACGGTCATAACCTTGCCGATGACACCTTTCTCAACAATCTCCTTGATCTTCTGGAAATACGGCAGATAGCGACGATAATATGCCACGAAGCATGGTACACCTGTCTGCTCGCTCACACGATTGATACGAACACAATCCTCGTATGATGCAGCCAGTGGCTTTTCTACATATACAGGCTTGCCGGCACGCATAGCCATGATAGCGTATGTGGCATGTGAGGCGGGTGGCGTAGCGATGTATATAGCATTGACGGCGGGGTTCTCTATCAGCGATATGGCATCGGTATACCAGTGCTTGATACCATGACGTTCGGCGTATGAGCGTGCCCGTTCAGCAGTACGACACATGACTGCCTCAATGTGTGACCCCTCGACGTCGTTGAATGCTGGTCCAGACTTTTTCTCTGTGACTTCTCCACATCCAATAAATCCCCAACTTATCTCCTTCATATCTGTTTAAATTTTAAGTTTCGCATTCGCTCAACTTTTTTCCTCTCTTCTTCCGCAAGTTGAGTTAGAATTTTTTCTGTATACCTATCTTAATATATGGGGCAGACTTTTCGTGGATACGCCCCTCGACATGGTTGTTACGATTCTTGTATAGGCGGTCAGCCACCACCCACTGAGCTCCCGCTTCGGCACGAAACAGTAGTCCGTAAGGGAAACGGTGTTCGTATGCGGGTCCGATATTGACATTGGTACGACAATAGTTGACACGTTCGGGCAGTCGCTCGTCGTCAGTCTCAAGAAAATAATTGTCGACATCAATAGAGAAACCTGCACTGAACATATCACGAGGCGTGAGGTTGTACTCCATCTGGAAGCGCGGCATCACACAGTTGATAGTCCATTGTGGCGAGAGCACCTGACGGTAAGTAATCATGGGATAGAAAGGTATGCGTACCGACGAGTGGACAAGTCCTAAGACCCCCACGCCAAACACAGTCTCTTTAGTATTCTTGAGCATCAGGAGGGCAGTCAGCGCAGCCGACCAACGCTCGTAGCCATGATTGCTGAAGGTGGTATTACCCATAGCATTCAGCATCAGTGGTTTGCCGAACAGCCGAAGATATGTTGTAGCAGAGATATTGGCACCGAAGGTGTGATGGGAGTGGCGGTCGTAGCCATAGCCATAAAGTCTCAGGTCTCTGCCGTCGAGCTCATGATGATAATATGTATAGCTGCCGCCAACATCGATGCGTGTAAAGCCCTTGCGCCACACAGTGCCAGAGGCTTTAAGTTGTGTCTTCAACAAGGCGGAAGCCCTACCCTCCTCCACCTTCTCGCCATGACGCTTGATATGATAGTCGCCACCTGGTCGGGCACTGATGTCGGCATCTATAGTCAGAGGCTTGAGTGCAATTTCCTTAGGTTGCGGCTCTGTCAAGATTGAATCTCTGGTTTCGCCCTTTGCCATTGTGGTAGCAAAAGTGAAGAGGCATACTAAAATGTAACTATTGTTCATGGCTGCAAAGGTAGTGTTTTTTTAAAGAACACTCGACAAAGCTAAGAAAAAAAACTTTTTTTCTTTTGCTTTGTGCTCGTTTAATCGTATAATTCAAGTTTCGCATTCGCTCAATTTTTGGAGTTAAAGAAGTTAAAGAAGTTAAAGGAGTTAAAGCCGTTAGTCTTTTTCCTTGAATATTCCCTATAGGAGTAGAGATTTAAGAAAAAAAACTTTTTTTCTTTTGCTTTGTGCTCGCTTAGTCGTATCTTTGCAAAAAGAAAAACACAAGCCCTATGAAACGAACAATCACAATAGTTGTCACTATGCTGCTGGTTGCACTGACCACACAGGCAAAGAAAGTGACACTGACCATCGATGGTACAACACGAAGAACACAGACCGAATTGTACCTCATCATCAATGAGGACATTGACAATGCACAGAAGCTGACCATCAATGACCAACACTTCTCTGTGACAATAACCGTAGACCGCAATGACTTCATCAGACTACACGACTATAAAGGGTTTCCGGAACGGTCTGCGTATGTACTGATACCCGACAGCAAGCATATCACAGTCAACATGGAAAACGGTAGCATCGAGGGCTCACCCTTGTCCCAACGTCTGCAGGGCGAACAAAACAGTATCAGACGAGAGAGTCCTGAACATTTTCACATTGACGTGTTCAGCGACGATCCAGAGGCACACCTTCAGGCACGAATACAAGAAAGAGAGATGCGCTCACGGATGGAAGAATCTCAGAAGATGGTGATAAGGGACGTCATCGCACGCAACCAGAAGAACATCATTCCGGCATGGCTGGTATACTGCTATCACAACCTGTTCACACGCGGTGCGGAAGAAATGATAAATGGCAGTAAAGCGAAATGGACGAAGCATCCCATATTAGATAAGATAAAAAGAAATTAGTACAAAAAACATCATGATAATAAAGACATCAGAATTTGCTCTCAGCGCTCCCAAGGTAGACCTTTGCCCGAAGGAGGATAAAGTCGAATTTGCATTCATCGGACGAAGCAACGTGGGCAAGTCGAGCCTCATCAACATGCTGTGCAACCACAAGGGACTCGCCAAGACGAGTGCCACACCAGGAAAGACCCTGCTCATCAACCACTTCCTTATCAACAAGGAGTGGTACCTCGTAGACCTGCCTGGCTATGGATATGCTAAGCGCAGCAAACAGGTGCAGAAGCAGCTGGAACAGATGATCAGCGGATACATACTACAACGAGAACAACTGATGAATGTGTTTGTACTCATCGACATACGACATGAGCAACAGAAAATCGACCGTGAGTTTATCGACTGGCTCGGCATCAGTCAGATACCATTCTCCATCATCTTCACCAAAGCCGACAAGCTCTCGGCAGGCAAGGCAAAGAGCAATGCCATGGCATGGATGAAGAAACTGAAGGACACATGGGAAGAACTGCCACCATATTTTATCACCAGTTCGGAAGATAAGACAGGAAGGGACGAAGTGCTCAACTATATTGAATCAATAAACCATGCCATCTCCCTATCTTGACGTTCAGAACCTCACTAAGTCCTTCGGGTCATTAGTACTCTTTCGCGACATCAGCTTCTCCATCCATGAAGGACAGAAGGTGGGGCTGATAGCGCAGAATGGTACTGGCAAGTCGACACTATTGTCGATACTCACAGGAAAAGAAGGGTATGACTCAGGCAGCATCATCTACAAAAACGACCTGAAGGTTGGTATGCTGGAACAGTCGCCACTGTTCGATCCAGACGAGAGCGTGCTGGACGCATGCTTCAACCACAAAGGTGAGGAGGAGAAGATACTTAAGGCTAAGCAAATACTCACACAACTACACATACCCGACCTGGCACAACCGATAGGACAGCTGAGTGGTGGTCAGCAGAAACGAGTGGCACTCGCCAACGTGCTGATAACCGAGCCAGACATGCTGATACTCGACGAGCCTACCAACCATCTGGATCTGGAGATGATAGAATGGCTGGAGGGCTATCTGCAAAGGGGCAACAAGACACTCTTGATGGTGACTCACGACCGCTTCTTCCTGGACCGTGTATGTAACATCATCCTGGAACTCGACGACAAGACCATCTATACCTATCGGGGCAACTACTCGTATTATCTTGAGAAACGACAGGAACGCATTGACAACAGGAGGGCTGAGATAGCAAGAGCCAACAACCTGTACCGCACCGAGCTGGAATGGATGAGACGCATGCCGCAGGCGCGTGGCCATAAAGCAAGATATAGAGAGGAAGCGTTCTACGAACTGGAACGGATAGCTAAACAACGTATCGAGGAACGACAGATCAGACTGAAGTCGAAGAATGTATATATTGGTTCGAAGATTTTTGAATGTCAGTATGTGAGCAAGACCTTTGGTAACGACAACCAATCATCATCACCCGACACCAATCATCCATCACAAAAAGTAATCCTAAAAGACTTCTACTATAATTTCTCACGCTATGAGAAGATGGGCATAGTGGGAGGCAACGGCACTGGGAAGTCTACCTTCATAAAGCTGCTTCTCGGACAGATAGAGCCTGACAGCGGTAGGTTTGACATAGGCGAGACGGTGCGCTTCGGATATTTCTCACAAGAGGGACTCACCTTTCGTGACGACCAGAAAGTGATAGACATCATAAGGGATATCGCTGACTATGTGGACTTGGGCGGCGGCAAGCATCTCACTGCGTCACAACTGCTACAACACTTCCTCTTCACTCCCGAACAACAGCACAACTACGTATACAAACTGAGTGGTGGCGAAAAGCGAAAACTGTACCTATGTACGGTGCTGATGCGCAATCCCAACTTCCTCGTACTCGATGAGCCTACCAACGACCTGGACATACAGACTCTGCAGATTCTGGAGGAATATCTGCAAGACTTCCCTGGATGTGTCATCGTAGTGAGCCACGACCGTTACTTCACAGACAAGGTGGTCGACCATCTGCTCGTCTTCAAGGGTAATGGCGATATACAGGATTTCCCTGGCAACTACTCACAGTATAGGGAATGGAAGAGCCTGAAAAGCGAAGAGAAAAGCAGCCGTCAGACAAAAAAGGAAGACAACACGAATAAGAAAGTAAGTAGTCCTTCAAACAAACTCACCTATGGCGAACGACTGGAAATGAAACAGTTGGAAAAGGACATCGCTCTCTTAGAAGAGGAACAGAAGAAGACAGAAGAGGCACTGAGCAGCGGCAATCTGTCGGTTGACGAGATTACAGCTACAAGCATTCGCTTTGCTCAGCTAAAAGACGAAATCGACCAAAAGAGTATGCGATGGCTCGAACTGAGTGAGAAAGTTTAGTTTTGAGTTTTGAGTTAAGTTTCGGATGTTAAGTAGATATAGGAAGATAAAGGAAGATAGCCGCTTTTCAGCGGCGGAAGATAGAGGACAATACTCTGTCTGTCCTGTTTCTGCCACAAAACTAATGTCTTTTATCTCCTTCTATCTTCTTCTATCTCCTTTTATCTTCAAGGCAAGCGGAGCTTGCGAAAGTTTTGAGTTTTTGGTGATAGATTAAAAAACGTTAATCACGAAGAAATAATTACGCATTACGCATTACGCATTACGCATTATTTATTACCTTTGCACCCATCAAAAATCATAAGGGTGTTCATCGCAAGCGAACTCAACGCAGAAGTGAAGAAAAACTTCAGCAAAGAGGATATAGTATATGCTATTCTTGACAAACAAGCTATAGAGGGCAGTCTGAACTCAACTGCCACACCAAAGCGCAAACGTACAAGGATAGCTAAGAAAGATAATGATAAGGTATATACCGCTCAGACCAGCGAGGCAGAGAACACTCAGTCGACCGAGGATGCTGAGTTGCCAGCAATGCCGCCAAAGCATCGCGGACGTAAGTCGAAAGCTGAACTGGAGGCTATCGCTGCTATAGAAGCAGCTAAGCAAAGCCAAGAGAAGAAGGCTGAGGAGACAAGCGTAGAAGATACTGAGGACACAGAGGCTAAACAGGAGGTGAAGACTCCCGCAAAGAGAGGACGCAAGCCAGCAGCAAAGAAGGCTGAACAGTCTGCCGACCTCTTTGAACAGACAGAACAAAAGGAGGAGGAGGCTGCTGTCGACAGTAAGCCGGCACAGGCAATAGAGCAGGTACCAGAATCCGAAACGACAGAACAAGCAACTGAGACAGAATCGGATGAAGCAATGCCTAACGGAGTATGGCAAGGCGACCCAGGTGATGGTACTGACTTCATTACGATTGTAGACATACCCATCGAGGATCAAGGTGCCACACCAACGTATGACATCTTCGACCGTCCGATGAACACCATGGTACAGGAGTCCGTACCGCAACAGCCTGTTGCCAGCACTCAGCACCCAACACCTAACGTACAGTATGACTTCACTGACATTGTCAGTGCAAATGGTGTACTTGAAGTGATGCCCGATGGCTACGGATTCCTTCGTTCAAGCGACTACAACTACCTGTCGTCACCTGATGACGTATACGTATCGAGTCAGCAGATAAAACACTACGGACTGAAGACCGGCGACGTGGTGGAATGTATGGTACGCCCACCTCATGAGGGTGAGAAGTATTTCCCTCTGACAAGCATCAACAAGATAAATGGCAGACAACCCCATGAGATACGCGACCGCATATCCTTCGAACACCTCACCCCACTCTTCCCTGATGCAAAGTTCACACTCTGCGGTGACAGAGCTACAACCAATCTGTCAACACGTATCGTCGACCTCTTCTCACCTATTGGAAAGGGACAGCGCGCACTCATCGTGGCTCAACCAAAAACAGGTAAGACCATACTGATGAAGGATATCGCCAACGCCATCGCAGCCAACCATCCCGAAGCATATATCATGATGCTGCTCATCGATGAGCGACCAGAGGAGGTGACTGACATGGCACGTACGGTGAATGCCGAGGTGATTGCGTCAACCTTTGACGAACCTGCCGAGCGCCATGTGAAGATCGCAGGCATCGTACTGGAGAAGGCTAAACGTATGGTGGAGTGTGGCCATGACGTAGTGATATTCCTTGACTCTATCACCCGACTGGCACGCGCCTACAACACCGTAGCGCCAGCCAGCGGAAAGGTGCTCACTGGTGGTGTTGACGCTAATGCCCTGCAAAAGCCCAAACGCTTCTTCGGTGCCGCGAGAAATATTGAGGGTGGCGGTTCGCTGACTATCATCGCCACAGCACTCGTCGACACAGGTTCGAAGATGGATGAGGTGATATTCGAGGAGTTCAAGGGTACAGGTAACTCAGAGATACAACTCGACCGTTCACTCTCCAACAAGCGCATATTCCCTGCTGTCAACCTCGTACAGTCGAGCACTCGACGCGACGACCTGTTACAGGACAAGACCACTCTCGATCGTATGTGGATCCTACGCAAGTATATTGCCGACATGACATCATTGGAGGCAATGGATACTATCCATGACCGCATGGAGAAGACACGTGACAACGAAGAGTTCCTACTGTCTATGAATTCGTAACCAGTCTGCTTCAATCCATCCGCGATCCTCTTTGCCTGACGGCTGCACGGCTACAAGTCCTATCTTGGCTCCAATCCATTTACCCTCTCTCATCATGAACTGTCGGCCTGCCGACTTATAGTCATTACCATCAAGGCTATAGAGGAAGTCCACCTTGCCGTCAGCGACAACCATACGCATATATATGTCTTCATGGATGGCAGGATGATATGGTATAGCATCGGCAGCCGTGGGCTTCAGTGTGTCAAGCACATCTACCGTCTCCTGTCCGCCCTTGTCCGCCTTCTCACACGTAATACGCTGCAACTGGAAGGAGTCGCCCACACGTCGCACCACGAGGGCTGAGTAGTCGAGTCCCATCATGATAATGCCTCCATATTGGTTCTGGTCCTTCGCTGTCATACGAATCTTTGTGGTAACCGTAAAGTTGTCGGCAGGTGTCTTCTGCAACAGAAGATTTGGTACCATCCATATACGTGTATCAGCATTATCGTCAGCTGGCGAGAGATTATCATCCGAGCCAGCCTTATAACAATACAGACGGTATGCCCCCCATGTTGTAGGCATCCCGAATTTCTCATTGAAGTTGGCGTTCCACTGCCACTGGAGTCCAAGACGCGTAGAGTTAAACTCATCGCTCTCTGCAGGATTTTCATTCTTCACGTCAGGCATAGCCTTCGGCTTCTTGTATGTAAGTACAGGTTCGCCGCAATAACCATTTGCAGGCATCTTGCCCATCACAGGCCAGTTGTCCTTCCATGTCACAGGTTGCAGATGGCACACTCGTCCATAGGCACCCTTGTCCTGAAAGTGTATGAACCAGTCTTCGCCATACTTTGTGTGTATCCATGCTCCCTGATGAGGACCATTGACAGGGGTGCTACCCTGTGCCAGCACCACCTTCGACTCGTATGGTCCATAGGGAGACCTCGAACGCATGGCAAGCTGGAAGCCCGTGGGTACTCCACCTGCAGGACACATAATCCAGTACCATCCGTCGCGCTTATAGAACTTAGGTCCTTCACAGGTATGATTCTCTGTACCGTTGCCGTCGAAGACAATGACGGGATCACTGATAGCCTTGGTGCCCTCGGCGTTGAGCTCGCGGACAGTAAGCACTGACGCAAAACGAGAACGTGAATTTGCCCATCCGTTAACAAGATAACAACGGCCGTCATCATCCCACAGCGGGGTGGTGTCGATGAGTCCCTTGCCCTTGATCACACAAACGGGCTCACTCCACTCTCCTGCGGGGTCTTTTGCCTTCACCATGAATACTCCGAAGTCGGGGTCACCCCAGTATATGTAGTACTCACCATTATGGTAACGTATGCTTGGAGCCCACACCCCTTCACCATGACGTGGCTTAGAGAAATGCTTTTCCATATCACCATCGCCGTCATAAAGTGACTTTAGGGCATAACCTAATATTTTCCAGTTGACTAAGTCTTTTGAATGAAGTATTGGTAGACCTGGAGTACATTGGAAGGAAGATGCAGTGAGATAATAGTCCACACCTGAGGCTCCCACGCACACATCCGGATCACTGTAGTCGGCATTGATAACAGGATTGGTATAAGTGCCATCGCCATTGTCTGGATTCCATACTTGCGACACGTAGCCTTGTGCCTGTAGGTTTATGGTACCTGCCAACATGATGGCAGCCATCACACCCCTTGCCCATTGTCTTGATTTGTTCTCTGTCTTTGCTTTCATCATATTATATTCATATTTACTGTTCAGTAATACTAATTCTGTATTTCCCTTCATTATAATATATACGCATACGTGGAGTATCTTTCTTAGTCTCGTCTTTGATATTCATCCTTTCAGCCAGCGTTATTGCCACATGTCCCATCGTACGGCGCAGGTTAAGCTCCACACAGTGGTTCAGCATGTTATGGCCCTCCCCGTCACGATAGATCATCATGTCCACTCCGAACGGACCAACATAGACTCCTTTCAGTCTCTCACGCATACAATCCATAACATGCATTCTCGCCTCATCGAGCTCTTCCTTTGGTACGTACTTCGCAAGCAGTTCCCGTTTCTGCTCCTCTTCAGCTATGACATTACCAGTATATGCACCATTGTTAGTATCAAAGACTGACAGTCCCACATACTGTATGCTACCATCAGAGAGTGCAAGAAACTCCATGCCGAAATCAGCTACCTTATTATAATATGGTTCCACCATGATACCGCCTTGACTCCTAATGACATTACGCGCCCATGCCATGTCCACCTTGTAGCGGACACCCCTGCCACTACTGCTCCAGGGAGCCTTTAGTACGCATTGCGGAATATCGGCAAGCACGGCTACAAGCATCTCCTCCGAGTCGCAATAGACACCTTTGTTGTCAAGATGAGTGGCAGCCCATCGACGGTTGCTCAACTCTCTGATACTGTTTATCTGACAGTCGGTGGGCAACATCTCGTGCGGAATGCCATGCCGCAAGAGCTGCGAACGAATGGCTGCGTCCCATCCCCAGGGTTCTATCCCATCTATCTTCTCTTCGCCTGCCAACGCACGAAGCTCCTCAAGAGTGACCAGTCGCACATCGGCAATGTTTCCATCTAAACATTTAAGTCCGCTCAGGGCTTGCTCCTTATCATCAACTACCACACAATCACCATCTTCCGCCCATATAGCTGGAAGAAATCCAAGGTCGTTCCTGAGCTGACGCCCCGCTCTTGGCGACGTGAAATTAGCCTCTCCAAACGCCAGTGCGATGTCATGTTCGGGATTGAAAATATGGAGTTTCATGCCTGCGAAGTTACAACAAAATACAGGGGCAAACAAGAATAAATTCTTTTTTTATATAAATTTTGCAATATTGAGTTGGCATTTTCCAAAAATAATACTAACTTTGCGCCATATTATAAAAAACTAAAACAAGTCGTTGATGGAGGCTTTCTTCCGCACACATGAATACCTTGTAGACCATACGAGCGCTCCAGTACGCCGCGCTCTTATGGATGAAATCGATTGGAATGACCGTATGATAGGCATTAAGGGCACTCGCGGCATAGGTAAGACTACATTTCTCCTACAATATGCCAAGGACAATTATGCTTCTAATGACAAACGATGCCTATACATCAACATGAACAACTTCTACTTTCAGGGACATGGCATTGCTGACTTCGCAGGTGAGTTTTATCGTCGCGGCGGCAAGGTGCTGCTCATCGACCAGGTGTTCAAACAGCCAGAATGGAGCAAGGAGCTGCGTCGATGCTACGACCAATACCCTACTCTGAAGATAGTGTTCACTGGATCGAGCGTGATGCGACTGAAAGAGGAGAACCCCGAACTCAACGGCATTGTGAAGAGCTACAACCTGCGAGGCTTCTCCTTCCGAGAGTACATCAACCTGCTGACTGGCAACGACTTTCAGCCATTCACCTTGGATGAGATACTCAACAACCACGAACGACTCATCAAGCAGATCCTGCCAAAGGCCAGTCCTGTGCAGCACTTCCAGAACTACATCCACCACGGATTCTATCCTTTCTTCCTGGAGAACAGGAACTTCTCGGAAAATCTGCTCAAGACGATGAATATGATGACTGAGGTAGACATACTGCTCATCAAGCAGATTGAACTGAAATACCTCACCAAGATAAAGAAGCTCTTCTACATGTTGGCACTCGAAGGTCCAAAGGCTCCAAACATCAGCAAACTGGCACAGGTGATTGGCACGAGTCGCGCCACTGTGATGAACTATATCAAGGATCTCGCTGACGCACGCCTCATCAACATCATCTATCCGCCAGGACAGGTATTTCCCAAGAAGCCCGCTAAGGTGATGCTGCACAACTCTAACCTGATGTATGCCATCTACCCTATCAAGGCTAACAAACAAGACGCAATGGAGACATTCCTTGTCAACTCTTTGTGGAAGGATCACATCGTCAACGAGGGAACGAAGAAGGGACACTATATCATCGACAACAAACTGAAGTTCAGGGTGTGCGACGCTGAGAATTCAAAGATGAGATATAGTCCTGACACCATCTATGCAAGATATAACACCGAGGTGGGCAAGGACAACCGAATACCGCTATGGCTCTTCGGCTTCTTATACTAAAAAGACTAGCATGGCTAGAACATCTAGAATGACTAGAACATCTAGAATGGCTAGAACATCTAGAAAGACTAGAACAACAATAAAAGAACAAAAAGAAAAAACGAGAATAATAAACATTATACATTAACATTAATAACCAAATTAGTAAAACAAAATGGCTAAAGAAAAAAAGTTTATCACTTGTGATGGTAACGAGGCTGCTGCTCACGTGAGCTATATGTTCAGTGAGGTTGCTGCTATCTACCCCATCACTCCGTCTTCGCCAATGGCGGAGCATGTTGATGAGTGGGCTGCCCGCGGTCGTAAGAACCTCTGGGGTCAGAACGTTAGCGTACAGGAAATGCAATCTGAGGGAGGCGCCGCAGGTGCTCTGCACGGATCTCTCCAGGCTGGTGCTCTGACAACTACCTTCACCGCTTCACAGGGTCTGTTGCTCATGATTCCTAACATGTATAAGATCGCTGGTGAGATGCTGCCTTGCGTATTCGACGTTTCTGCTCGTACGCTCGCTTCTCACTCTCTCTGTATCTTCGGCGACCATCAGGACGTTATGGCATGTCGTCAGACAGGCTTCGCCATGTTCTGCTCTGGTTCTGTACAGGAGGTTATGGACCTTACTGCCGTTCCTCACCTGGCAACACTGAAGACCGAGATTCCTTTCGTTAACTTCTTCGATGGTTTCCGTACATCTCACGAGTACCACAAGATCGAGGTTATGGATCAGGAAGAGATCGCTAAGCTCGTTGATCCTGCTGACGTAGAGCGCTTCCGCAACCGTGCACTCTCTCCAGAGCGCCCAATGACTCGCGGTACCGCTGAGAACCCTGAGACATTCTTCACCCATCGTGAGGCTTGCAACGCTGCCTACGACAAGGTACCTGAGGTAGTAGAGTACTACATGCAGAAAGTGAGCGAGATCACTGGTCGTGAGTATCACCTCTTCGACTACTACGGAGCTAAGGATGCCGACCGCGTCATCATCCTCATGGGTTCAGCTACTGAGGCTGCTCGCGAGGCTATCGACCACCTGACCGCTCAGGGCGAGAAGGTTGGTATGGTTGCCGTTCACCTCTATCGTCCATTCTCTGTTAAGCACCTGCTCGCTGCTGTTCCTAAGACAGCTAAGCGCATCGCCGTGCTTGACCGTACCAAGGAGCCAGGTGCTGAGGGCGAGCCTCTGTATCTCGACGTGAAGAGTGCCTTCTACGATGTAGAGGATAAGCCACTGATCGTTGGTGGTCGCTATGGTCTCGGTTCTTCCGACACCACACCTGCTAAGATCATCGCCGTCTTCAAGAACCTCGCACTCAACGAACCGAAGAACCACTTCACCGTTGGTATCGTTGACGACGTTACCTTCACTTCTCTCCCAGAGGAAGAGGAGATTGCAATGGGTGGCGCAGGCATGTTCCAGGCTAAGTTCTATGGTCTGGGTGCTGACGGTACCGTTGGTGCCAACAAGAACTCCGTGAAGATTATCGGTGACTCTACCGACAAGTACTGCCAGGCATACTTCTCTTATGACTCTAAGAAGTCTGGTGGCTTCACATGTTCTCACCTCCGCTTCGGTGACACTCCTATCCGCTCTACCTATCTGGTGACAACACCTAACTTCGTGGCTTGCCACGTTCAGGCATACCTCCACATGTACGACGTTACACGTGGTCTGCAGAAGAACGGTACGTTCCTGTTGAACACTATCTTCGACGGTGAGGAGCTGGTTAACTTCATGCCAAACAAGGTAAAGCGCTACTTCGCTCAGAACAACATCACCGTTTATACCATCAACGCTACAAAGATTGCTCAGGAGATTGGTCTCGGCAACCGTACCAACACCATCCTCCAGTCTGCATTCTTCCGTATCACTGGCGTCATCCCTGTTGAACTCGCTGTTGAGCAGATGAAGAAGTTCATCGTTAAGTCTTACGGCAAGAAGGGTGAGGACGTTGTCAACATGAACTACGCAGCTGTTGACCGTAGCATGGGCTAATCTTGCTGACGACGAAGAGAAGGCTGACGACGCTCCTGCATTCGTAAAGGAACTCGTTCGTCCTATCAACGCACAGGCTGGTGACCTGCTGAAGGTTTCTGACTTCGTTAAGCACGACACCGTAGATGGTTCTTGGGCTAACGGTACTGCTGCTTACGAGAAGCGTGGTGTTGAGGCATTCGTTCCTGTTTGGAACTCAGAGAACTGTATCCAGTGTAACAAGTGTGCATTCGTTTGTCCTCACGCAGCTATCCGTCCGTTCGTACTGACCGACGAGGAGATGGCTAAGTTCGACTTCGACGCTATCACCATGAAGGCTCCTAAGGCTATGGCTGGCATGCACTTCCGCATCGAGACCTCTGTACTCGACTGTCTGGGTTGCGGCAACTGTGCCGACGTTTGTCCTGGCAATCCTAAGACAGGCAAGGCTCTGCAGATGGTACCATTCAACCCAGATGCTGAGGATATGAAGAAGGAAGCTGAGAACTGGGATCGCCTTGTCAAGGAGGTTACCTCTAAGCAGGATCTCGTTGACATCAAGAGCAACGTGAAGAACTCTCAGTTCGCACAGCCACTCTTCGAGTTCTCTGGTGCTTGCTCTGGTTGTGGTGAGACTCCTTACGTGAAGCTCATCAGCCAGCTGTTCGGTGACCGTGAGATGATTGCCAACGCTACTGGTTGTTCTTCTATCTACTCTGCTTCTATCCCATCTACTCCATACACCACCAACGCTAAGGGTCAGGGTCCTGCATTCGACAACTCACTGTTCGAGGACTTCTGCGAGTTCGGTATGGGTATGGTACTCGGTAACAAGAAGATGAAGGAGCGCGTAGTGATGCTGCTCCAGCAGGCTTCTGAGAACGCACCTGAGGAATTCAAGGCTCTCGCCGAGGAGTGGATTGCTAACAAGGAAGACGCTGACAAGACCAAGGAGATTGCTCCGAAGCTGAAGGCTGCCATTGCAGCTGGTGCTGAGAAGGGTTGCGAGTTCTGCAAGGAACTGAAGACGCTCGACCACTATCTCATCAAGCGCAGCCAGTGGATCATCGGTGGCGACGGTGCTTCTTACGACATCGGCTACGGCGGTCTCGACCACGTGATTGCTTCCGGTGAGGATGTCAACCTCCTCGTACTCGATACAGAGGTTTACTCTAACACTGGTGGTCAGGCTTCTAAGGCTACTCCGCTCGGTGCCATCGCACAGTTTGCTGCTCAGGGCAAGCGCATCCGCAAGAAGGATCTCGGTATGATCGCTACTTCTTACGGTTATGTATATGTTGCTCAGGTAGCTATGGGTGCTGACAACGCACAGTGTCTGAAGGCTATCCGCGAGGCTGAGGCTTACCCAGGACCATCACTCGTCATCGCTTACGCTCCATGTATCAACCACGGTCTGAAGATCAAGGGTGGCATGGGTCGCAGCCAGGCTGAGGAAGGTCGCGCCGTTGAGTGTGGCTACTGGCACCTGTGGCGTTACAACCCAGCTCTTGCTGAGGAAGGCAAGAACCCATTCTCTCTCGACTCTAAGGAGCCGGATTGGGATAAGTTCCACGACTTCCTCCTCGGTGAGGTACGCTACCTGTCTGTCAAGAAGGCTTATCCTAACGAGGCTGAAGAGCTCTTCGCCGAGGCTAAGCGCATGGCACAGCTCCGCTACAAGAGCTATCAGCGCAAGGCTAAGGAGGACTGGAGTGAGTAATCCCCTATCCTATCTATAATCAAAGGAGCATCCGATATGCGGATGCTCCTTTTTTATTGCAATCGGCTCATTTTTGATAACAAATCGGCTCAAATCCTTGTATATTTGAGCCGATTATCGTACATTTGTGAGCTAATTTCATCTAAACGTCTATGGATAAGAACATTGTTTTAGCTTATATCAAGGAGCATCCAGGAGCATCTTCCAAGCAGATTGCCGATGCTTTAGCAAACGAGGCAAGTCTTGCAACCATCAAACGTGCCATCAACGAACTTGTCAGCTCTTTTTATATAAATGTAGAAGGCAAGGCCAGAGCAACAAAATATTTTATATCTCCTTTATTTGCACCTATCAATCTTGACGAGTACTATAGTAAAGAAATTGACGAGAGGGAAGTGCAAACTGGATACAACTTTGATTTGATTCCTAATGTCTTGAATCGTGTTAGCCTCTTCACAGAACAGGAGATGAAGATGCTGAGCGCTTTACAAGCACAATTTACCAAAAACTTTGCCTCTTTGTCTGACGAACAAAAGCATAAGGAAATGGAGCGATTAGGTATCGATCTCAGTTGGAAATCATCACAGATAGAAGGAAACACTTATTCTTTGTTGGAAACGGAGCGTCTGTTGAAGGAGAAACAAACTGCAGCTGGAAAGACTAAAGAAGAAGCCATCATGCTGCTCAATCATAAAGAAGCACTTGACTTTATTGTTGCCAACCCAGACTATCTGGAGCATCTGACAATCTCACGAATCGAAGACATTCACAGCCTGTTAATAAAGGATTTAGGTGTTGACCGAAATATCAGAACACGAAGAGTCGGAATCACTGGAACAAACTATCGTCCTATTGACAATGAATTTCAGATTCGAGAAGCCCTTCAACAGACATGCGATTTGGTCAACAGTCGTAAAAACGTATTTGAAAAAGCGTTATATGTGCTCGTCTTACTCTCCTATATACAGGCTTTCAATGACGGAAACAAACGAATTGCGCGTATCACCAGCAATGCTATCCTCATTGCCAATAACTATTGTCCCATCTCTTTCCGCACAGTTGATAGCATCGACTACAAGAAAGCTATGCTCCTCTTCTATGAACAAAACAACATTTCAGCCTTCAAACAAATATTCATAGATCAATTCCGTTTTGCTGTTGAAACCTATTTTTAATCCAATATATGCAAATCATCAAAACTATAGGTAACAAGCAGCTGTTAGAGCGAAGAGAAAACGTTGTTTCTCTGTTCTAAACATACACCCATTGATCTTTATTTAGTTACCAGATATCCTATTCCTACTGCCATAATTCCTATCACTACACTCCCTAATACATATAACGTGAAGAGCATATAATTATCGGTCTGTAGCAGGGTCAGTCCTTCTTTTGAGAACGTTGAGAATGTAGTGAATCCACCACAAAAGCCAACCATGAGCAGCAGAGAGAATGCTGGAGCCAGGTTCTGAAAACGACTCATTAAGCCCCACAGGATGCCAATCAACAAGCAACCAACAATGTTCACGACAAATGTTCCCCATGGGAAACCACTATGCGTCTGCCCCATGAAAACTGATACGAGATAGCGGCAGATGCCACCTATACCGCTTCCTATTCCGACTAAAATAATATCCTTTATCATTTATCTTATCCATAAATTTATCTGTTACTATTCCTTGTCTGGCTGCTGACCGTCGTGTGCCTTCCATGCACACTCGGTGATCTTCATGTCGGAGAAGACTGCCGTGAAGGATGATTCCTCGGGCGAACAGGCATAGATGCCGAAGCTGATTTCGTCGGCAGCGGCATACATGTGGCAGATGCGCATCTGGCTGAACTTCACGCCATCGGTGGAGCACTCGATGCAGTAGTCGTCCTCACGGCGCGAGAAACGGTACCACATGGTCTTCACATCGGCAGGGATGGCAGTCGTGGCCCAGTCAGAGTAACCGTTGTTGGTGACTACGCTGCCCAGATGCTGGAACTCCTCGTTCTCATATTCCACCGAGCCTTTCAACCAGTTCTCGCTGTCGAGATACATCACGATGCCACACTGGTCGAAACGATGATGGCTGCCCGTAAAGTCGGTCTTCACCACGAAGCTGAAAAACTTCTCGCGAGTCTTCATCTGCAGCAAGGGGGCATTGTCGTTCTGGAAGTGATAGTACGTGCGCTGCCAGAGGTCGGTCTTCGGAGCGGTAGTGATGCGGATGGTATCATTCTTGATTTCACACTTCGCAGGTTTCCTCGTCCACTGGAGGCTGCTCAAATCGATGTGGCCGCTGTCAGAGAGTGCCACACTTACGTTGTCTACGAAATCCATAGTCGTTTCCTGTTTGTTCTGCCGTTCGCATGCCGTCAGCATGAGACCAGCGCATAATAATGAGAATAGTTGCTTTTTCATATTTGTTTATATTGTCCGTTAAATTGGAATTTTATCTTTTATGTTTAAATCTTATAGTACATAGCCAAATGAATGAGAAATTCTTGTCATGTGTTATAAATCCAAACTATTCTTATTCAGCAAGAAATCCATCAGACCCATAATCAGGATGCCTTTTTCATTGCGCCAAGGCTTGATATTGTCTTTCACAATGACAATTTTCTTGAAAGAGTCATCAATGTTTACCAGCGATTGAGTTTCTTGATCCTCTACTTCAAGGCGCACTCTCTCCTGCTTTCCATCTTCTGTTCTCTTCCGAACTTCGACTTGGCCGACGTCTACCTGATAGCCACGCAAGCATAGTTCGTTGTATATGACATTCTCCATGATATGGTTTTCTTCCTGCTGGCGAAAGTTTATCAATGCATTTCGGATGCCCAAATCCTCAAAGTAATATTTCGACAGCGTACCTATGTACTTCCTTCCCTTCACATCAAAACGCTCTGCCTTCCTGATGACAAAAGCCTCTTGAAGATGAAGAAGATACTTGTCTATAGTCTGACCCGTGATATTTGAGTTCTCGACACTCTTAAATGTATTTGCAATCTTCGTAGGGTTATTGGGAGAGCCGATAGAGGAAGCCAAGATACTGACCAGTTCACGCAGTTCCTTGTCATTCTTAATCTTATATCTTTCCAATATATCTGCCATATATACGGTCTGGAAGAGCTTCAGCAGATAGTCAGCCTTTTCTTGGTCTGTAGCGAAGGACAATATTAAGGGAAGACCGCCAAAAGTGTAGTAGTCTTTCCATGCGTCGCTCTTGTCTCCGCCTACAGCTGCGTAGTATTCTGAGAAACTCAATGGATAAACCCTTATCTGATGGTCACGTCCTCTGAACTCTGTTGCAATATCTGTAGAGAGGAAGTGTGAGTTGCTTCCCGTGACATAGACATCTGCGTTCTTTATATGTAGCAAACTGTTGAGTACATCAACAAACTCATCAACCTTCTGCACCTCATCAAGAATGACGAAATACAACTGTTGATCAACTATTTTGGACTTGACGAATGCCAGCAATGCATCAGGGGCTCTCAACTCCTTGTTAGCCCTGTCCTCCAGATCCACTTCGATGATGTGGCTTTCGTCCACTCCTTCTGAAAGCAGGTGGTTGTGGAACAAGGTCTTCAACAGATAAGATTTTCCGCACCTGCGCGGTCCAGTTACTACTTTGATAAATCCATTCTGTCTGGCATTAACCAGTTGACTCAAATAGATGTCTCTTTTTATCTCCATTGTACAACGAATTTGTGGCACATGTGCCAATTTTTCAGTGCAAAGATACGCTTAATTATTGAATACGCAAAACCTTTAGGCTGAGAAATTGACACATGTGCCACTTTCTCAGCCTAAAGGCGTTTGTTTCACAATTCGATAAATTTCGATTTACGAGATTGATGGCTGCGCCTCAGCATAGCTCAAGCGAGCTTGGCTCTGCATTCGGCTTGCACATAAATTTCGATTTATCTATCTGTTACTTTATACGTCAACGCATCCGACGGCCATCCTGTCACATTGTGTCCCGTATCGAGGCGATGGATGGCTTGCAGGTCATCATCAGAGAGGGTAAAGTCGATTGCCCTCACACACGCTTGCCAAGTTCGTAGGCCTCTTGCAATTTGGGATTGCCTTCAATCTCACGGGCTTCGTTCACGCCGCCGCAGAAGAGCGTACCGGCCAGACGACTCTTGGGATAGCAGTCTATCCAGCCCATCAGTCCCATCTCGGCCCGCTTCGGAGTCTCGGCTCCATCCTCTGCAGCCGTGGTCAGCAGATAGACATCACGGAACTGGTAATCCTGCTCGTACATCGCATTCATGCGGTCAATGAGTGTTTTCATCTGTCCGCTCATCTCATAATAGTAGATAGGTGTTGCCCAGCAGATGACATCAGCCTTCAGCACCTTGGCCATGATGTCGTTCACGTCATCCTTGATGACGCAA
>ONCJ01000022.1 GCA_900316295.1 uncultured Prevotella sp.
GGATAAGACTCCTATCAAGGAACTCTTTACCAAGGAACCTGAGTATGTTGCAGATGATGGTCAATTGACTCTTAATTTTATTTAGTGGACACTAGTGATGGCAGATATTAATGCGGAGTATTTGGCTTGTCCCATCCGGCAGGTCATTAGTCGTTTCGGCGACAAGTGGTCTTTGCTCGTGTTATTCCTATTGAACAGGAGTGAAAGGCAACGGGTAGGCGACCAAGGGTCGGGAATGACGGGTGTGTTGCGTTTCAACGAGATGCGCCGTTTCATGACGGACTGTTCCCAGAAGATGCTCTCTCAGACGCTGAAGAACCTGGAGCAGAGCCATTTGGTGCATCGAGAGGTTTTCCCAGAGGTTCCCCCTCGGGTGGAGTATTCGCTGACGGAAACAGGCCGCTCATTGATGCCTGCCCTCTCAGCCCTCATCGAATGGGGAAAAGAGCATTTTGATGAAGTGGTAACAGATTAAGACTATGACCATACAAGAGTTTCGTGACTACATGGCATCGGGCAAGCCTGTCATAGGCGGCTCGGATGTCCACATGATGTTCCATCAGTTGTCTCAGGAGGCATTGAAGATAACGGCTGAGATTAACGGCAGTTATCATTCTCCCGAGGAACTTCACACTTTGCTGGAGCAACTCTGGGGACGTGAGGTGCCCAAGACGGTAGGCATGTTCCCGCCGTTTCATACCGATTGCGGTAAGAACACCGTCGTTGGTGAACGCGTGTTCATCAATATGGGCTGCAAGTTTCAGGATCAGGGAGGCATTACCATCGATGAGGGTGCACTCATTGGCCATAATGTAGTGCTGGCCACCATCAACCACGACCTTGACCCAGCCAAGCGCCAAAGCATGTCGTATGCCCCCATCCATATCGGTAAGAATGTGTGGATAGGAGCCAATTCGACTGTTCTTGCTGGCGTGACCATCGGCGATGGAGCCGTAGTGGCCGCTGGTGCCGTGGTTACAAAAGATGTAGAGCCGAACACAATTGTTGGCGGTGTACCAGCCAAGTTGATTAAAAAGATAGAAGTGTGAACTGATAAATCGTAATTTAGCGTTCCGATTACTAAGAAACAGAACATATAAATTCCAATTTATGTGCGAGCCGAGAGCAGAGCCCGCTCAACCTTTTGTCGCTTGTTCCCGAAGGGGCTCAAGAAGCTTGCTTGAGTAATGCCGAGGCGAAGCCAGAAATCGGATAAAATCTATTTAATGAATAATTAAATGATGATTGAGATAAAGAATGCACGGAAAGAACAATCTCCTGACATTGCGCGGCTGATTATGACGGCAATGACAGACGACTGCTGCCTGCATTTTTGTGGAGTGGGGTATGGGCTGGAGGACTTCCGGGGGATGATGACCATGCTCGTGGAGCGTGAAGACTCGCAATATAGTTACCATAATACGTTGGTGGCCATGGATGGAGATTGGTTGGTCGGGATTGCTGTCAGTTATGATGGCGGTCGCTTACATGAACTTCGACAGGCTTTCGTCGAAGCCGCAAAGGCGTGCATCGGTAAGGATCATTCGGGAATGGACGATGAGACGCAGGCAGGCGAACTCTATCTCGACTCGCTGGCCGTGCTGCCCGACTATCGCCGTCAAGGCATTGCCCGGCGACTGCTGAAAGCCACTAAGGAGAAAGCAGACCGTATGGGGCTGCCCTGTGTGGGATTGCTGGTTGACAAGGGAAATCCGGCTGGCGAGGCTCTTTACGTCTCCGTCGGCTTCCGTTATGTGAACGACAACTTGTGGGGTGGCCACCCGATGAAACATTTGACTTTGTCGAATTCCTCCGCGCTCGGAAGACTTGGCGATGGAAATCATAAATAGAATATATATGTATAAGATATTATTCCTCCATGGTTTCTTTGCCAGCGGCCAATGTGTACCGGCTGTGGCATTGCGCGATGCTTTCAAGGGTCGTGCGGAGGTGATCACTCCAGATTTGCCCATACATCCGAAGGACGCCATCAGTTTTATTCGGGAGCTGATTGAAACAGAAATGACGAACAAGCGAGAGAAGAGTGAGGCTTGCATCAACTCTTCCGAGCGCGTAGGAATTCGAAGAAGTCAAAAGCCCGCCCTCTTGGTGGGCAACAGTTGCGGGGCGTTCTATGCGCAGATGCTGGCTTCCGAAATAGGCATTCCAGCCTTGCTCGGCAATCCCCATTTCAAAATGACGGAGTTCCTGCGTGAGCGCATCGGCAGGCACCAATACAAGTCGCCTCGTAAAGACGGCAAACAAGACTTCACGATCGACGAGGCTTTGATTGAGGAATTTGCTGACGTGGAAGCCACGCAATTTGAGTCATGCAATCCGCTCTACAAAGACCGCGTCTGGGGCTTGTTTGGCGAGCAGGACACGCTGGCTCACTTCGAACCGCTCTTCTTGGAGCACTACGAAAGGAGTTTCCATTTTCCAGGCGGTCATACGCCCACGGCTGATGAAGTGCGCACGTGGTATGTGCCGTTGGCAGAGAAGATGTTGATTGAATTTAAATAAAACCAGATAACTATATTATTCTAGTTCATTTCAATGAAAACGACTATCTTTGTGCCCAGATATGCATAAGATACCCTTTGGTGACATATGATTACTTTTTCAACAGATAGAAGAATAAGATGAATATAGAGGATTTTCGTGAGTACTGCCTGTCGTTGGGTTCAGACGTGGAAGAGAAATTACCTTTCACAGCTTTCCAGTATGCTTCTAGTGTTTTGGTTTTTTACGTGCATGGTCACATGTTTTCTTTTTTCGATTGCGATAAGTTCAGCATAGTCACTCTCAAATGTCAACCAGATCGGATTGAAGAACTGAAAGCAAAGTATAGTTGCATTGGCAAACCATTCAATCTGTCAACTAAGTATTGGATAGGTGTAGACGCAAATACAGCTCCCGATGCACTCCTTCAGGAACTTACACGCAACTCTTACGAGATTGTAAAAGCAAAATACAAGAAATAAAAATTGACATACGCAAATTTTATCTTCAGGCATTTGTCAAAAGACAAATATTTTTGCTTCTGTGCTCATATTTTTAGCAAAGCATAATGATTTCTACTGAATAATCGCTATCTTTGTACCCAATATCAATATAGAGTAATGTATAATATGGAAGGTAAAGATTTCAGGTACACAGGTGATCGTTCCTCATATTCATTATTATTCCAATAAGAATGGAATATCAAAAGCAAATTTCGTAGATATGATAAAAAAGGGCAACTGTCCTACAGCAAAAGTACATATTCAATTAATTGATTATCAAATTGCAAATCATTAATACATCAATATTTGTATCTTAAATGAGATATTAGTTTAGGTTATAGATATTTAATATGGGTATAAACTAAACCAAAGGGTTGCGCTATCAAACAGAATAATTGGCTTCTCTTTCTTTTGGACGGCAATCATATCTCATATATAGAGTTATATGCGTGTATTTTGCTTCCAAATTCGATAAAATTGTCAATTTGGAAATAAAATTCTATAAAACAGAGTGATTTTAGGCAAAAACAGCTCAAAGCTAATATTTTTTTTATTATATTTGCACCAAAATTACTCAGTATGACATTACAAAAGTGGATTGAAGATAGAGCTATTCATGGTTTTCCTACGTTTTCTGTACTCTCCAGGCTATGTTCAAATAAGACTATAGCCAGTGTATATAGAGGGTATTACGTTATTATTCCTACTCAATATGTGTTGCGTGGATCTGTGCCAGCAACCTATTATATTGATCAGTTAATGTCGTATCTGCAAAAGCTAAGCGTCGGGTCGTCTCTACTCGTAATGTGACCATTGATTGGTATTATCGGGATGGACTGCCAGAGGAAGCTCTGATTACAAAGAATTCAGAGACGGGAACTATCCGCATATCTAATCCTCTTTTAACAGCCGCAGACCTTGTGCAATATCAGCAACATGTAGGCGGATTGTCACGAGTCGCCACCATACTTGAAGAACTTTCAGAGCAGATTGACATTAATAAGCAGTTTGCGCCACTTGCAACTTATGTGAAAAAGGTTGTATGGCAACGACTTGGCTATATACTTGAAAATGTTGTCGGGGAAAAGAAGTTAGCAGATAAATTGTATGAACAGCTTCGTACATCATCGGGTTATTTCAAATATCAACCTTTGAGTACATCGGCAGAAGATAATCCATCTGTCAGAGACAGCCGGTGGAAGATAAAAACGTAGAAATAGAAACAGACGATATATGATTAACAGAACAGCGATACAACAGTGGAGCGAGTATGCTCCATGGATAGATAATGCACAGATAGAGCAAGACCTGATTATATGTCGTGCCTTGGTTGCCATCTTCAGCGATGAGTTCTTGGCGTCGCAGTTAGCATTCCGTGATGGTACGGCCTTACATAAACTCTATCTTTCACCCCAGCCACGTTATAGCGAAGACATTGATTTGGTTCAGATTGCTCCTGGACCAATTAAGCCAATCATGTATAGATTAAGTGAAGTTCTGAACTGGTTAACAGACAGAGTAACTAAGCTTCCAGGAAGGGTTAGCTTTGAAACAGGAGAATATCAATCTTGGTACTTCTAGGTTTATGATCACGCCTACAGGAAAGTACATCAATAAGTATAATATGACAATATCTAAAGAACTAGCAGAATATGAATAATTTGACGTTATCAATAACTACTATAGGTGATTTACTCCTTCGTCAAACCATAACTATAACGGATAACGGGGAGCCAATCAAAGGCGTAAAATTGTGTGTGCCTATTTATCAACGTCCATACAAATGGACTGCTCGTAATGCCATTCAATTGCTTGATGATATTATTGATGCAAAGAATAGCAACAAAGAAAGATACAGAGTCGGCACACTTATCCTTCATAAAGTAAAGGGTAAGAACCTATATGATATTGTTGATGGTCAGCAACGAACAATAACTTTCTCACTTCTTCTAACAGCATTAGGAGAAAAAGGTATAGAGTTCTTGCAACAGAAGATATATGATAATGAACACAATAACCATAACATTGCTAACAATTATAATGCACTTTACCGAAGGGTTGGATTAAAATCTGAGGAAAGCGAGTCAGCTATAGAACATCAACGAGAAATGGAACGTCTTAAGGAGTACATTGAGAATAGGTGTGAGTTGATAGTTGTGATAACCTCCGATGTATCAGAAGCGTTCCAATTCTTTGATTCTCAAAATGCTCGAGGTAAGGCTCTTTACCCTCATGATTTACTGAAAGCGTACCATCTTCGTGAAATGAATGACATTGGTGAGGATGAAACAGAAAAGATAGTCAAAGATTGGGAGCAGGTTTCGCAAAGCGGTTTAGCTGATTTCTTTGGAAATTACCTATATCGTATCAAAGAATGGGTAAGTGGCAATAAGGCAAATGTTTTGAATGAACATAACATTTATATGTTTAAAGGTATTACGCGTTCGGCAAGAACACCTTATGCCCAATTCTATAAGAGTGCATATTGCTATGCTGATATGGTCAACTCTTCTGCAATGCCCTTTGTTTCTGGAACTCGAAATGTAAATGCGTTCCAATTGGACACTCCTATAATTGCTGGAAAACCGTTCTTTGAATATACAAAACACTACTATAATATACTCAAGGATATTCAGAACAACAATAAGTATGAGGGGTTCTATATCAATGATAATATTATAGTTAAAACTCTGGATCAATATTTCAAAAAAGGAATAGGTAATGGCATAGCACGTCTGATGTTTGACACCTCTGTTCTACTTTACGTAGATAGATTCTGCCCAGAAACATATCCGACGAAAGAAGATATGGAACTATTTGAACAATTTGTTATATATGCATTCATTTGGGCTTATTCATTGAGAGCGCAATACACTAACCTCGGTTGGCTTTCTGCACAGAATTATATTATGGGGTGGAGTGATAAGATTAATACATTCAATATGTATAAGCTGATTGCTAAACAAGACACGCCAGCCTCTTTACTAAGTGCTTTGGCAGATAAACTTAATCCTCTTTCAAATGAAGACATTAAAGATGGTTGGGCGCAGGAATGCTATGAGTATAGTGGCAATGGTGAAATATTGAAAAATCTGAAGGATGAAATAGATGGTGTGTATAAAAACTATCTGTATTTCTTCCAAACAAAAGGTTTCTATAAATAATAAATGGCTATGAAAGATTTGAAAACTATTCTTGAAGAATGTTCTATTAACGACATATATTTCTCGAACAGAGGGGCGTCTATCTTATACAAGATACCTATCTATCAGCGTAATTATGCTTGGGAACGTGAAGAAATACGTGCTTTGATAAATGATGTATATGATTCGATGACGAAGTCTGTTTACTATATCGGTACTCTTGTCACATACAAGCGTGACGAGAATATCTTTGAGGTAATTGATGGTCAGCAACGACTAACAACTATCTACATTATTTTGAAGGCTTTGGGCACAGAAACTATTGCGAATCGTCTTACCTATTCTGCAAGAAAGATTTCTGCTATGACAATAGAAAAGATGCCTAAGTTTGGTGAAGAAAATGACCAGGGTATTGTCAATGGATTCAATTATGCAAAAGAAGCGCTCAAAGACATTGTTGGCGAAAAGAAAGTTGAAATAGATACATTCAAGGATTTTTTCTTGAACAAGGTACATATCATCCATTATCGTGTGCCGAAAGATGTGGATTTAAATCACTATTTTGAGGTTATGAACTCTCGTGGTGAACAGTTGGAAAAACACGAAATAGTAAAAGCTAAACTCAGCGAGCAGTTAATAGGTGATGATGATGCTATGGAGAAATTTTGTCGTATATGGGAGGCATGTAGCGACATGTGTTTCTATATTCAACAGAAACTTCCTGAAATGAAACAAGTGTTTGGTAATACGATGGACGATTTTATGATAGAGTCTTTCGATGAGTTTCCAAATTCTGATTCAGGTACATATTCTTCATTAGGCAAGAAAACAATTTCAGAACTTTTAAAATCGCCTATAAAAAAAGTAGATAAAGATGATAAAATTGACAAAAACGATTATTTCCAACCAATAATAGATTTTCCGAATTTTCTATTGATCGTCTTGAAAATTACAAGGTTGCGGAACGAAGATGATTTTAACCCTCTGAGTTTTACGCTTGACGATAAAGAACTGATAAAGGAGTTCGAGAAGGTAAATCTTACTCCAGAGTTCGTTAAGGACTTTGCATATAATCTCCTTCAGGCTAAATATTTTCTTGATAACTATATTATACACCATGCTAATGGTGAAGATAGAGCCATTGAGAATCCATGGAAATTGCAATATTATTATAAGAGGGGTAATAAGGCTGCCTATCTAAAGGACTTGTACGAGGGTAATAAAGCACAACAAAACGAAGTGATACAACTACTTTCCATGTTTGAAGTCGCTTTTACACCTAAACAAAGAAAGAACTATCTCTTCTATTGTATATACTACTTGTTTGAAGATTGGAACTTAAATAATTATGTAGAATTCTTAAGAAAGTTGGCTGATAAGTATTTCTTTGATGTGTATCTTGATGCAAGTAAACTCAACGACATAAATCAGCCTAAGCCAAATAGTTTTGATGAGACTATTCTTAATGGTGGTGAATTGAACGTTAAATTAGAAGATGTGGATAGAGATTTTGATAGCATTTATCCTGTCGGGTCATACAATATACCTTTGTATGTATTTAACTATACAGATTATAAGCTATGGAATAAATATGCCGAAGAACTTCGAGGTAACAAAGAAAAGAAAGGTTCTCGTAATAGAATAGAGTTTTTCAGGGCATTAGGTTGTAGCGACTTTGAGTTGGACCCATTTAAGAACTTTTATTTCTCTCGAACACGAAAAAGTTTAGAACATTATTATCCACAAGCCAAGGCTGGTGATGATATGCCAATTAGTACGCAAGATATAAATTGCTTTGGCAATTTTGCCATGATAGGGTCTGATGCAAATAGTTCTGGTTCGAATTGGAATCCAATTGATAAAAAGAATCGCTATCTTGATACAAAGTCAAACCCAGTGAGTGTAGCTTCTTTAAAGTTCCGAATTATGCTACAGATATGTCAGGATAATTACGATGCAGGAATTAAAGATGAAACTTTAAAGCGTTCATTTGGGTTAGAATGGAATGTTGATGATATGGTTCGGCATCAAGAGAAAATGCTCGAAATAATTATGAATGATTAAAATATTTAATAAGACAAAACAAGGGGAAATATATCAATAATGAGGACATCCGCTCTCATAGGACTTAGCAGACACCGCATAGGCGTTGACGGCACAGGAGTAACAACTCTTGTGGCTTTCCATGGTTGTCCACTCAACTGCAAATATTGCCTTAACCCACAAGCATTGTCACCAAAAGGAGTCTGGAAGCGGTTCTCACCTAAAGAATTGTTTAGAACAGTGGCTAAGGATGACCTTTATTTCAGAGCTACTGGCGGTGGAGTGACATTTGGCGGTGGGGAACCTCTCATATCATGCAAAGAAATACTTTTGTTTCGTAATATCTGCATGAACCATGGCAAGAAATGGAATATCAACATCGAGTCCTCGCTAAACGTTCCTCACGTATTTGTCGAGGTGATAGAGAAGGCTGTTGACCATTGGATTGTTGACATCAAAGATATGAATCCAACAATCTACAAAGCATATACAGGAAAAGAGAACGATTCAGTGATAAGGAATCTTCAATACCTGATAAATAAAAACACCAAGGTGACAGTAAGAGTTCCGATAATACCCGGATTCAATACAGAGTCTGATGTGGAGAAAAGTGTATTGACCCTACAACAAATGGGCATAAAAGATATAGAACGATTTACTTACACCATAAGAGAGCATTAGTTATGGAAAAAGGAAAAAGAATATGTCAGGCATTAAAAGAATTACGTAAGCGTATTGCTGATGCCAACAACATTCCATTCGAAATGGAAGAGTGTACACACCAAGGGGATTGCTCTGGCACATGCCCCAAGTGCGAATCAGAGTTACGTTACCTCATGGATTCAATTGACAAGCGAGAACAGGAAGGGAAACCTGTTGTCTTGGATGGTATAATGAGTGAAGAAGAACTGCGTAAAGCATTCTCAATCATACCAACAGAAGAAAACATACCTGAGAATCCAGAGGAAATGGAAACAATGGGGTTACCAGAGCCGCCTCTTGAAGGAGATGCTATGTCATATCCATCATATCCAAACTTCCGTTTTGCCTCCGATATCTCCAGAGTACTGATGCTGAAAAACAACAGTAATTTTGTTTTTTCCCCAGCAGGACTTTGTTCCATCCTTGAAATCCTTCAACAAGGAATGGACATACGCAGTAATATCTATGACCAGATTGATAGTTTAATATCGGGATTTAACAGTGAAGTAAAGTCAGATGATGATGAAGACTTTAATTTAGCACATGCCATAAGCGTTTGGTATGATAAAAATTTAGGAGCGGTAAAAGAAGATTTTCTCGAATACGTACAAGATGTTTATGAAGCAGAAGCTCATAACGCAGACTTTTCACAAACCACAAAGACAAAGCTTTGGATTGACAAGTGGGTGGCTGATAAAACACGCCACATGATTGAAACCCTTGACACAGGAATTGAAAGGGACTCGTTAATGGTTGTGCTTGATGCCATATATATGAAAGCCAAATGGGAAGATCCGTTTGATTCCAGCCTGACCGATACCGTTTTATTCCATAATTATGATGGCTCGGAATCGGAAGTTGACATGATGTATCAAGACATAGCAGATGCAGAATATGCCGAGACCAATGATTATCAGGTGATTACACTGCCATATAAATCATATAAATACAGTATGGTCTTGGTTCTTCCAAAGGAGGGAATTGACATCAACGACGTTATGAGCAATCTTGATTGGTTGGATGAATCCATAGATACAAAAGATGTGGAATTGTATATGCCACGCTTTAAGTTTGACAACACACTGTCATTTAAGGAAATTCTGACGGTTTTGGGTCTTGGAGATTTGTTTGACAAAGAGGATTGTTTACCTAAAATAACCGATTTTCCAGCTCATATTAGTGAAATCAAGCAACAGTGCGTCATAGCTGTAGAAGAAGAAAGTACTGAAGCTGCTGCCGTTACAATGGTCGTTTGTGCTATGGGTTGTCCGCCACCAGATGACATTCCCGAAACGGTTACAATGAGGATTGACAGACCTTTTGGATTTGCAATCCGAGGTGAATATAATCAGCTTTTATTTATGGGCGTTGTAAAGAATATGAATAATAACCATTATTAGTTCATCTTTCGGTGAACAGCTTGGGGGACGTTAAAGAAAAATCAGCAAAGATAAGCATAAACTATAACATTTGGAAATGGGAGGGTACGGTCTTATTTTTGCTGCTTTTACAATTCTCTTTGTCGTGGCTTCACTTTCCCACGCAAAAGTGCTGGAAGATGTTTCCAAGAACTTCATTTGTTGTAATCTCGCCACCTGTGATTTCTCCAAGGTGAGTGAGAACGGCATGTAGATCCTCTGCAATCAGATCGCTGCTTAGTTGCATCTCTAATCCGTCAAATGTCGTAGTGAGGTGATGATAACGTCGCCGTCATTGATTTCAGGAATGTCGGATGATTGGTAAATGGCTTGTTCTAAAGTGTCCAAACCATAGCCTTCTTTGGCAGATAGTCTTATGACTGGAGAAAGGGTAGGTGGTAGTGTGTATGAGGAACTTTCTTTTTTATCTATTTTATTTTGAATAATAATTAGTTTTTTGTTGTTGCACAATGAAGTAATTTCATCTATTTCTTCAGTTGTTGGCTGGGAATCGATTAGCCATAGTATGATACGTGCCTTTTTGATTGTCTGAAAGGTTCGTTCGATTCCTATTTTTTCTATCTTGTCATGTGTGTTGCGTATACCTGCAGTATCAATAAACCTGAAAGTGACATTGTGTATGTCAATGGTGTCCTCTATGGTATCACGTGTGGTTCCGTGGATGTCACTGACGATAGCACGCTCATCGTGTAGTAACTGGTTGAGTAGGGTGCTTTTACCCACGTTGGTCTTGCCGATGATAGCTACTGGTATTCCTTGTTTAATGGCTTGACCAGTTTCGAATGTATCTTCTAAGTGACTGATATGTGATTTTATAGTCTTAGCTAATTCAAGTAATTCTGTGCGGTCAGCAAACTCCAGTTCTTCGTGGTCAGAGAAGTCTAATTCAAGTTCCAGTAAGGATGTCAGTTTCAGTAATTTCTCGCGTAGTTTGGATAACTCTGTGGAGATGCCTCCCCGTAACTGACTCATGGCTATGTGGTGTGTAGTCTGATTGGTTGATGCGATGAGGTCGGCTACGGCTTCGGCTTGTGAGAGATCCATTTTTCCATTAAGATAGGCTCGCATTGTATATTCACCAGGATTTGCCATTCGGCATCCTCGCTTTAGGAGTAGTTCTAATACCTTATTTAATATGTATCGCGAACCGTGGCAAGAGATCTCTGCGGAATCTTCGCCTGTATATGAATGAGGTGCATGAAAGATAGATACCAATACTTCGTCAATGACTTCACCATTTGTATCAATTATGTTAGCGTATCGTATAGAGTTTGGTGGTGTCGATGGAGCAATATTGTTACAAACGGAACATACAATGGGAATTGTTGCTGGTCCGCTTATACGTATTATTCCGAGAGCTCCACCTTGTGCAGTAGCGAGAGCACATATTGTTGCAGATGAATCGACGGTGATATCTTTTGGATCTAAATAAGGACTGTTCATAATGATTGTAGTGCGTTAGACAGTTCTTTCAAATCGTCATCGGTTGTAGCCCAGCTGGTTACAAAACGGCATAGGGTGTATTCTTCATTTATCGGTTCCCACGTTTCAAAGAGTATCATTGTTGCCAGCTTTCTCATTTGCTCGTTATTGAGAACGACAAATTGCTGGTTTGTCGGAGAATCTTTGATTTCAAAACCTGCCTGAATGAATATTTCTCTCATCTTCATTGCCATGTTGATGGCATGGCGTGAGATAGTCAGATATAGGTTGTCGGTGAACAGGGCGTTGAATTGAACTCCAGCCAGTCTGCTTTTCGCTAATAGTGCGCCATGCCGTTTTATTGTCGTGAAAAATCCCTTTGGAGCCTTATCGGTAAAGACAACTGCTTCGCCACAAAGAGCTCCCACCTTGGTGCCGCCGATATAGAATACATCGCAATGTCGAGCAAGCCACGGCAGGTCGAAATCACATCCTTCAGACGTAAGCCCATATCCCAGTCGTGCTCCATCGATGAACAGCGGCATGGAGTATTGTTGTGCCAATTCGTAAATGGCTGCTATTTCGTGTGAACAGTAGACACTTCCCAGTTCGGTAGGAAAGGTGAGATATATCATCCCTGGTACAGCCATGTGCTCCCATGTGGGATCTGCAAAGAATCTTTCGAGATAACGCTTGAGATCTTCTGCAGACATTTTACCATTGTGTGATGGAAGTGTTATCACTTTATGGCCGTTAGCTTCGACAGCGCCTGATTCGTGGACGTTGATGTGAGCAGTCTCTACAGCAATGACAGCACCATAAGACGGAAGCATAGCATCAATGACCGTAGCATTTGTCTGTGTGCCACCGACAAGGAAAAAGATTTCTGCTTTGTTACATTGACATGCCAGTCTGATCTTTTCACGTGCTTCTTGGCTCCAGTAGTCAGAACCGTACGAAGAACTTTTCTTGTCGTTAGAGTCTATCAGAGAGCGGAGCACTGTAGGATGTGCTCCGTTATTGTAGTCGCTTTCAAATGTAACCATGTGTGTTTAGATCCTATCAAGCACCTTTCGTATCAAGGTGTCAATTGTGTTTTTGTATTCGGTATTCATCTCCTTGGCATATCGGTTGGCAATAACCATGCAGCAAGTCATGGCGCGATGGCCGAGCAGAGAGGCAAGACCAGCAAGAGCCGATGATTCCATTTCAAAGTTACATACCTTCATCCCGTCGTGTTCGAATGATTCTATCTTTTCGTTTTGGTTGGGGTCCTCAATGTCTGCACGCAGTTGGCGTCCTTGTGGACCATAGAATCCGCCGCATGCGATGGTGTATCCACGCACCATGTCGTCTTGTGCTATCTGACTGATCAGTTCTTTGTCGGCAACGGCTACGTATGGTGCTCCCTTGATAGGATTCCATTTCATATGTTCCTTGAAGGCCTCTTCGAGTTGCAGGTCGCACACCTGGTTGCGTCCAGCATAATAATTGAGAAGGCCGTCGAATCCGATACTTTTGACGCTGGCAATAAATGTACCTGTAGGAGTGAAAGGTTGTAGTCCGCCACAAGTGCCAATGCGCACCATTGTAAGAGTACGATGGTTGGGTATCTCGGTTCTTGTCTGATAGTCTATATTGGCAAGAGTGTCGAGTTCGTTGACAACAATGTCAATGTTGTCACACCCGATGCCATGACTTTGACATGTGATGCGCTTACCTTTGTATGTACCTGTAATGGTGTGGAACTCACGGTTTGATACGTCACATTCTATATTGTCAAAGTGGGCTGCTACAGTGTTTACTCTGGCGGGATCGCCGACAAGTATTATCTTGTCAGCCATTTGTTCTGGACGCAGATGCAGATGAAAACAACTGCCGTCTGCATTGATTATCAGTTCTGATGGTGCAAAATGCTTGTGTTCCATGATACTATATTGTTTTGTTTACGTACAAAATTACATAATTTTTGCCAATGAGTATACTGTTACAGAAATTTTAACGTGATTTAATGCAAAAAATATTCGAAAATGTGGTTAGATTATTTTTTTTTCCATAACTTTGCATACGTAATACTTAAAGCAAAACTTATCAAAATAAGAACATTAACACAAAAGCCCCAATATTATAACTACTTATTATTTGTTAGAAATGACAAAGTATAACATTACAAAGAAGCGCGAAAATGTGGCAAAATACAGCACACTTGTCAGCGCGCAGATGATGGAACAACTTAGACGTCAGATACTAGAAAAAATAGTTATTGACCAAAAGTACAAGGAAAAAAACTATTCAGCAAAACAATTAGCGACGGAGTTGGAGACTAATACTCGTTACATCTCTGCCGTGATTAGTGTGAAGTTTCACACTAACTATACTACATTTGTCAATCAATTGAGGATAGGTGACGCAATGTCCTTGCTGATTGACAAGCGATTTGCAGATCTCACGATGGAGGAGATAGGCGACATGGTAGGTTTTTCCAACAGGCAGTCGTTCTATGCTTCCTTCTATAAGATCACAGGCAAGTCGCCTCGTGCATATAGAAAGGAACATGAAGAGAGACTTGGTAATAAGAAATAACGATTTTGACTATCAGGATGAGCGTTTTGCTGACATCCAAATGCTAAGATATAGGGTGAAGGATTTCGATTCGCTCACCCTGAGGAATAAACTTTTTGTATATTGTCTGACCCAAGCAACGTTGTTTGGAAGAGACATTACTTTTGATCAGTTTGGCGAATACAATCTACGTATTCGCCACTTATTAGAATATGTGTACTCTAATTATGAGGGTAATCGTGATGATGCTAATTTTAGAGCCTTAGAGACGTATCTGAAGAGAGTTTGGTTCTCTAACGGAATCTATCATCACTATGGTGGCGATAAGTTTATACCAGAATTCAGTAGAGAATGGCTCTGCCAACAATGTGACACCCATGATATTCAGGATTTGTTGCCAGTCATCTTTGATCCAGACTTTTTGCCAAAAAGAGTGAACAAGGCTGATGGATATGACTTGATCCAGACATCAGCATGTAACTATTATAAAGGTGTAAGTCAGCAAGAAGTCGAAGACTTTTATGCAGAGAAAAAGTCAACCGAACCACATCAGCCCTCATGGGGCCTCAATTCCACTTTAGTAAAAGACGCTGAGGGTATTCGTGAGGATGTATGGAAAATAGGTGGTAAATACAGCGAGGCAATCACAAAGATTGTGTATTGGTTGAATAAAGCTCTGCAATATGTTGAAAACGAGCAACAACACACGGTAATTTCTTTGTTGATCAAATACTATGAGACAGGTAATCTGGAAGTCTTTGATAAGTATTCAATTGAGTGGCTGAAGGAGCAGGATGGTCTTGTGGATTTCATTAATGGATTTATCGAGGTTTATGGTGACCCGTTAGGACTGAAAGGATCATGGGAGGGCATTGTTGAAATCAGAGATGTAGAGGCAACCAGGCGTACGGAGACAATCAGTCGCAATGCACAATGGTTTGAAGACAACAGTCCAGTCGACCAAAGATTTAAAAAGTCCAAAGTAAAGGGTGTCTCTGCCCATGTTGTGCAGGCTGCCATGCTTGGTGGCGATGAATATCCATCGACAGCTATTGGTATCAATCTTCCTAATGCAGACTGGATCAGGGCCGAATATGGGAGCAAGAGTGTCACTATCAGCAATCTCACCTTGGCGTATGACGAAGCAGCTAAGGGTAACGGTTTCAGAGAGGAATTTGTTATAGATTTTGAAACTATTGAGATGCTGAATAGATGGAGTCCAATTTGCGATGACTTACATACCGATCTGCATGAATGTCTTGGACATGGTAGCGGCAAGTTGCTTGACGGCGTTGATCCAGATGCTCTGAAGGCATACGGCAATACTATCGAGGAAGCGCGTGCTGACCTATTCGGACTATATTATCTTGCGGATAAGAAAATGGTTGATTTAGGGCTTCTGCCTTCAGCAGAGGCCTATAAAGCCAACTACTATTCATACATGATGAATGGTCTGATGACGCAATTGGTACGTATCGAGTCTGGAAAACAGATTGAAGAGGCACACATGCGCAACAGAGCATTGATAGCAAGGTGGACTCTTGAGCATGCTGGAGGAGCGGTAGAACTCATTAAGAATAATGGTAAGACATACGTAAGAATCAACGACTATGCGGCTCTTAGAGGATGTTTTGCTCAGTTGCTTGCCGAGATACAGCGTATAAAAAGTGAGGGGGACTATGAGTCGGCAAAGAATATCGTCGAGAAGTATGCTGTCACCATTGACCCTATATTGCATACGGAGATCCTACAACGTTACAAAGCTCTCAATCTTGCTCCATACAAGGGTTTTATCAATCCCCGATTGTCGTTGGTGAAAGATAATGATGGTAACATAACGGATGTGAGCATCGACTATTCAGAGAGTTATGTTGAACAGATGACAAGATATAGCATAGAGTATGGAACACTCATTGGATGACCAGATAAGAGAGATAAAGCATTCGTTCAGGTCGTATATGAATGGTGTCACAGCCCAGTCGATGCGCGATAAGGGATTGTCGTATTTCGTCAACTGGGGTATCCAATTGCCGCATCTTACAGAAATGGCGAAGCAATATGGCAAGGACGAACGACTTGCCATCGCACTTTGGAAGGAAAATACACGTGAGTGTAAGATATTGGCAACAATGATAATGCCATCTGAGAAGATGCAAAAGGATATGGCAGAGCTATGGATGGAGCAGATGCCGTCGCAAGAAATTGCCGAGATAGCAGTATTCAACCTCTTCCAATATCTGTCAGATGCTCCTATTCTTGCCTTCCAATGGATAGCCCGTTCAGAACCAATCTATCAGATAGCTGGATTTAATCTCATCGCACGCTTGTTTGTCAAGGGACAAGAACTGAGCGAGATGGGTATCAATGAGTACCTCGACCAGGCTGGAGTGGCTATAAGTGATAAGAATATTTCGATAAGAAAAGCAGCCCTGAATAGTCTTATTCGCTTTTCCAATCAGGGCTCAGAGTATGCCATGCTGGTCAGAAAAGCTCTGCCAGAAGTGTCAGATATGGTGGCAGAGTAGGGCATTTAACGTTTTTTCTCTAACTTTTCGGTGCGTATTTTCCGAAAAATATGTACTTTTGTGCGAATTATAATCAGTAACAAAGGTGGCAAAAGAATTTGTCAAAAAGAAGGTGTGGGATATCCTGACTAACTATTTGGAGATAAATAGTTTGCGCAAAACTCCCGAGCGATATGCCATTCTGGATGCAGTTTACTCGATAGACGGGCACTTTACCATTGAGGAACTCAACGAACTGCTCGAATCGAGAAACTTTCCAGTATCGAGGGCTACATTGTATAATACGATGCGATTGTTCATCAAGCTACGCCTCATTACGAGGCATCGGTTTATCGGACAAACAAAGTACGAGTCGTGTTATAACAATGAGGACCATATACATCAGGTGTGCACCATTTGCGGTAGCGTGTCGGAAGTACATTCCAAGGCTATAGCTGAGGCTATCGGTTCTACTCGACTGAAACGCTTCAATAAGGATGGTTTCACATTATATATATATGGTATCTGCTCAAAGTGCCAGGCAAAGCTTACGAGAAAGAAAAATTCAAAACATAACAGAAATACAACAAGCAAGTGATGAACACAGGAAAAGTTGATGTTCTGCTGGGACTCCAGTGGGGCGACGAAGGTAAAGGTAAGGTTGTTGACGTGCTCACACCGCGTTATGACGTAATAGCTCGTTTTCAGGGAGGACCCAATGCTGGGCATACTCTCGAGTTTGAGGGACAGAAATATGTTCTCAGGAGCATTCCGTCGGGTATCTTCCAGGGGGGCAAGGTAAACATTATTGGTAATGGAGTGGTCTTAGCTCCCGACCTTTTTATGTCTGAAGCAAAGGACTTGGAAAAAAGTGGTCATGATCTGAAGACTCGATTACATATCTCAAAGAAAGCCCATCTTATCATGCCAACCCATCGTCTGCTCGACCGTGCATACGAAATTCAGAAAGGTAAGAATAAGGTGGGTACCACAGGCAAGGGCATTGGTCCTACATATACTGACAAGATAAGCCGTAATGGTCTGCGTGTCGGAGATATTCTTTCTGATTTCAGCTCAAAATATGAAGCCCACAAACAGCGTCATCTCGACATGCTGAAGGCACTCGACTTTGACGATTTTGCTGGATTTGACGAGGTTGAAGCCAAGTGGATGGAGGGCATTGAATACATGAAGCAGTTCCAGTTTGTTGATAGCGAGCATGAGATCAACCAGATACTACGCTCGGGTAAGAGCATCCTGTGCGAAGGTGCTCAGGGAACCATGCTTGATGTAGACTTCGGAAGTTATCCGTTTGTCACCTCCTCCAATACCATTTGTGCCGGGGCATGTACGGGTCTGGGAATCGGTCCAAACAAGATAGGTGAGGTGTATGGTATCATGAAGGCCTATTGTACTCGTGTCGGTGCAGGTCCGTTCCCCACGGAGCTGTTCGATGAGACAGGCAAGACGATACGTGACCTTGGTCATGAGTATGGAGCAGTAACGGGTCGTGAGCGTCGTTGCGGTTGGATAGACCTCGTAGCTCTGCGATATGCCATTCAGGTGAATGGAGTCACTCAGCTTATTATGATGAAAAGCGATGTGCTCGACGGTTTCGATACCATCAAGGCATGTGTCGCATACAAGCAGAATGGCGTACAGATAGACCATTTCCCATACGACATTGAGCATGGTATCGAGCCAGTCTATGTGGAGATGGATGGATGGAAGACCGATATGACTGGCTTTACCAGCGAAGAGCAGTTCCCGAAAGCCTTCAACGACTATATTGCCTTCCTTGAGAAAGAGTTGGAGACACCTATCAGCATCATCTCTATCGGTCCAGATAGAGACCAGACTATTATCAGGAAATAAGCAGTTAGAGATATGGCAAACAAACCAAACATACCCAAGGGTACGCGCGACTTCTCCCCTGTAGAGATGGCGAAGCGCAACTACATCTTCGACACTATACGCGAAGTATATTCGCTTTATGGATTCCAGCAGATTGAGACACCTGCGATGGAAAGTCTGCAGACGCTTATGGGAAAGTATGGAGAAGAGGGAGACAAACTGCTTTTTAAGATTCTCAATTCAGGCGATTATTTGTCCAAGGTGTCAGACGAAGAGTTGACAGAACGTAACACTTTACGTCTGGCAGCCCGTCTTTGCGAGAAAGGACTCAGATATGACCTTACTGTTCCCTTTGCACGTTATGTCGTGATGCATCGTGAAGAGTTGCAACTACCTTTTAAGCGTTATCAAGTACAACCAGTATGGCGTGCCGACCGTCCGCAAAAGGGTCGTTATCGTGAGTTCTATCAGTTTGATGGCGACGTGGTTGGATCAGACTCATTACTCAATGAGGTAGAGCTGATGCAGATTGTCGATACTGTATTCAGTCGCTTTGGTGTCAGGGTACAGATTAAGATCAACAATCGTAAGATTCTGACAGGTATTGCCGAGGTGATAGGTGCTGCTGACAAGATAGTCGACATAACGGTAGCCATCGACAAACTGGACAAGATAGGACTGGAGAACGTCAACGCCGAACTCAAGGCGGACGGACTTTCAGACGACCAGATAGCCAAACTTCAGCCGATTATCACGCTGGAAGGTACCAACGAAGAGAAACTTTCTGTTATTCAGGGTGTACTCGCCGAGTCTGAGACAGGACAGAAGGGCGTCGAGGAGATACGCTTCATACTAGAAGCACTCGGTTCTTCTCTGAAAAACGAGATACAGCTCGACCTGACATTGGCACGTGGACTGAACTATTATACTGGTGCCATCTTCGAGGTGAAAGCACTCGACGTACAGATAGGCAGTATCACTGGTGGTGGTCGCTACGACAATCTCACAGGTATCTTTGGTATGCCAGGTATCAGTGGTGTAGGTATATCTTTCGGAGTTGACCGCATCTTTGACGTGCTCAATGCGCTGGACCTTTATCCTAAAGATAGCGTCACGGGTACTCAGTTGCTCTTTATCAACTTCGGGCAGGCAGAGACTCAGTATAGTCTGCCAGTTGTGGCAAAGGCAAGACAAGCGGGAATACGTACCGAGATGTACCCCGATGCTGTGAAGATGAAGAAGCAGATGAGCTACGCCAATGCCAAGGCTGTACCCTTTGTGGCGCTTGCCGGAGAAAATGAGATGCAGCAGGGCAAGTTTACTCTGAAGAACATGACCACTGGAGAACAACAGCTTGTCACCCCAGATGAGCTGATCGCGGTAGTTAAGTCTTAAACCATAACGTCGTAATTTCGTCAAAATATAGTTATGAAGAAGTTGTTATTATCATTGATATGCGTTTTGGCTCTTTGTGCGTTTACTGACACAAAGCCTGTCAGGGTATTCATGGTGGGCGACTCTACAATGGCAAACAAGGATACTACTGGTGGCAAGCAAGAGAGAGGATGGGGCATGGTGCTGTCTGAATATTTCAATGATGAGGTGGTGATAAGCAATCATGCGGTAAACGGACGCTCTACTAAAAGCTTTATTGATGAAGGCAGATGGCAGAAAGTTCTTGATGAATTGCAGCCAGGCGACTATGTCATCATACAGTTTGGCCATAATGACGAAAAGAAGAACGACCCTAAACGATATACCGAGGTGGGCGGCTCTTTCGACAATAACCTGCGTCGCTATGTCAATGAGGCAAAGGCAAAGGGAGCCAATCCAATACTCCTGAACTGCGTGGCTCGCCGTAACTTTAGTGCTCCTACGGGCAAGGTGATCGACGACGAGGGGCTGCGCGACAAGGCTTTTGAAGGTGGCGACGACTTGAAAGGTGGTGGAGACACTCTCATAGACACCCACGGAGCCTATAGGGAAGTGCCTCGTGCCATTGCCAAGGAACTTGGAGTACCATTCATTGATGCCAACAAAGTGACGTCAGACCTTGAGCAGGGACTTGGTGCCGAGGGCAGCAAGAAGTTGCACATGATATATTCACCAGGCGAATGTCCGGCATATCCAAAGGGCAGACAGGACAACACACACTACAACCAGATAGGTGCTCGCATCGTAGCTGGGTTGTTAGCAATAGAAATCGGCAATCAGGTGCCCGCACTAAGAAGACACCTGAAATAATACTAATACTAAACATTATGAAGAAAAAGTTTATTTGTGCCGTTTGCGGCTACATCTATGAGGGAACAGAGGCTCCAGAGAAGTGCCCTATCTGTAAGGCTCCAGCAAGCAAGTTTACTGAGCTGAAGGAAGATGGCGACGTGACTTACGCTACCGTGCACAATCTCGGTGATGGCAAACTCCCGGGTGTTCCAGAGTCGATGATCAGCGACCTGCGCAACCATTTCAATGGAGAGTGTGGCGAAGTAGGTATGTATCTGGCTATGGCAAGACAAGCCGACCGCGAGGGATACCCCGAGATAGCTGAGGCTTTCAAGCGCTATGCATTCGAGGAAGCCGACCATGCCAGCCGCTTTGCAGAACTTCTCGGTGAATGTGTTTGGGACACTAAGACCAATCTGGAGAAGCGTGCCGCTGCTGAGGCAGGCGCATGCGAGGACAAGTTCCGCATCGCTAAGGAAGCAAAGGCGCAGGGATTTGATGCCATCCACGACACCGTTCATGAGATGGCCAAGGACGAGGCTCGCCACGGAGCAGGCTTCGCCGGACTGCTGAAACGCTACTTCAAGTAAATCATTTGGGCCGTTTCGTAGAGTAATATGTACGTTGTTATAATGCAATATCTACCTAATGGAAAAGTAATATACCATATATTACCTACCAATATATCATATATTACCGAGTAATATATCATATATTACTTACCAATATATAATATATTACTTTTCGAAACGGCCCGAATTTAATCATCAACTCAACTGAATGTATGGATAACACGATGGGAATGAACAGAAGATTGGCAGTATTATTGCTATTCATGATTGTTTTGTCGCAAAACATTATTGCACAAAACGCTAAATGGAATTCCCGTTATCAGTCATACATCGACCAATACAAAGGTATTGCCATAAGGGAAATGCTCAAATATGGCATTCCCGCCAGCATCACAATGGCGCAAGCCATACTGGAGAGTGGGGCAGGGCAGAGCGACCTGGCACGTAAGGGCAACAACCATTTCGGAATAAAATGTCACGGATGGGAGGGGCGCACCATGAATCACGATGACGACCTTAACGGAGAATGCTTCCGCGTCTACGACGATCCGCTGGAGAGCTTTGAGGACCACAGTCTCTTTCTTGTTAAGCGTTCGCACTACAAGCCGCTATTCTCTCTTGACAGAACTGACTATAAGGGGTGGGCGCATGGACTGAAAAAATGCGGATATGCCACGAGTCCTACGTATGCCAAGCGATTGATAGAAATCATCGAACTGTACAATCTGGACGACCTCGACGAGGCAAAAGAAACGGTAGAGAGCAGGAAACAGAAGGTAAATAGTCATATATCTGACGTTAATACTGGTGCTGTCGTCGGTGGAATGCATAGGATTTATGCATGGAACAAGAACCTATATGTTGTCGCTCGAACTGGCGACACATTCAAGTCAATAGGTGAAGAGGTAGGTATCAGTTATAAGAAACTGGCAAAATATAACGAACGCCACCACAAAGAAGTGCTGAATAACGGCGACATCATATACCTGCGCAAGAAGCAATCAAAGGCAGATAAGAGCTTCAAGGGAAAGATGCACATCGTCAGACAGGGCGAGAGCATGTATTCCATAGCCCAGAAATATGGCATCCGACTGAAGAGTCTGTACGAGAAGAATCATCTTCAACCAGACTATCAACTGACAGCAGGTGACAGGTTGAAGGTATATTAGGCAATCTTGAATATTTTGTATAAGCGTAACTGCCACAAAGATGCCCCATTCTTGTGGCAGAGGTTTTTGCGTAATATGGGAATGATACATTTTCCGATAGCTCTTACGAAGCCAGCTATATGCGCCTTCTCCATTCGTTCTTTCATTGCAAGTAGACGGGAATAGCCCGACAATTCTTGCCTGAATTGCAACAATGTGGCAATGGCTTCATCGGTCTTTCTTATAAATTCGGCATTACTCTCGAATGTAGCAAAGCCTGTGGGGTTGTCTATGTGTACTATTTCTATACCAGCATCTTGTAGTTGCTTGCCGTAGAGCACATCTTCATATCCATATTTCGTAAACCTTTCGTCAAGCGGATGAGCAGTCATAATAGCCTTTTCTATCATGTAGTTGCTGGTGTGGAAGTCCTTATATGGTACCTTCTTTCTGTATTCCACCGTGTGATATTTCTCACAAGCCTTTTCGTATCTGTATCTCAGACTGTCGTCTTTGCCAGCAACGACGTATCCTCCATAGACTACCGGTGCGTCACTTGTGAGATATTTCTTCACAAAGTCATTCCTGACGATAGTCATATCAGAGTCTATATATAATAATGTGTCGTGTTGAGCCTGACTTGCCAGGAAGTTTCTTATAGCCGCCCTGCCGCAGTTTTGCTTTCTTTCTATGAATTTACAACCGTCAATATTGCCAATCTCCCTGTTCTTCCTTAGTACTTCTTCATCATAGCTCCCATCGTCAGCTACAATAATCTCCCATCGTATATCGTTGCCCATCGAATGCAATTGTGCAGCAAGTACTCTGACCAACTCAGTACATTGGTCATTGTATGTGGGAATCAATATTGAAAGATTATTACGCATAGGGTATGATCAATTAAGAAATATTTTGTACTTTTGCACCATGCAGTACAAGATTAGATGTAATAGGTGTGGCAAGGTGTTCACCATTGAGTCACAATATACAGGTAAGGTGAAGTGTCATTGTCCTCAGTGCTCTTCTGAGTTGATATGTCAGGTGGGTGAGACTTCAGCCAATCATGTATCATTTCGTCAGCGTGTCCAAAGCATGTCATCCCAACTGAACAGTTACCAGCAGAAGCATAGCTATGGCGACTTGGTGATATTTTTCAGCTTTTCCGTCCTTTTCATCCTTCTTGTGATTGTTGGTTTGCTGCTTTGTGCTGAGATTACCAGGGCTGTTCTTGCTGGTAAATCGTGGATAGCCGATCTGTATTATAATTTCCTTTCAAATATATGATGTGTGATGCCGTTGGCATCACACATCAAGCAGGCTATTATTTGATATTCGGTTCCTCAAGGCCGATACCTTTTTTCTTATCCACTACCTTTAATATCAATCCCAATATCAGGGCAGCGACACCGAGTGATGCCAACATCACAAGTGGAGCGGTGTAGTCGAGCTTTGTTGGATCGTCAATACCAGGATTTGTCTTTGTGAGCACCTTGCCTATAAGCAACGGGAAGAGCCACAGTCCGATATTCTGAATCCAGAAAATAAGAGCGTATGCCGAACCGATTACCTTTGCGTCTACCAGCTTTGGAACACTTGGCCACAACGATGCTGGTACCAGTGAGAACGAAGCTCCGAGTATCAGGATGGTCATGTATGCGGTGATAATGCCACCGATATTGTTGCCCTTGAATGCAGGTAATACAAATGCAAATGTAAGATGGCAGGCAATTAGCAATAACGATCCCAGTACAAGCATAGACGCAGCCTTACCCTTATGGTCGACATAGCTACCAAGGATCGGGGTTATCAATACAGCCAGCAATGGGAATACGGCAAAGATACTCTCAGCCGACTGGCGCATATATCCCATGTAACAATATGTCACGAGTGAAATGATAGATACGGCAAGCAGACCGTATTTTGCTCCCTTTGTTTTCTGAAAGTTACTTGCGAAGCCAGCGGCAGCTACTACGAGCATGATGACATACTGAACTATTGTCACACTCGAACTTGCCCAGAACGATTCGGATGCTGGTGCGGTCAGGTCCAGGTTGCATTGTAACATGTTGACTGCATATTTCTGGAATGGGAAGATAGCGCTGTAGTAAAGTACACACAACAGGGCTACAAGCCAGAAACCACTATCTGTGAGTATCTTGCCCAGATCGCTAACCTTGAACGGGTCGTCTTTCTCCTCAGCTTCACCTGTTTGAGCGTCCAACTTCTTGTCCATGAAGAAGTATACTATTGTCATAATCAGTGCGATACACATCAGTACTACACCAAATGCCACAGAGCGTGAAACGCTTACAGCGCCACCAAGACGGGCAAAGTAGGGGGAGAAGATCATACATGTGGCAACGCCCAGTCGCGCCAAGGCCATCTCTGATCCCATGGCAAGAGCCATCTCGCGTCCCTTGAACCACTTCACAATACCGCGGCTCACGGTGATGCCAGCCATCTCACATCCACATCCGAAAATCATAAATCCGCAAGCGGCAAACTTTGCCGAAGCAGGCATTCCCTCATAGAATGGACTCACACCAAGTTCGTCGAATAGTGGAATGTAGTTTAAGTTATTAGTAAACCATGTCTCCAGTCCACTGCCGATGAAAGCCTCACTCACAGCATACCACTTGATAATTGCTCCAATGAGCATCACTGCCGCAGAGAGTACCGCCGTGAAGCGTACTCCCATCTTGTCCAGAATAATACCGGCAAAAATCAGGAAGAACGCAAATACATTTAAGAATACTTCCGCTCCCTGCATGGTTCCAAACGCCTCGCTGTCCCATCCGCGCGTCTCCTGCATCAGATCCTTGATAGGTGAGAGGATATCCATGAAAATGTAGCTGCAAAACATCGCAAGAGCCAGCAGCAGTAGGGCAGTCCACCTCATACCGGCAGAGTCCCTCAAAGTCTTTTGAATTGTTTGTGTCATTATTGTTTTTTTTCTTGATTTCTCAAATCGCCTGCAAAGATAATGAAAAATTCGTGTATTTGAGAGAAATACTCTATATATTTGTTGTTTTCATAGTGTTAGAAAACAAAGTATAGGTAGCAGAAGCAATAAAGCCAAAAGAGAAAGTAGATTTTCACCATACAGCATCAGCCGCAGCTGGATTAGTAAATTCCAGCTGCGGCTGATGAATATAGATAATAAATTCACTTCACCACGACCTTGAACTTCGTTCGAGCTCGTTCACGTTCGGAAAAGCTCAAGCAAGCTTGGCTTTTCCTCACTTAATCACGACCTTGCAAGTCTCACCATTCTTCAGCTTCACGATATTCATTCCTCGCTGAAGACCTGTGGTCCTGCGTCCATTGAGGTCGTAGGTAGCAACTATCTCCTGCTTGCTACCATCATCCATCGTGATATTATTGACACTTGAGAGGTCCTTCTCCTCGATAAAGAAGAACTCCTTCCACTGGTCGGCAGCCTGGTATTGAGCGAGAGTACCCTGAGGGATGGTCAGGGTGCAGTCAAATTTATTGATGCTTGCTAATGCATTCGTACTACATACAGGAGGAACCATTGCTGTACTTACCAAATTTATCAAGGCAAAGCAGCCGCTTAGTGCTTCCTGTCCGATGCTTGTCACGCTACTACCAACGGTAAATGATTCCATAGATGTACAATTTTCAAAGGATTTACTCCCGAGTGAAGTTACGCTATTAGGTATGACAACCTCCGTAAATCCAATACATGAACTAAAAGCACTCTCTCCAATTGTCTTTAAACTCTCAGGGTAATCAACTGTTTTCAACTTGCTACATCCCGCAAACGCATAGGCAGGTATCTCTGTTAGGTTATCATTAAAGCCCACTGCCGACAAAGAAGTGTTCCCATAGAAAGGCGAATAGCCCTTATCGCTCGTTGCACTATATGAAATCTTTCTACCGATATATACAGAGTCAAGAGGACAATCGTAGAATAAGGGATTAGAACCATTGGAACCGAGAGCTAACACCGTGTCGTCATCCCTATCCTCCATCACCACCTCTTTAAGGCTGGTACATCCTTTGAAGACATTATTACCAATCATAGTCGTCGCTTTTGGAATAAATATGCTTGGCAAAGAAGGGCAGCGTGAGAAAGCATACGTTGCTATGGTATTCACATTACTTCCAATCTGCATATCTGCAAGAGACGTACATCCAGCAAAAGTATATGCATTGATAGATGTCACGCCTGCTCCCACCTTAGCAGTCTTCATGCCTGAGCAATTTTGGAAAGCATCACTACCGATGCTTGTGACAGCATCAGGAATATCAACACTTTGAAGTTTTGAACAGGCATCAAAGGCATAATCACCTATTGATATTATATTCTCTCCAAGAGAAGCCACTGACATATTGCTACAGTTTTGGAAAGAATAATTGCCTATAGATGTCACATTATCACCTATCTCCACACTGGTTAGCCCTGTACTGCCTGTAAAAGCATAAGAATTGATTGTACCCCTATTATTTATTGTAGCAGTATACGAGCCCGTAACATTCTTAAAAGCATTTGCTCCAATATTTCCAGTATTCTCAACTGTAAGAGTGCCCGTAATTTTAGAATCCTTAAATGCCTGCTCTCCAACATACCCCTTGTTAGAAAGAGCTACGTCTTTAAGAGAGGTACATCCATAGAAGGCATTAGCTCCCACATAACCTTCATTGGCTATGGTTGCAGACTGAAGCCCTGTACATCCATAGAAGGCATTAGCTCCCACATCACCTTCATTGGCTATGGTAGCAGACTGAAGCCCTGTACATCCATAGAAGGCGTAAGAACCAAGATTACCACCAAACCTTACATCCATCTCCTTGATCTTATTATTCTGATAGCACGTATATGGTTTCACCTCATTTACAGTCATATTGATTCCTCTATACGATACCGTCTTGCCAATATTTATGTTTTCTGCCGAGGCATCATACAAACAATCTATAGCATCACAAGTTCTCTCCGACGGACTCACAGGAACGTACTTCACGCCACCGACCTCAAACATAGAACTGAGATAAGGATATACCGTCTTGTTGCTCAGCGATGTATACAAGTTATTTGCGACATAGTTTACTGTGCCCGCTGCTTTGGCATAACCATCAGGCGGAGTGTTAGTAAGCCAAATCACCTTTGTTGGTTTATCACCAAACGCGTTGCTGTCTATACTCAGGACACCCACACCTATAGTCACAGAGTTTAGATGTGTACCACCGAACGTAGAACTACCTATACTCGTAACACTATTTCCAATTGTTACTGAGGAAAGGCCAGAGCAATACGAGAACGCTTGATCTCCTATGCTCGTAACACTATTGGGAATTTCTATAGAGGTAAGGCGAGAGCAACCACGGAACGCATAATCACCGATGCTCGTAACACTATTAGGAATTGTTACTGAGGTAAGGCCAGAGCAATTATAGAACGCAGAACCACCGATGCTCGTAACACTATTGGGAATCTCTATAGAGGTAAGGCCAGAGCAATCAGAGAAGCATGCCTTTGAGATTACTGAAGTACCTTCCCTTATTATTATTGCAGTATTATCTGGCATTGTACCTTTGTATTCGTACGCAACCTTTCCTGCATACACCAGCCCATCTAGTTGATTATTATACCATGCAGTATTATAGAACGCAGAAACACCTATGCTCGTAACACTATTGGGAATCTCTATAGAGGTAAGGCGAGAGCATTTTTGGAACGCATAAGCACCGATGCTCGTAACACTATTGGGGATTTCTATAGAGGTAAGGCCAGAGCAATCATAGAACGCATAACTACCGATGCTCGTAACACTATTTCCAATTGTTACTGAGGTAAGGCCAGAGCAATTATAGAACGCATCATCTCCTATGCTCGTAACACTATTTCCAATTGTTAGTGAGGTAAGACCAGAGCAATCATAGAACGCATAACCACCTATGTTCGTAACACTATTAGGGATTTCTATAGAGGTAAGGCCAGAGCAACCACGGAACGCATCATCTCCTATGCTCGTAACACTATTGGGAATCTCTATAGAGGTAAGGCCAGAGCAACCTTCGAACGCATCACTATTGATACTCGTAACACTATTTGGAATCTCGATTGAGGTAAGACTAGAGCAACCACGGAACGCATAATCACCTATACTCGTAACACTATTGGGAATCTCTATAGAGGTAAGGTGATAGCAATCACGGAACGCATAATGACCGATGCTCGTAACACTATTGGGAATTTTCACTGAGGTAAGGTCATAGCAATCACGGAACGCACCTGCATCTATACTCGTAACAGGATAGGTGGTACCATTATACGTTACAGACTCAGGGATATTGATTATGCCTAAATATTTATCTGCACCTCGATAAGTAACAGAAAGTTCAGTTTGGTTGTTCGCATAATTGTAATAGATTGTCCTGCCGTCAGCATTCTCAACCTGTATATCGTAAGCAGAGGACAGGGTTCCTACCATACTCATGAGTATGGTCAGGAGAAATGTAAAATTGATGTGTTTCATGATATTTCTTGTTTAGTTAAACTTCCATATAAGTCGAAGTCTTCTGTTGAATACTTTTCGTCATTTTCATCAATAACTATTAGCTTTTTTATTCTACGATTGCATTTATGCAATTGAGGAAAACGTTTGGATCGTAAATACATTCCCCTATAGAGGCTTGATTGTCATTATTTAATCGATTACGGCTAAACATAATTTATTCATATATGCCTATCGCTCTCCCCACTTCGGCTTGTTAATAATAATGGTTAGTTTATGGAAACAAAAAGACGTGGGAGAAACTTTCCGTTGCTTATCCCATCGTCTCGGCCTTCGCATTGCCACTTGTTAAGGATAAGCAACTCAGCCAGCCCACGCCAACGCGTATTATATATATGTATGAACATAAGTCATTAGCGACTTATGCACATACGGGTATAATACACCCAGCATGAACGCTTCGCTGCGGTATCTTCCTAACAAGTTTCAAGTTGCGAAGTTGAGACGAAAGAAGATAACGTCAAGAAAACGTCCTTCGTCCCACAAGGCACGGGGAGTCGCGAGGGCTCGGTTGTGCGATAGTCTGGGACTGTATCCAACGATGTCATGACCCGCCCAGCCCATGCGGACTGGCTTTATCACGCCCCAAAGATACAAAGAAGTGAGAACAACACAAAAGAAAAATGCGATTTTCTTTTAAGCAAGAATAAGAAGTTCTTTTTTAGAAAACAAAGTAGTATGAGAAACAAAAATAAAACGAGTCTTCCACATCACAGCGGAAGACTCGTTCAAATTCATGATAAAGTTATAGTTTTATACGATGCCTTGTGCCATCATTGCTTTTGCTACCTTGAGGAATCCAGCTACGTTAGCGCCCTTAACATAGTTGATATATCCGTCAGCACCAGTTCCGTACTTCACACAGTTGCTGTGGATGTCAAACATGATGTCCTTGAGCTTCTGGTCAACCTCCTCGCGGCTCCAGTGCAGACGCTCAGAGTTCTGGCTCATCTCCAGTCCTGATACAGCCACACCACCTGCGTTAGCTGCCTTACCTGGAGCATAGAGTATCTTAGCATCCTGGAAGATCTTGATAGCCTCTGGAGTAGAAGGCATGTTCGCACCCTCACTAACTGCAATAACTCCATTGTCAACAAGAGCCTGTGCTGCCTCACCGTTGATCTCGTTCTGAGTTGCTGATGGCAGTGCTATGTCAGCTTTCTCTGTCCAAGGCTTAGCACCTGCAACATACTTCACGCCATACTTCTCTGCATATTCCTTGATACGTCCACGCTCAACATTCTTCAGCTCCATGATGTAGTCAAGCTTCTCGCGGTCGATACCATCTGGATCGTAGATGTAACCATCAGAGTCAGAACATGTCACAGGCTTAGCGCCGAGTTGGATCAGCTTCTCCATTGTATACTGAGCAACATTACCAGAGCCAGATACCAATACAGTCTTGCCCTTGATGTCAATGTTACGTGTCTTCAGCATGTTCAGGAGGAAGTATACATTGCCATAACCTGTTGCCTCAGGACGGATGAGCGAACCGCCAAACTCAAGACCCTTACCAGTGAGTACACCCTGGAACTGGTGTGTGAGCTTCTTGTACATGCCGAACATGTAGGCCACCTCACGACCACCTACACCGATGTCGCCTGCAGGTACGTCCTCATCTGGACCAATGTGACGATAAAGCTCAGTCATGAAAGCCTGGCAGAAACGCATCACCTCAGCATTGCTCTTGCCACGTGGAGAGAAGTCTGAACCTCCCTTAGCTCCACCCATTGGCAGTGTGGTGAGTGAGTTCTTGAATGTCTGCTCGAATGCGAGGAACTTCAAGATGGAGAGGTTTACTGATGCATGGTAGCGGATACCTCCCTTGTACGGACCAATCACGTTGTTGTGCTGGATACGGTATCCCATGTTTGTCTGTACGTTACCCTTGTCGTCTACCCATGTTACGCGGAATTCAATAATACGATCGGGGATACACAGGCGCTCGATGAGGTTAGCACGCTCAAACTCTGGGTGCTTGTTGTACTCATCTTCAATAGTTCCTAATACCTGACTTACAGCCTGAATGTACTCCGGCTCGTTGGGAAATCTTTGCTTCAATTTCTCGACAACTTCTACTGCTTTCATAATCTTTTTACTTTTTTGGTTGTATTATAAATATAAATAATGTGTCTTTGCTATGCATTTGGGGCGGTGAGAGGATAGTTTCTTCTCGATTTCGGTTGCAAAGTTATAACATTTTTGTTTAATTCCAAACAAAATGTAATCTTTTTTATGAAAAAAGTAGAAAAAAGTCAGTTTTAAAACTTAGAACGTAGCCATTTGAGCGGTTTTTGAAGCAAATTCTTTATTCCTTTCTTGTTTTCAACCTTATTTTCTTTCATTGGTTGAGTTTGTTTGGGATTATTGTGACGTTTTGCTCTCAATGACTCTTGTGTGGCTTGCGGTTTGTCATTACGTGAAGGACGGCGACGATTGTTGCGAGATTTGTTGGGATTGCCATTACGATTGTTGTTGTTCTTAGCCTCTCGTGGTTCGCCTTTATGACTGTTATTGGGTTTGGTCTCGCTTTTTTCGGGGTTGTGATTGCCATTATTTTTGTACTCGCGCTTCTCATCCCTTACCTCTTTATTCTTATTAGGCTTTCTGCGATGAGCGTTCTTGTTGCGGTTGTCACGACGAGTCTTCTTAGCAGACCGATTAGCAGTCTTGTATTCGGGAGTTTCTCCAAGTTCTTCTGGAACAGCTACCTTGTCGATGGTCTTGTCGAGAAATCGCTCGATATCCTTAAAGTAGCGTATATCGTCAGGGTTGACCAGAGTAATGGCTCGCCCGTCGCGGTCAGCTCGTGCTGTGCGCCCTATGCGGTGGACATAATCTTCTGCGTCGCGAGGCACGTCAAAGTTGATTACCATTGCGATATCGTCAATATCTATGCCGCGGGCTACAATGTCAGTTGCGACGAGTACGTCGATTTGGCCACTCTTGAACTGGTACATCATTTCGTCGCGTTGTGCTTGGTCGAGGTCAGAGTGCATCTCACCGCTATTGATACGTAGCCTTTGCAGCGCATGTTGTATCTGTTTCACCATTTGCTTTTTACCCGAGAAGATGATGACACGTTTGAGGTCGCCTTGACGGAAGAGTTGTTTCAGAATCTCGAGTTTCTGAGTGTCATAGCATACGTAAGCCTCCTGCTTAATCTTCTCGGCAGGTTTGCTAACGGCAATCTTGACTGTTGTCGGGTTTTTGAGAAGTGTATGTGCCAGTTCTTCGATCTTATCTGGCATAGTTGCTGAGAACATCACGGTTTGGCATTTGTCAGGAAGTGTCTTCGCAATCTTCATGATGTCATCCGAGAAACCCATGTCAAGCATCCTGTCTGCCTCGTCAAGTACAAAGAACGATACTTTGCTGAAGTCTACATTACCCATTGTCATGTGAGAGATGAGTCGTCCAGGTGTTGCAATGACCACATCGGCTCCCATGGTCAGGCTCTTCAGCTCCTGATCGTATCGATTACCGTCATTGCCTCCATAGATGGCAATGCTACTCACTCCGTTGAGATAATAGCTGAAGCCTTGCATTGCTTGGTCGATCTGTTGAGCCAGCTCACGTGTAGGAGCCATAATGACGCAGTTGTTGGCATCCTCAGGGAAACCACCATCCGCCAGTCGGCTCAGTATGGGTAGCAGATATGCGGCAGTCTTGCCGGTACCTGTTTGTGCGATGCCTAACACATCCTTGCCTTTAAGTATCTCTGGGATACACTTTTCTTGTATTGGGGTACAGGTGTCAAAGCGCATGTCATAGAGCGCATCAAGCACGTTATCATTAAGGTCTAATTCGTCGAAATACATAATATAAAAATCAATTGGGTGCATGTCTATAGCAGTAGTATGCTATAAATGCAAAGATAATGTTTGGAATCCACGCTGCCAGTATTGGTGGCGTGTCGGCATTGATGGCAAAGGTGGAGCTGACTGTTTGCAGCATAATATAAGCAAAACTCAGTGCCAGTCCGATGCCAAGATATAGTCCCATACCACCTTTACGCTTGCGTGATGAGAGTGACAATCCTATCGTGGTAAGGATAAATGAAGCAAATGACATAGCGATGCGTTTATGGTATTCTACCTCATATTGCACTACATTGCCTGATCCGCGTGATGTTTGCTTGGATATATAGTCGAGTAGTTGTGGAGAGGTAAATGTCTCTTGCTGCCCTTTAGAGTATACCAGATCGGTAGGCTCCATAAGTATCACTGTGTCTTTCTTTGTCCCGCTTGTTATCTGCTCCTTTAGTCCTACAAGTTTTCTTACTTTCCAGTTAGTTACCTTCCAGTGGTATTTGGAGTCGGAGATGGTATCATATTGTATTTCGGTTGCTGTCATGTGACTTACGAGCTTTTTATTCTCGAACTTATCCAGACAGAAACCAAAACCACGTTTGTAGTTGTTGTCATAGTGTTGTATGTATGCTATGACACCTTCGTCCACCTGTAGTTGTACGTTCTCAGCAGAAGTGTTACGTTTCTTGTTTTTGTACATTGTTTCGAAATTCTGTCTTACCACCGTGCCATGAGGTATCACATAGGCACCAAGATAGAATGTCGTGGCTGAGATGAGCACACATGAGATCATGTATGGTCGCATAAGTCGTTTGAATGACATTCCTGCAGCAAGCATTGCGATGATTTCAGAGTTACCAGCCAATTTGGAGGTGAAGAATATCACAGCAATGAAAACAAACAATGGACTGAAGAGGTTGGCGAAGTATGGAATGAAGTTGGCGTAATAGTCGAAGACAATAGCTTTGAGAGGGGCGTGATATTGACTGAACTTGGCCAGGTTCTCATTGACGTCAAAGACAATGGAGATGGAAATAATCAATGCGATAGCAAAGATATATGTACCGATAAACTTCTTTATGATGTACCAGTCGAGGATGCTGATGTATCGGCGTGGATGAAGCCAACTAAGCTTGTGTAGCAGCCACTCCAGTTTCGGGCGTAGCCAGTGCCACAGTGTTACCAGCCATCCCATCCTGTTGCGTACTGTTCTGAGGATGCGTAACGGTGTGTGTAGCTTTCTAATCAGTTTTCTGTCCATAACAATTTTTTATCTCCGTTGTCCCAGTTGGTCTATTATACCACGTTTCCACTGTGTGAAGTCACCTTGTATTATATGTTGACGTGCGTCACTCACCAGTCTCAGATAGAAAGCAAGGTTGTGTATGCTTGCAATCTGCATTGCCAGGAGCTCTTGTGCCTTGAAAAGATGGTGCAGATAGGCCTTGGTATATACTTGGTCGGTATAACATCCGTCAGGGTCGATTGGTGAGAAGTCGTTTTCCCATTTTTTGTTACGAAGGTTCATGGTACCCTCATACGTGAAGAGCATGGCATTGCGTCCGTTGCGTGTAGGCATTACACAATCGAACATGTCGACTCCGCGTTCTATGGCTTCAAGGATGTTTTGTGGTGTACCTACCCCCATTAGATAACGTGGCTTGTCCTTAGGAAGTATCTCGTTGACCACCTCAATCATCTCGTACATTACTTCGGTGGGCTCACCTACAGCCAATCCGCCAATGGCATTACCATCGGCTCCCTTATCTGCGACATATTTTGCAGCCTCACGTCGCAGGTCTTTGTAGGTACATCCTTGGACGATGGGAAAGAGCGACTGACGATAACCATAGAGTGGCTCGGTAGCTTGAAATCTCTTGACACATCTGTCAAGCCATCGTTGGGTCAGATGCAGACTGTTCTTAGCATACGTGTAGTCGCTCTGACCTGGAGGACACTCGTCGAATGCCATGATGATGTCGGCACCGATAATCCTTTGAGTATCCATCACGTTCTCTGGAGTGAAGATGTGCTTCGAGCCGTCAATGTGTGAACGAAACTCGCACCCCTCCTCTTTAAGTTTTCTGATACCTGTAAGCGAGAATACCTGAAATCCACCAGAGTCTGTCAATATAGGACGCTCCCATCCGTTGAACTTATGCAGTCCGCCAGCATCTTTCAGTATATTCAATCCAGGACGCAGATATAGATGGTAGGTGTTGCCAAGAATGATCTGAGCCTTTACCTGTTCGCGAAGTTCGCTGAAGTGTACACCTTTGACAGAACCACATGTACCTACTGGCATAAAGATAGGAGTCTCTATCGTTCCGTGATCGGTAGTGATGAGTCCTGCTCTGGCATCAGAGCTCTGGTCGGTATGTCGCAGGTCGAATGTCATTATTTCTTCTCTTTTTCTTCCTCGACAGTGAGATTTACAGGATTGTCGACAATCTCATCAGTCAAAGCATAGTCCCACACCTCACGTACATTTTCTACATAATGGAAATTCACACCCTTAAGATATTTGTCGGGTATCTCCTCTATGTCTTTCCTGTTTTCACAGCACATTACTATGTCCGTTATGCCTGCACGCTTGGCAGCCAGTATTTTCTCCTTGATACCACCTACAGGTAGTACTTTCCCGCGCAATGTTATCTCGCCTGTCATGGCAACATTCTTGCGCACCTTGCGCTGAGTCAGCGCTGAAGCGATAGATGTGGCGATAGTGATGCCTGCTGATGGACCATCCTTTGGAGTGGCGCCTTCAGGCACATGTATATGTATGTTCCATTGCTCGAAGATGCGATAGTCAACACCGAGGGTGTCTATATGTGCCTTCACATATTCAAGGGCAATGACAGCAGACTCCTTCATAACGTCACCCAGATTACCTGTTAGAGTCAGTTTGCCAGCCTTACCTTTTGACAGTGAAGTTTCTATGAAGAGGATCTCTCCGCCAACGCTGGTCCATGCAAGACCCGTCACCACTCCGGCATAGTCGTTGCCCTGATAGATGTCACGATAGAATGGTGGCTTGCCGAGTAGATCTTCGATCTCTTTCGGTGTAATCTTCAAGTAGGGCAGCGCATAGTCCATTGCTTTCTTGAATGCCAGTTTGCGCAGTGCCTTATTGAACTGTTTCTCTAATTGTCTGACGCCACTCTCACGAGTATACTGTTCAATGACCTTCTCTATAGCGCTCTTGTTGAATGTCAATTTCTTGTCCTTGCTAAGCCCGGAATTTTCTTTCTCTTTTGGAATGAGATGGCGCTTAGCTATCTCTATCTTCTCTTCGGTGATGTAGCCACTAACCTCAATTATCTCCATTCGGTCGAGTAGTGGACGTGGAATTGTGCTGAGGTTATTGGCTGTAGCGATGAACAATACCTTTGACAAGTCGAAGTCAACGTCCAAGTAGTTGTCATGGAAGGCATTGTTTTGCTCTGGGTCAAGCACCTCGAGCAGGGCTGAAGCTGGGTCTCCATTGATGGTGTTCTGTGTAACCTTGTCTATCTCGTCAAGAATAAAGACGGGGTTTGACGAACCTGCCTTTTGGATATTCTTAATGATACGTCCAGGCATTGCCCCGATGTAAGTACGGCGATGACCACGTATCTCGGCTTCGTCATGCAGACCACCGAGCGACATCCTCACATATTTTCTGTTCATTGCTTCGGCGATGCTCTTTCCCAGACTGGTCTTGCCGACACCTGGAGGGCCATAGAGACATAGGATAGGTGATTTCAGATCGCCACGTAGTTGTAGTACAGCGATGTATTCAAGTATTCGTTCCTTGACTTTCTCCATGCCGTAATGGTCTCTGTCGAGCACTTTCTTGGCTTTCTTCAGGTCGAGGTCGTCCTTAGTAAATTCATTCCACGGCAGCGACACCATCGTTTGCAGGTAGTTCAGTAGCAGACTGAAGTCTGGACTCTGAGGATTGAGAGTGTCCAGCTTGTCAAGCTCCTTGTTGAATACAGCCTGTACATCCTTCGACCATTTCTTATTCTTGGCTTTCTTTTCTAACTCTTTTCTCTCAGGTGAACCATCGCCATTACCGAGCTCCTCCTTGATGTTCTTGATCTGCTGTTGCAGGAAGTATTCGCGTTGTTGCTCGTCAAGATCCTCTCTTGTCTTCGATCGTATGTCCTGTTTCAGCTGTAACAGCTGTATCTCACGACTCAAGATTCTTAACAGGCGGAACAAGCGATCTTTAATGCTATCTTCCAGGAAGAGGTTCATCTTGTCAGAGATGTTAAACGGCAGGGTAGTACATACGAAGTTGATAGCTACGATAGCGTTTGTGATATTCTCTAATGCATATTGTGTCTCATTGGGTATGTCATCATGCTTCCTGATATATTCCACAGTTGTACTATGGAAATCTTCAAAAGCTGTGTAGAACTCCTTGTCTTTAGAATTTGGCATAATCTCGTCCATCTTGACACATTCTCCCATGAAATATGTGTCATAGAATGAAAGAGATGTCAGCTTACAGCGACATAATCCCTGGACGATGGCAGTTTTTGTGTTGCCCTGACCTGGCACGTCCAGCACTTTGATGAGCTTTGCATATATTCCGTATTCAAAGAGGTCGGACTTCTTTGTAGGGTGCTCTATTCTCGGGTCCTTTTGTGGAACAATCAGCATGGTGTCACTGCCATGCTTGAAGTTCTCTACATCTAAAACCAGATGCAGGCTTTCACTTCTACCTATGAGAATTGGCGTGATAACACCAGGGAAGACTACCAAGTTGCGTGTAGCAAGGACAGGTATCGCCTTTTCTGGAACAGGTTGTTTGAGCAACAGTTCGATATCGTCCCCGTAATCGGCTATCATCTGAAAATTATTGTTATCTTGATTACTCATATTCGGTTTATTATCCTTAATCGTTTTTAAAGTGCAAAGGTACGAAAATAATGCGTAATGCGTAATGCGTAATGCGTAATTTTTCCTTATGGTGCTTTTTTTTAATGTATTTTTGTGAAATGTTTGTTATTTTCTTTCTCTTCGTTGCCGCCATAATATTATAATGTACTATCTTTGCACCCTAAATTTTATTAAGAAGAATTTATTATAGAAAATATGGCGGGATATTTGATAACAGATCAGAAAAAGATTACGACGAAGAGGTTTCTTGAGATGAAACAGAATGGTGATAAGATAGCTATGCTTACAGCATACGACTACACCACAGCATCTATCTTGGATGCTGCAGGAGTTGACAGCATACTCATCGGCGATTCTGCTTCTAATATCATGGTTGGCAACGCCACTACATTGCCAATGACTGTCGATCAGATGATTTATCATGCTCGTTGTGTTACTAATGGTGTTAAGCGTGCATTGATAATATGTGACATGCCTTTTGGTAGTTATCAGATTTCTCGCGAGGAAGGCATCAGGAACGCTTGTCGTATAATGAAGGAAAGTGGGGTAGACGCTCTGAAAATAGAGGGAGGCATAGAGATTATTGATACCATTAAGGGTATCATTGATGCCGGCATCCCCGTATGTGGCCATTTAGGTCTTACGCCACAGAGCGTTCATAAGTTTGGTGGTTATGGCGTACGTGCTAAGGATGAGGCTGAGGCTGAGAAACTAATAAGCGACGCTCTTGCGTTGGACAAGGCTGGATGCTTTGCCATTACACTTGAGAAGGTTCCTGCAGCACTTGCTACAGAAGTGACCCGTCAGGTCAAGGCTGCCACCATCGGTATCGGTGCGGGCAATGGTTGCGACGGACAGGTGCTGGTATATGCTGATGCTCTGGGTATGAATCAGGGATTCAAACCAAAATTCCTGCGCATATTTGCAAATATGGCAGAGGTGATGACCGATGGCGTTGGCGACTATGTACGTGCAGTCAAGGATTCTACATTTCCTGCGGAGTCGGAGTCATACTAACGGGATGCTCCTCATTCCATTTGACAAAGAGGAGTATCAGTTTGTGTAGACCATACGCCTTCATATATTTATGATACACAACATCCAAGCACAGGTCGAGCAGTTGTTTGTCTTGGCCTGTGCTTGATTCTAATAGTGAGCGTACGTTCAGACGTAATTTCTCAACCACACTCTCATCTACGATGCCGTTGCTGTCAATGAGATCCTTTAGAAGTGAGTATTTTCTTATTGTTTCCAGATGTTCGTCACTCACTTCTATGTACTTACTTTTTGAGATGTTAGCTTCTATTTGGTACATTGTCTTATATGTTTAGTTATGGAATCATTATTTAGTTAGGAATGCCATGATTCCTCTGATGATTGCATTTCTCTTTTCTGCCTCGATGATACATTCCAGCGGAAATCCTGCAGTGAAGCAGCTGTAGTCCTTACCTTTGTAGGCTACGCTTGCCAGTCTGCCGTCTTCATATTGCATAGCTCCAAACCCGTTGCCTACAGCATGCAGTGCGTCGGGGGCGGTTGCTGCGTAATGGCGTTCGTTGAGTGTGCGGTATATGTCAAAGATGTTGCCCAAGCCGTTGATTCTACTCAGTTGGTTCTCTTTCTCCGTGCCAGCATAGTTTACCTTTAGTACTTCTTGTAGAAAAGCCACCTCGCTGGGTGCGGTCATGTCTGATGCCACATACGAACCGCTGATTAGTATGTTACCATGCTTTTTGGCGTATTTTCTCAACTGTTCCTGCAGTTTGGTTGGAAATGTCTTATATGACTTTAGTGAATATCCGTCGTTACGTTCCAGTCCCATGATGATGTCAACACAGTCGTATCTCTCCAGTGTTACCTCACCTTTTTCCAATGCGCCCCTCGAACAGCTCACAATATTATATATCTTGGCAGAGGCAATAGCGTCAGCATGCGTGCTGACATAGTTGAAGTCGTTGCCAGCCACAAACACACCCGCGTATTCATCTCCACAATAGCCAAGTGCGCCAGATCCTTCTTTTCCTGCCTTCGTCCTGTCAAAGTTGGTTTGTTTGCCTGCCCATCCAGCCGTTCTTCCATACTGTACGCCGGGGTCATCATTCATGTCAAAGCCCTGCATGACGTCATCGTTGACGATAGCCGGCGATGCCAGTCGTTGGAATCCGTTCACGATAAGCACATCCTTCGCGTTACTTCCCTGATAGCATGCAGACAGCGTCTCTGTCGGGAAGCTCTCGCCACCTTTGTTACATGCTGTGACCTTGAAGTGGTACACCACTCCTGGTTGTAAGTCTATCGACATGCTCGTACTGGTAACTTTTGTTCCATTGTCAAATCCCATAGTGCCAGTAGCGGTATATACTATATATGAGCTCGGTGTAGCACTCTCCTCCAGCACATCTTCCTGTGGCGACCAGTGCAGCGTGGCCTTGTTGCCCGATGTCAGCTCGATATGGAAATTTTTTGGTTGGAGCGGCTGTACTACGTATGTGGTGTTATGCATCGATGCGTTCTGTCTTAACACCGCCTTATATATAGCTCTTGCCAGATTGAACTTGAAGTTAGGGTCATGTCCATATCTCATGTCCATGAAGTTCTGGTGAGACAGGGTTTCGATGATTGACGATGGCACTTCTGGTCTGCGAGTCTCATTGTAGTTTCTGTCCCACAACGAGCGACGTGTCCACTTGCCATAGTGGTGTTTCATGTCTCGATAGATGGTTGTGAGCAGAGCGTCGGCAAAGTCTCGTGAAGCCATGCGTGACACATCAGTACCGAGTAGTTCTTTGCTTGTTCTTTTGTCGTCGTTCTTTGTAGTACAGATAGAAAGTGTTCCCACAATGTCATCGGTAAGGCTGACACCTGCATCGCTATGTACGGCAAGTGACATTTCTATGGGCACTCCAAGTCCGTTAGTCTCTGGCACGAAGCACGAGCCGCCTGCTATCCAGTTTTCCATGAGCGAACGACAGTTGATGTCGTCCTTATAGTCAGATGCTCCGTTGTTGACACTAACAATATTGGAAGGTGCTCCTGCCCATTGGGTGTAGTATCGTGCAGCCTCAAGACAGCGTGGCAGTCCACTGGTCTGTCCTCCTCTGACTATGTTGCCCATGCCTCCGCCAAAACGAACGGCATCGGTCGTTACAATACCGTCTTGTTTCGATCGGTTGTCGATGACAACCCTGTTGTATTCATTACATCCTGCGTCAAAGTCGAATGTGCCAAGATATACCCATGTACCGCCACCCATCTTTTGGTTGACGTGGAATATTGTGGCTTGTCCTTTGTGGTATACTGTATAGCAAACATCATCTACACTCTCAGGCTCTGTCTGATAGCTCACATATACCGCATACTTGCTAGCCGACTCTATGTTGGGTTGATAGCATGCCTGCGAGATGTCTTTGTGCGACGAGGTGGTGGCTGTCTTCAGTGCCGTACCCTGTAGAAATGGGTTCTCTCTGTCGGAATATGTGCCGTTATGATATGCAAATCCGCTCTTTTCGGTAGTAGTCCATGTCCCGTTGGTCGTAAAGAGTGATGTTGTATCCTGCGTGTCGTTGTCAACTATATATTCCTTTTTCTGCCAGTCGCGTTCACGAGGAGTGAACACCACAGCTCCTGCATTTTCCAGCATAGGTATGAGGAATGGTACGACTATCGTCTGTGTGAACAAATCTTCGGTTGTGCAGAACAGGTTTGGCCTCTGCCATTGCCAGTTGCGTTTACTGTTGTCATAATATCTGCCGTGACTTGCCCATACCGTAATGTGTCGGTTGCTTAGCCCATGAGTAATATGGCGTGGCGTTGACATGTTGCTCACCCATGGCTTGCCGTCATATTTTATATGTCGCCAAGCCCTTGACTCATCTCGTTTCTCAGCCAGATAGTTGGGGATATATTTCTCTATTGGTTGCCCACCTGAATATATGGTGATATCATACTTGTCGTAGGGGTGGGGCAGGGCAGCCTTTACGTCTTTATAGATTTTCTTTACCGATTGTGGCGTAAACTCTTGATATGTAAAGGGTACACCTGCTGTGATAAGTAGCGTTCTAAGGGAGTCGTCGAGTGAGTAGTCTTGCAGTGGGATGGGCTTGTCTGTCTTTGTGTCCTGAGCCTTGTAGTTAGCGAAGTAATCTTTCAGTATCGTTTTTACGGTATCGTTTTTGACGGAGGTTTGCGCCTGTGTCATGTTGTTCAGGCACAGACATACAACAATTATGCCTAAAAATCTTCTCATTCCTTGATGTCTCCTATCAGGAATTTCTCAGGATGTTTTCCTTTGAAATCCTTAAAATATCTCTGTATTTCTATCATCTCATTGTCCACGTTGCCATTTGGTATGATAGATTTGGTACATACAATCTCTTTTTTCGCATAGTCCAAGCCATACAACAGCACTGGTATCTGTGCCTTATATGCAATAAAATAGAATCCTTTCTTCCATTCGGCATTAGCAGATCGGGTTCCTTCTGGTGTGATACACAGTCTGAATTCTGGCGATGCTTTGGCAGTCTCGGCGAGAGTGTCGGTCATACTGGTCTTCTTAGTCCGGTATACGGGTATGCCTCCCCATCGTCTGAAAATTACTCCAAGAGGCCAGAAGAACCATTCTTTCTTCATCAGGAAGTTGGTCTTCACGCCCTCAGCCCTCGTATATAGTTGTCCAATAACGAAGTCCCAGTTGCTTGTATGCGGCGCCATACAAATTATGTATTTGTTGGGATGGTCCACCGTAATATTTTTGGTCCATCCCATTTTTTTGTACAAGAGCCACTGAAAGAATTTTTGTGTCATAATCTTCAATTACGCATTAGCTTTCCACCATGCTTTCAATTTGTTCAATTACCCCGAGGGCTTCTACCTTAAATTTCTCCACCAAATCCTTGAAGTATACCTTTGCAGGCATTCCTGGTTCTGGATGGGAAATTCGTCTTACGTAATTCTCACGAATAGTAATGACGGATGTCAGGACAGAGTCTGTATTGTCCTTGTTTGACTTCCCATCATACATCGCAATCGCGATACAATCCGCAAAGAGGGCATCACAAATGCACTCAATGGTCTTTTTTAGTTTTCTTCTGTTTGACATAATGTATCTGGATGTAATCTTAATGATGCAAATATAATAAATAAATATGGAATAAGGAAAAATGTTTGAGAAAAAAACTCAATAATTTTAATTTATATCGTTTTTATTTCAATTTATCGGAGAAAATGAGTACATTTGCAACTCATTTAGAAGACAATTACGTTAATTTATATACTGATAATTATTCTGTTAAGATTATGAAAAAAAGTGCTTTGCAAATTGCGAGAGCCTCTTATCAGCCCAAACTGCCAAAAGCCCTGCAGGGCGCAGTTTCGGTGAAGGAGGGTGAACCAACTCAGAGTGTTGACAATCAGGAAGAGATCAAGCAGCTCTTCCCTAACACCTACGGCATGCCGCTCGTAGAGTTTGTTCCTGGTAATGGTTCCAACTCGCAGCAAATGAATGTAGGCGTTATCCTTAGTGGTGGTCAGGCTCCAGGTGGACATAATGTCATCACCGGACTGTTCGACGCCCTGAAGAAGCTCAATCCAGCCAACCGTCTCTATGGCTTTATCCTCGGTCCTGGTGGTCTTGTAGACCATAACTATATGGAGATTACAGCCGAGGTTGCCGATGAGTATCGCAATACCGGTGGTTTCGACATGATTGGTTCCGGACGTACCAAGCTTGAGAAGGTTGATCAGTTTGAGAAAGGTCTTGAGATTATCCGTCAGCTCGACATCAAGGCTATCGTAATCATCGGTGGCGACGACTCTAACACCAATGCCTGTGTTCTGGCTGAGTATTATGCTGCAAAGAACTATGGTGTCCAAGTGATAGGTTGTCCTAAGACTATCGATGGAGACCTGAAGAATGATCAGATTGAGACTTCATTCGGATTTGACACAGCATGTAAGACATATGCTGAGCTTATCGGCAATATCGAGCGCGACTGCAACTCCGCCCGTAAGTACTGGCACTTTATCAAGGTGATGGGTCGTTCGGCAAGTCATATTGCTTTGGAGTGTGCTCTGCAGACCCAGCCAAACATCTGCCTCGTTTCTGAGGAGGTGGAGGCTAAGGAGCAGAGTCTCGACGAGATAGTCAACTATATCGCTCAGGTAGTAGCCAATCGTGCTGCTGATGGTAACAATTTCGGTACAGTCATCATCCCAGAGGGACTCATTGAGTTCATTCCTGCCATCAAGAAGCTCATCGCCCAGCTTAATGACGTACTGGCATTGCCAGAGGTTAAGGAGATGGG
>ONCJ01000019.1 GCA_900316295.1 uncultured Prevotella sp.
GGCTATTTCGTGGCCGACGAGAACCCTGAGGCCTTTGAGGCTTACGAAGCGACCTTCCCGCAGAAGGAAAAACTCCGCCTGCCAGGACAATTAGGATATAAAGAATAAAAAGATGGGGAAAATGAGGCATGTGTTTTTTGTACGTTTATTGCAAGAAGATGTTGCATTATAAATAAATAATGTGTACTTTTGCAGCAAACTAAAACCAAATAATATTTTGACAGAGAAACACATCGTATTGGAAGACATTGACCCCGTGATGCTCTACGGGGCAGGCAATGGTCATCTACAGGTGATAAAGTCGCTATACCCGAAACTGCGCATCATAGCCAGAGGCAACGTGGTGAAGGTGTTGGGCGACGAGGAACAGATGGCGCAGTTTGAGGAGAACCTGGAAGTGATGCGCAAGCACGTATTACGATTCAACTCCATAAGCGACGAGGACATAGTAGACATCGTGAAGGGACAAAAGACCAAGGAAGAGGCCGTAAAGGGCGTGGTGGTATACAGTCTGACGGGACGACCCATCAAGGGGCGCTCGGAAAACCAGCAACGCCTCATCGACGAGTTTGAGAAGAACGACATGGTGTTTGCCGTAGGACCAGCTGGAACGGGCAAGACATACCTGAGCATAGCCCTCGCCGTGAAAGCTCTGAAGGAGAAGACCGCCAAGCGTATCATACTGTCGCGACCTGCGGTAGAGGCTGGCGAAAAGCTGGGATTCCTGCCTGGCGACATGAAGGACAAGATAGACCCCTACCTGCAGCCGCTCTACGACGCACTGGAGGACATGCTGCCTGCCACGAAGCTGCAGGACATGATGGAGAAGCATGTGATACAGATAGCTCCGCTCGCTTTCATGCGCGGTAGGACACTCTCAGATGCTGTGGTCATACTCGACGAGGCTCAGAACACTACTCCTGCTCAGCTACGTATGTTTCTCACACGTATGGGATGGAACACGAAGATGATCATCACGGGCGACATGACACAGATAGACCTGCCGAAGTCGCAGCTGAGCGGACTGAAGGAGGCTCTGCGAGTGCTCTCGGGAATAGAGGGCATCGGCGTGGTGGAACTCAACAAAAAGGATATCGTAAGACACAAACTGGTGACTCGTATCGTCAACGCATACGAGCGGTTTGATGAAGCCCACCCCTATCCCCTCCCAAAGGGAAGGGAATAATGCTCCTTCGGAGGTTAGATTTACCCTACGAAACGACTAAACTGATGAGGTTCATAAAAGAATTGTCAAAGCAACCCCAAACAGATCTTTTTCAGCAAGATACAAGCTGGAATACAAACCCACGAAGTGGCCCAGTCCCCCTCCCACCAGGAAGGGATAGGGGTAGGCTCAAAACCACAATCATCGGCGGTGGAGCTGCGGGGTTCTTCCTTGCGATAAACCTGAAAGAGATGGTACCTGAGATGGAGGTATGCATCGTTGAGCGCAGCAGCAGAGTGCTCAGGAAGGTGGAACTCTCTGGAGGCGGCAGATGCAACCTCACAAACACCTTTGATGATGTTAACGACCTCTCTACGGTATATCCTCGCGGCCATCGTCTACTGAAACGACTGTTCAAGGGATTTGGCCATCAGGACACATGCGACTGGTTCGAACGTCACGGTGTATCTCTTATGACTCAACCCGACCATCGTGTCTTCCCTGCCTCACAGGACTCACATACCATCATCGACTGCTTCATGAAAGAGGCACAGAGGTTGGGAGTGAGAGTGGTTACCCACTCGGAGAGATATGAGGCTCCGACTTTCACAGCCGTCTGTACTGGCGGATCACCCAAACGAGAAGGGCTGAAATGGCTGGAGGACATGGGACACGAGATTGTAGACCCCGTGCCCTCGCTGTTCACGCTGAATATTGACAACAAAGCATTACGTAGCCTCATGGGGACTGCCGTTGAGAACGTTACGGCATACATCCCTGGACACAAGTACCGCTCAGACGGTGCATTGCTTATCACCCACTGGGGACTGAGCGGACCCGCCATACTGAAACTGTCAAGCCACGAGGCACGTACCCTACACGACAACAACTACCGCCTACCACTATGTATCAACTGGGTGGGTGTTGGTGACGTCAGGGATGAACTGCAGCACATTATATATAATAATCCCCAGAAACAACTACATAACTACCGACCATTCGATCTGCCACAACGCCTTTGGGACTATCTGCTGACACAGATGTTCAAGGGTGACACCAACCGCACATGGAAGAGTCTGAACGCTAAGGAAATAAATCGTATGGCAAACATGCTCACCAACGACGAGTACCAGATAACGGGTAAGGGAGCCTTCAAGGAGGAGTTTGTCACCTGCGGAGGCATCGCCCTGAAGAGCATTAACCCGTCAACTCTCGAGAGCCGACATGTGCCTGGCATGTACTTTGCCGGCGAAGTGCTCGACATCGACGGCATCACAGGCGGCTTCAATTTCCAAGCCGCATGGACCACCGCACATACTGTCGCATGCGCCATAAAAGAAAGGGTGAGAGAAAAAAAATAAAGGCGATACAAAAAAATTACACATTATTTTGTATTTCGCTCGCTTAATCGTACCTTTAGATAAGATACTTGCACTCGGAAATAAAAATAAAAACCATTTTATTTTGTATTTCGCTCGCTTAATCGTACCTTTAGATAAGGTACTTGCACTCGAAAATAAAAATAAAAACCATTTTATTTTGTATTTCGCTCGCTTAATCGTACCTTTGCACAAATTTTGAAACTTTGTGCAAAAAATATGAATATTGAGAACAGCTTCAACGCCCAAATACAGGAGTGCATTAAGAAGAATTGGGACAATGATGCCTTGACTGACTATAAAGGTGCAACTCTTCAGTATCATGACGTAGCTCGCAAAATTGAGAAACTACATATACTCTTTGAGAATAGTGGTATAGAGAAGGGTGACAAGATAGCCCTTTGCGGCAGAAACAGCTCATGCTGGGCGGTGGCGTTCCTCGCTACATTGTCGTACGGAGCGGTGGTGGTGCCAATACAACATGAGTTCACAGCCGACCAGATACATCATATAGTGAACCACTCGGAGGCAAAGCTGTTATTTGTAGGCGACATTGTATCGACAACCATCAACGCCGATGAGATGCCAGGACTGGAGGGCATCATCTATATACCAGACTATTCACTCATCGTCTCTCGCTCAGAGAAGCTGACATACGCCAGAGAGAACCTCAACGCCATGTTTGGCAAGAAATATCCCAAATACTTCCATCAGGAACATGTGGAATACCACATCGACAAGCCAGAAGACCTGGCGATGATCAACTACACCAGTGGTACTACGGGATTCTCCAAGGGTGTGATGCTACCCTATCGTGCCATCATGGGCAACATCAATTTCTGTATGAACCGACTGGGCATATACCTGCCCGACAATGGCAACATGGTGTGTATACTGCCTATGGCTCACATGTATGGACTGGCAGTGGAGTTCCTCTTCGGATTCTTCAAGGGCATGCATCTATTCTTCCTTACACGTCTGCCAAGTCCGTCGCTTATTGCCGAGGCTTTCACCACAGTCAAACCATGTCTTATCGTGGCTGTGCCACTTATTATTGATAAGATCATACGTAAGCATGTATTCCCGATAGTTCAGACCAACCGCGTCAGGCTGCTTATGAACATGCCCGTGATAAGCAAGGTGGTGAAACAAAAGATATGCGAGCAGGTGAAGGCAGCCTTTGGTGGCAACTTCTACCAGATCATCGTGGGAGGCGCAGCACTCAACAAGGAGGTAGAGGCCTTCCTACATGCGATAGACTTCCCTATAACAGTGGGCTATGGCACCACCGAGTGTGCACCACTCATAACATATAGCGACTACCAAGACTGTAAACCAATGTCGTGTGGTACAGCCGTAGACGGCATGGAAGTGCGCATCGCCAGCAGCGACCCAGAGGAGATTCCTGGCGAGATTATAACACGAGGCGACAACGTGATGCTGGGCTACTATAAGAACCAGGAAGCCACCAATGCCGTACTCGACGAGGAGGGATGGTATCACACTGGCGACCTTGCAACAATGGATGAAGACGGACACGTATTCATCCGCGGACGCATCAAGAACATGCTGCTCGGAGCCAACGGACAAAACGTCTATCCCGAAGAGATTGAGGACAAGCTCAACTCAATGGCGATGGTCAGCGAGAGTGTGGTGATACAACATGGCGAGAAACTTGTAGCACTGGTATATCCGGACATGGAGGAAGCTAAGTCTATGGGATTCACCCAAGAAGACCTCATGAGTGTCATGGAGCAAAACCGACTGGAACTCAACGCCTCTATCCCACACTTCTGCAAAATCTCCGAAATTCGTCTACACGACAAGGAGTTTGCAAAGACCCCAAAGAAGAGCATCAAGAGATACCTGTATACATAAGACAATGCAACAATAAGTAAAAAACACTATGAAGACTGCAACGAAATGCATCCACGCAGGATGGCAACCGAAGAATGGCGAGTCACGCCAATTACCAATTATTCAGAGTACAACCTTCAAATATGACAGTACAGACGATATGGCTGACCTCTTCGACCTGAAGAAAGAGGGATACTTCTATACTCGCCTGCAAAATCCGACCAACGACTATGTGGCTGCGAAGATAGCAGCACTGGAAGGCGGCGTGGGAGCCATGCTGACCTCCAGCGGACAGGCAGCCAACTTCTATGCGCTGTTCAACATCTGCCAGGCTGGCGACCACTTTGTGACATCCAACGAGATATACGGTGGCACATACAACCTCTTCGGCGTAACTATGAAAAAGCTCGGAATAGAGTGTACCTTCGTTAGTCAGGAGGCATCAGAGGAAGAGATTGACAAGGCTTTCCGCCCAAATACCAAGGCTATGTTCGGAGAGACGATCTCCAACCCAGGATGTAAGATCCTCGACATAGAGAAGTTCGCAAAGGTTGCACACAAGCATGGGGTGCCACTAATCATCGATAACACATTCCCGACTCCTATCAACTGTCGTCCATTTGAGTGGGGTGCCGACATCGTTACCCACTCCACCACAAAGTATATGGACGGACATGCCACACAGGTGGGCGGCTGTATCGTGGACAGCGGCAACTTTGACTGGGACGCTCATGCAGAGAAGTTCCCTGGTCTGTGCACACCAGACGAGTCGTATCACGGGCTGACCTACACCAAGGCATTCGGAAAGATGGGATATACCACCAAGCTCGTAGCACAGCTCATGCGCGACCTCGGCTCAATACCAGCACCACAGAACTCCTTCCTGCTCAACCTGGGACTGGAGACCCTGCACCTGCGTATGCAGCGCCACTGCGAGAACGCCCAGAAGGTGGCTGAGTTCCTGCACGACGATCCACGCGTGGCATGGATTCAGTATAGCGGTCTGAAGGATGATGCTGACTATGCTTTGGCACAGAAGTACCTGCCAAATGGTTCATGCGGCGTGATAGCACTCGGACTGAAGGGCGACCGTGCCACAGCGGTAAAGTTCATGGACTCGCTGAAGCTCATAAGCATCGTAACCCACGTTGCCGACGCACGCACATGTGTGCTCCACCCTGCCAGCCACACACACCGTCAGCTCTCCGATGAGCAACTGAAGGAGGCAGGCATCGCACCAGACCTCATCCGTCTGTCTGTTGGACTGGAGGATATAGACGATATCATCGCCGACATCAAGCAGGCGCTGGATAAGATTTAAGTTTTGAAACCAAAAAATAAAAAACTAAACGCTCGAGTTTTGCTCGCTTGCAGAGCGAAGCGGCGCAAGAACTAAAAACTAAAAAAGGAGCTTAACAGCTCCTTTTTTTATTCTTCTGGCTTCATATTAGTATAAACCGTCTGAACGTCATCGAAGTCTTCAAGTTTCTCTACCATCTTATCGATAGTAGCACGCTCTTCTTCACTGACCTCCTTCAGATCGTTAGGAATACGTGTAAACTCTGCACCTGTAACCTCGAAGCCCTCAGCCTCAAGGTGCTTCTGTAATTCTCCGAAGCTTGTCGGCTCGGCATAGATAGTGATCTCGCCAGCCTCCTCGTCCTCGTCGAACTCGTCCTCTACTCCGTAGTCAATCAGATCGAGAATCAGCTCGTCCATGTCCAGACCGTCCTTCTTTTTGAAGGTGAACACAGCCTTGTGGTCGAAGAGGAACGACAGGGAGCCTTGTGTGCCTAAGTTACCATTGAACTTGTTGAACACTGAGCGCACATCGCCCACAGTACGAGTGGTATTGTCTGTCAGCGTCTCCACAAACACGGCGATTCCGTGAGGACCATATCCCTCGTATGTCACCTCCTTGTAGTCGGCATGATCCTTGCCCATAGCGTTCTTGATGGCACGCTCGATGTTGTCCTTCGGCATGTTCTCACGCTTAGCGTTGGCAATGATAGCACGGAGTGCCGGATTCATGTCTGGCTCAGGACCACCAGCCTTCACAGCGATAGCGATCTGCTTACCAATCTTTGTAAATGTCTTGGCCATGTGGCCCCATCGCTTCAGCTTTGCTGCCTTACGATATTCAAATGCTCTTCCCATAGTTATATTTTACAATTTTATCATTTTTTATTTTACCTCAGCTCTGCATTCAGCTGCTTCTTCAGGTTGGCAATGAGTTTCTGCATGATAGCATCAATCTGCTTGTCGTTGAGAGTCTTCTGCTCGTCCTGCAGGATGAAGTTCACAGCATACGACTTCTTACCCTCTGGCAGGTTCTTACCTTCATATACATCGAAGAGCTCTACGCTCTTGAGGAGTTTCTTCTCCGTCTGACGAGCTATCTGCTCTATCTGTGCAAACTCGACGTTCTTGTCGATGAGCAGGGCGAGGTCACGACTCACGCTCGGGAACTTAGACAGCTCTGTAAAGAGCACTGCCGACTTCTTAGTAGCCTTCATCAGCGCATCCCATGACAGGTCGGCAAAGTAGACTGGACGGTCAATGTCGAACTTCTTCTGCAACTTATGGTTCACAATACCCAGCTCTGCGAAGACCTTTCCACCACGATTCTTGATGGTGAGAGCCTTGTCGAAGATATCCTTCTCGCACTTCTCCATCACAAGCATACCCTCAGGCACACCGATACGACGGAAGATATTTTGTACGTAAGCCTTCAACTCATAGAAGTTGCTATCCTCATCGGCATGAGCCCAGGAGCCTTCAACACGCTTACCCGTCACCCACAGACCAAGATGCATCTCCTGAGCGTATGCCTTTATGGGCAGCCCGTCTTCACCATTGGCAAGCTTCTCATTCTCTTCCTTGTCGCGCTCGCCATTGAAGTAGTAGCAGTTACCGAACTCGAAGAACCTCAGATTAGGATTCTTACGGTTGGCATTGCGCACGATGCTCTCCAGTCCACCAAACAGGATGCTCTGACGCATCACACCAAGGTCGGCACTGAGCGGGTTCATCACCTTGACTGTAGACTCCAACGGATAGCTGTTCTGCATGCCGTCATAGTAAGACAACTTACTAAGCGAGTTATTGAGGATCTCATTAAAGCCACAGCCCACAAGCTGCTCACCGACGATATTCTCCAACTGATGCTTGCGATCATCGTCCTCGGGCAGCACAAGTGAAGACTTGAGCTGTGTTGGTATCTCAACGTTGTTGTATCCATATATGCGCAGTATATCCTCAACGACATCACACGGACGCTGGACATCCACACGATAAGCAGGCACCTCGAGCTCCAGTCCCTCGGCATCTTCCGAGAGAATCTGCATCTCCAAAGAGGCAACAATATTCTTTATGGTATCTACGCCTATCTCTTTACCAATCAGAGAGTTTACATAATCATATTTGAGAGAAACCTTAGGGTTGGCAATAGGATTAGGATACTCGTCACGTATCTCCATAGACACCTTACCGCCAGCCAATTCCTTGCAGAGAATAGCAGCCTGCTTCAGCGCATATATCACTCCGTTGGGGTCGATGCCACGCTCAAAACGGAACGACGCATCGGTGGAGAGTCCATGACGACGTGCCGACTTACGAATCCATGTTGGGTGGAAGTAGGCACTCTCCAGCACCACGTTCTTAGTGGTCTCGTACGTACCGCTACCCTTTCCTCCAAAGACTCCAGCGATACACATTGGCTCCTCGGTGTTGCAGATGGCAAGATCGTGCTTACCCAGCGTATGCTCCTCACCATCGAGGGTAACAAACTTCTTACCCTCGTTCTGGTCTTTCACGATGATATGATGACCTGTCACCATGTCAGCATCGAAGCAATGGAGCGGCTGTCCGTATGCCATCATGATATAGTTGGTGATGTCTACGATATTATTGATTGGACGCAAACCTACAACACTGAGCTTATTCTTCAGCCAATCTGGCGATTCCTTTACTTCACAGTCAGTTACAGACACACAAGCATAGCGCTTACATGCGTCAGTATTCTCAATAGTCACATCAATTGGGAGATCGTGATTGTCCACAGAGAAGGCGTCATTAGACGGGCGATGGAGGTTCGTCTCCTTACCGTTGGCACGCAACCAGGCATACAGATCTCGTGCCACACCATAGTGAGAGAGTGCGTCCGCACGATTGGCAGTTATATCAATTTCTATCAGCCAATCGCTCTCCAGGTTATAATACTCAGCTGCCGGCTGACCTACAGGTGCATCCTCAGGCAGGACTATGATACCTTCGTGCGATGTGCCGACACCAATCTCGTCCTCAGCACAAATCATTCCGTTCGACTCCACACCACGTAGCTTCGACTTCTTTATCACAAACTCCTTGTCGCCATCGTATAGCACGCAGCCCAGATCGGCAACGATCACTTTCTGTCCGGCAGCCACATTGGGTGCGCCACAAACTATCTGCTGGGGTTCGCCCTTGCCCAGGTCAACTGTAGTTACGTGAAGATGGTCGCTGTTAGGGTGCATCTCGCAAGTGAGCACCTTGCCCACATAGAGTCCTTTCAGTCCGCCTCGGATGGTCTGCACCTCTTCCAGCGAGTCTACCTCAAGACCACTTGATGTCAGGGCGTCAGCCACCTCTTGCGGTGTCAGGTCGAAGTCAACATACTCCTTCAACCACTTATAAGAAATGTTCATATCGATATGTAATTTTTTGTATCCTTATAAAATAATGTGCAAAGGTACGAATAAGTGAGAGAATAGCAAAAAGAAAATACCTTTTTCTTTATTGCTGATCCGAACGAAAGTACTTTCGGCGAAGCCAAAGGTACGAATAAGTGAGAGAATAGCAAAAAGAAAATACCTTTTTCTTTATTGCTGATCCGAACGAGGGTACTATTGATGATGTAGATGTGGCAGAATTATATTTCAAAAAGAATTGTTTCAAAAAGTAATATAGGGTATATTGCAAAGTAATATAGGGTATATTACTCAGTAATATATGGTATATTACTCGGTAATATATGGTATATTACTTTATAAAATATAATATATTACTTAACAGAAGAATAGTAATGTAATGATAAGACTGTAGGTATTAAGCTAGAAACAAATTATCATTATATGTATATCAAAACCAAAAAGGAAGCATTGTTTTTCGTTAAGCAGAAAATATATGTTAAAAAAAGCAATCCCTACGAAAACGTATAAAAGAATGATTACTTTTGCAAAAATAATAAAAACCAATAATCAAAATTATAATAACATGAGACTTGACGGACGTAGAGAAAGCAGTAACGTAGAGGATAGGCGCGGCATGAGCGGCGGAGCCAAAGCCGGTATGGGCATAGGCGGAATAATCCTCGTAGGTATCATAACCCTGCTGATGGGAGGCAACATGGGCGACGTAATCAACAACGTCGGTCAGCAGATGACACAGGTGCAGGAAGCTACTCCTGACAACGTACAGCGCGAGTTCACCGAGGAAGAACAAGCACAAGCTAAGTTCTGTCGTCAGGTATTGGCTTCGACAGAGGATGTATGGACGGCGGTATTCCAGAAGATGGGACGCACATATACGCCACCTACGCTGGTACTCTTCACCAACTCAGTACAGAGTGCATGTGGAGGAGCAACAGCAGCAGTGGGTCCTTTCTATTGTTCGGGTGACCAGAAACTATACATTGACCTGTCGTTCTTCCAGCAGATGGAGAACCAGTTGGGTGCGGAGGGCGATTTTGCCCGCGCATACGTCATAGCTCATGAGGTGGGACACCATGTGGAGAACCTACTTGGCATATTGGGAAAGGCACATCAGCAGATGAACCAGACCGACAAGGTGACTGCCAACAAAATAAGTGTAAGGCTGGAGCTGCTTGCTGACTACTACTCAGGTGTGTGGGCTCACTATGAGGACGAAGCCTTCGGTTCGCTGGATGCAGGCGACATGCGTGAAGCAATAAACTGCGCCCATCAGATTGGCGACAACTACTTGCAGAAGACTCAGCGTGGATATGTGCAGCCTGAGTCGTTCACTCACGGCACCAGCGAACAGCGAATGAAATGGCTGAAACTCGGATACGACACAGGTAACATGAATACATCGACATTCAACGTGTCGGAGAGTGAATTGTAAATCGAAAAAGGCTTCCCGCTTGGGAAGCCTTTTTCGATTGGAGTTAAGGGCTTTAAGGACTTTAAGGACCTTGAAGACATTAAAGTCGAACGAACGCCTTGGTGCCGTTCTCCATTTGAACAGATAAAGTAATGGGTGCTTTTTCTGTCCTTTTTCCTCTAAGGATAATCTGTGCATGTCCCATAAACGACTCCATCGTCATGCTCTGCTTATCAGAGGATGAAGGCCGTTCAATGCCTTTAAATCCAGGATCGCCGTTGCCATAACCGAGAATATCGGCAGGACCGTCAACTGTGGCAATCAGTCTTTCGCATGCATCGGGCACCACCCTACCCTTCTTGTCATATAGCGTCAAGTCTACGACAACGATGTCTTGACCGTCAGTCTTCAGGGTTTTCTCAGAACATGTCATACCTATGCGCACGGCTTCACCAGTTGTCTCAACCTTCTCTGTGAGAATCTTCTTACCATTCCTGAAGCCGTATGCAACGAGCTTACCAGGTTGATATGTGGTAGTCCATACTATATGACCATCCTTTGGCATAGATTTCCTGCCAAGCGACTTTCCGTCCTGTAGCAGTTCCACCTCGTCGCAGTTGGAGTATGCCCACACGTCTATCTGCTCACCCTCATGACCTTTCAGGTTCCAATGTGGGAAGATGTGGAGAACAGGTTCGTCGGTCCATGCAGCCTTGAGATAGTAAGCCTCGTCTTTTGGGAAACCGCAATAGTCAAGAATGCCGAACTGTGATCCTGTAGCAGGCCACACCATCGGATTAGGTTCGCCTCGATAGTCGAAGCCCGTCCAATAGAACAATCCGCCAGCCCAAGTATTGTCCCTATAAAACTTCCATCCACGTTCGATGACGTTCTTCTCGCCTCCCGACCGTTCCTCACCTTCATAATTGATTGAGCACATCCACCCACGGACAGAGTCTGTCCAGTATACATTACGTGTTCCACAACCACTGGTTTCTTCAGTTCCGACGACAAACCAGTCGGGATATTGGCGATGGCGATTATCCACATCATTCTGCACTATGTAGTTATATCCATGTATATCAACATTTTTCACTATACCAAAGCCGCCGGCATTGCCGTACGTGGTTGGTCGAGTACTGTCAAGTTCATGAACAAAATCGCTCATCACTCGGGCTATAGCTTCTCCCTTTTCTCCACTCTCTATCGCCCACTCCTCATTGCCTATGCTCCAAAGGATGACAGAGGGGTGATTGCGGTCACGCTCTATCATACGGCGCAGCAGCGAGAGGTGTTCGTCATTGGTTCCCATGAGTCGGTTTTCGTCGATGACAAGCATACCGAGCGAGTCACACACATCAAGCATTGCCGGAGTTGCAGGATTGTGAGAACAACGTATAGCGTTCGAGCCAAGTGCCTTCAGCTTTTTTATCTTGTATACCCACAATTCGTCGGGTACGCCCACGCCCACGCCCGCATGATCAATGTGCAGGTTGGTGCCCTTCAACAGCAAAGGTTTCCCATTGAGCAGAACTCCCTTGTTGATGTCAAACTCCACGCTTCTTATACCAACGCGAGTGTGTACCTCATCAACAACATTGCCCTTATCATTCTTGAGAGTCGTAACAAGAGTGTAGAGATATGGATCTTCGATTGACCAAAGATGCGGATTGTGCAGTTCGAGCACACCCATTGCAGATGAAGCCACCTCCTTGCCTGCTACATCTATGAGGGTATATGTTGTCTTAAGCATAGACTCAGCTTTGTCTCCTGCATCTACTGATGCATATACAGTTATCTGTGCCTTATCACCTTCCACCTTTGTTTCGTAATAGACCCCATTCTCTTTGAAGTGGACGGGATTGGTCTTTACAAGCCAAACATCCCGATAGATGCCTGCACCCTCATAATACCAGCCCTCTTCTGTAGAAGCATCGCAGCGTACAGTGATGATGTTCTCGCCACCATAGTTAAGATATTCTGTTATATTATATGTCTGCGAGACATATCCACTGGGCTCATGACCAAGGTAGAACCCATTGCAAAAGACCTGAGCGTTGCGGAAAATACCGTCAAAACGAATACTGATCTGTCTGCCTTTATCCTCGGCAGGAATGTTAAGACGATGGCGATACCATCCGATATTATTCTCAGGATAGCGCCATCCTACATTCTTATAGCCATGACTATGGCTGGACTGACGGGCATATCCAAGGTCGACCACCCAGTCGTGAGGCAGGTTGACGTGCTGCCATCCAGTATCGTCAAACTCCGTCCAAGCTGGTCCACGGTTGTGGTTGGTGGAAGCAGCCTTGGCAAGATACGTGAAATACTCCGTTCCGTGAGTAAAATCCTTCTCCATACTCGACGCATCGCCTAAATGGAAAGTCCAGTCATTGTTGATTATTACTTCCTCGCGAGGCTGTGCGTGCAAGACAAAGGCACTGATAGCCACGCAGATAATGGTTGTTAGTAGTTTTTTCATGGTTAGTTATATTTTTCGTTATATCAGGATTTCCGTGAATCATTATTTTTATATCTCATTATTAAGATATGCGGCAACGGCTTCGGCACATCGTTCGCCATCAACTCCTGCACTGACGATACCTCCAGCATATCCTGCCCCTTCGCCACAAGGAAAGAGACCTTGTATAGTAACATGTTGCAAGTTTTCAGGGTTACGTGTGATACGTACTGGAGCACTGGTACGAGTCTCTACTGCAATCATTACCGCCTCGTTGGTAAGAAATCCGTGCGCCTGCCTGCCGAAAGTCTTGAAGCCTTCTTGCAGTCGTTTGCTTATCATCGGCGGCAACCAGAAATGGAGCGGACTTGACACAAGCCCTGGCGAATACGAACTTCTGGGCAGATCGTAGGACAAACGACCATTGACAAAGTCTGTCATACGTTGTGCCGGTGCTGTCTGTTTCATATTCCCCTGTTGCCACGTCAGCTGCTCAAGTTGTTCTTGGAAGTGCATCATCCTCAGAGGTGAGAGGTGAGAGGTGGGAGGTGTGGCAATATCTTCCGGCCGCACTTCCACCACCATCCCACTGTTGCTCCATTGCGTCCCACGATTGGATGGCGACATTCCATTGACCACAATCTGCTGTTTGTCGGTGGCAGCAGGAATGACGAAGCCTCCTGGACACATACAGAAGGAATAGACACCACGACCGTTGACCTGCGTAACAAATGAATATTCGGCAGCAGGTAGGTATTTTCCCCTACCCTGTCGGTTGTGATATTGTATCTGGTCTATGAGCATTGATGGATGTTCCAGTCTTACTCCCACGGCAATACCCTTAGCTTCCATTTCGATTTTAGCCTCAGCAAGATAACGATATACATCACGTGCCGAATGGCCTGTAGCAAGAATGACAGGACCGAGGAACTCTTTTACGTTTGTCACACAGCCCACCACAGTACCATTAGTGACAATTAGCTGTGTCATCTTCGTCTGGAAATGTACCTCGCCACCACAGCGAAGGATGGTGTTGCGCATATTTTCGATAACACGAGGCAACTTATCCGTACCAATATGTGGATGGGCATCGGCAAGGATACTGGTTGAAGCACCATGCTGACAAAACACGTTAAGAATCTTTTCTACGCTGCCACGCTTCTTTGAACGAGTATATAGCTTACCATCCGAATAGGCACCAGCCCCACCCTCGCCAAAGCAGTAGTTGCTCTCAGAGTCAACACTTTGCGTTTTAGGGATACGTGCGAGGTCTTTCTTGCGCTCATGCACATCTTTTCCACGTTCCAACACGATAGGTTTGATGCCCAATTCGATGAGTCGCAAGGCGGCAAACAGACCACCCGGACCTGCACCGACAACGATAGCCTGTGGTGCTTTGCTGACATCACGATATTCTGTGGGTACGTAAGCCTCATCTTGTGGTTCTTCATTGACAAACACCCGCACTTTCAGATTGACAAAGATAGTGCGATGACGAGCGTCGATGGAACGTTTAAGTATACGCAATGCCCTGACGGTACGTGCATCGAAGCCTTTTTCTTGTGCCACATACTCGCGTATGGTGCTCTCATTGGCTGCCTGCTCGGGCAGAAGTCGAAGTTGATATTCTTGGATCATGTGGCTCTAAGTATAATCATTACAACACATCGCTCTCTCTACGTAGCTCTTCTATCATACCACTGAGCTTATCCAACTCGCGTGGTATCTTGATGTTCTGTGGACAATGTATCTCACACTGTCCGCACTGAATGCAGTGATCGGGTTGTCGTTCGGGTGAAACCACACGATCAAGACCTATGAGATACTGGCGACGGAACTTGCGATAGTCTTTTGATTCCTTGTCGCGAGGCAGTGTGCCTTCGTTCTTACATTTATTATAATGTACAAAAATGGCGGGTATGTCAATGCCATACGGACACGGCATACAATACTTACAGTCGTTGCATGGGATGCTCTCTACACCGACAAGCTGCTTAGCTATTCCATATAGGAATTCTTCCTCCTTCTTACTTACTGGTTGGAGCGGGCAATAAGTCAGCAGATTGTCCTTGAGATGCTCCATATATGTCATACCACTGAGTACTGTCAACACGCCCTCGGGAGTACCTGCATAGCGGAATGCCCACGAAGCGATAGACTTCTCAGGATCATACTGTTTCACATCCTTAGCAAGATATTGTGGCAGATTGGCAAGACGACCACCAAGCAACGGCTCCATTATCACAGACGGTATACCACGTTTCTGCAGCTCTCCATACAGGTATCTGGCATCTGTGTTACGGTCGTTAATCTCGTTGGCATAGTCCCAATCAAGGTAGTTAAGTTCGATCTGAACGAAGTCCCAATGATACTGATCATGTTTTGACAATAGATAGTCGAACACCTCTACGTCGCCATGATATGAAAAGCCAAGATTCTTGATTCTGCCAGCCTTACGTTCCTCCACGAGAAAATCGAGCATGCCGTTGTCGAGATATCGAGCAGAGAAGCGTTCCATTCCTCCCTGTCCCACGCTGTGTAGCAGATAATAATCGATATAGTCTACTTGCAGGTTCTTCATTGAGGCCCGATACATCTTTATGGATTCCTCTTTTGTCCACAAGGCATCGTTAAAATTCGACAGTTTGGTAGCTACGAAATACTCACTTCGTTTATGTCTGTGCAGAGCCTTGCCTGTTGACTCCTCAGAATGACCTTGGCAATAGACAGGTGAAGTGTCAAAATAGTTCACACCATGTTCTATAGCATAGTCTACCAAGCGATTCACCTGATCTTGATCGATGACGTCCTCATCGTCTTCATCTTGCTTTTGAAGTGTTGGCAGACGCATCATGCCATAGCCAAGAAGAGACACCTTGTCTTTGGTTGCCGGATTGACACGATAAGTCATCTTGCCTACTGGCGGCTCTACCTGATGCTTATACTCGTCTTCCATCTGAGTGGTCTTGTTGTCTTTACAGCCCACCAAAGCCGTAGCTGTTGCCGCAGCACCAGCACCGAATAGCTTTAAGAATTTTCTGCGGGAGATATCTTTGCTCATTGTATCGTTATGTTTTTTATTGTAGAGCGGTTTCGTTATTAAGTCAGTTCGATATATCGGTATAACGTAGTATCGACTTTATATCTTAAATTGTTCTATGCACCTCGTGTCCCTCAACATATATTGCTGGGAAAGGACGTGATGGACATACATACTCGCAAGCGCCACAGCCTATGCAGCGAGCCTCGTTGACGACAGGGATATACGCAGAGGTCTCGTCATCAGGATCTGATGGCACCATCTCTATGGCTCCAGACGGACAATGGCGCTCACAATTACCACACTCAATGCCATCGGCAACAGGCAGGCAGTTCTTACGAATCCATACTGCGTGACCAATCTGTATAGATGATTTTTCCGCGCCATCCAATGATTTTATGGCACCAGCGGGACAGACATCTGAACAACGTGTACATTCAGGACGGCAATAGCCACGTTCGTATGACATCACGGGTTGCATGATGTGTAACAAGTCCATGGTCGGCCGCAACACTCCATTGGGACACTCTGACACACACAGCTGGCAGCCAGTACACCGCTTTGCCATATTACTGGCACTGAGCGACCCTGGAGGTGTGAGTGGTGTCTGGCGTTGAGGAGCAACCTTCTGTTTTATGACAGCTAACCCTCCATCAACAATCTTCTTATCCTGAGCTATCGCTGCGGTAGCAAGGAGTACCGAGGACGATACGAGAAACGAGCGACGCGGGGCATCAGTAGTGTTCTGATTATACGACGTCGTCTGAGGATTAGAAGAATTAGAATTACTAGAGCTACTAGAACGACTAGAATTACTAGAACGACTAGAAGAACCAGAAAAACCAGAAAGCCTATACTTCAATGCTCCAAAATTACACTTCTCAATACAGTCGCCACAAACGACACAACGACTATAGTCCACAGAATGGTTCTTATAATCAATACACGAAGCCTTACAGTTCTTAGAACAAAGAGAACAATTTCGACATTTGTCGGCATCAAATCTGACCTTGAAGAATGATAAACGCGCAACGAAGCCAAGCACAGTTCCTACTGGACAGATAGTGTTACAATACGTCCTGCCATTACGCCATGCGAGAACGAACAGGATAATCATGGTAGTCAAAGCGACAAACAATACTGGCAGACTCTTCATCCACACATCTACACTATAGAATGCATAGCTATCTGCGCGCTCAGCTATAGCGGCAAGACCATTATTGCCCAATTGCCACAAAGGCTGTAAAAGCATTGTGGCTATACGTCCATAGGCGCTATATGGTGCCAGCAACTGAACAATACTACCAACGCCTGCCACTATCGCGACTATCATAATAACAAGCATCATATACCTAAGCCACGCCATCGGCTTGGAATATGAGTATCTATTCTTTCTCACCTTCTTTCCGAAGGATGCGAAGACATCCTGCATCACTCCAAGAGGGCATATCACCGAACAATATACACGTCCGAACACAAGCGTAAGGCACAGCAACACAACGATAACAAGAACATTTAGGGCCAATGCCGCAGGCAAGAACTGTATCTTTGCCATCCAGCCCAACCAGTGATGTAGCGTTCCTGTGAAGTCAAGAAACATCAGTGTGATGCCAAGAAAAAACACCATCGCAAGAATAATTCTAATTCGTCGTATCATTATTAGTTTTTGTATATTTCACAATTAGTATGCTTATCTCGTATAGCAGCAACACTGGCAGTGCCACTACAAACAATGTGAACGCATCGGTGGTTGGAGTGATGATTGCAGAGATAATAAGCACCGCCACAACTGCATGTCGCCGATATCGTCTCATCACATCCGCAGTAAGCAGCCCCACTCTTCCCAAGAGTCCACATACCACAGGTAATTCAGCAACCAAACCCATCATCAGGCTCATCATAAGCAGCGTGTCGACATACGACTGCAGTGTGAGCATATTGGTAACATCATCACTGACACTATAAGTACCAAGAAAACGAACTGTCATTGGGAATATCAGAAAGTAGTTTAGTAACGTTCCTGCGACAAACATCGCATAGCCACTACCTACAAGCCGAATGGCAACCCTGCGTTCACTCTGATACAGTCCTGGGGAGATAAAACCAAAAAGAAGATAAATGACGTATGGAGATGCACACAACAAACCCACATAGAATGCCACACGCATGTGAGTCATAAACTGCTCAGTGAGTGTAGTGTTCACAAGATGGATGTGAAAGGCATCTACTCCCAACAGGCGAAAGGTAGGAAAACTACTTGACAATGGTGCCAACACAACCTCGAACAACTCTTCTTTGAGTAAAAACGCGATTATCGTGCAACATAAGACAACGGCAAGAACACGAAGGAGTACCGAGCGTAGCTCCTCCAGATGATCCCAGAACGAACCTTGTCTACTATCCATTGAACGTAAATTCCTAACTACCTACTTCACACCTCCTCATTACTTACTACTCACCTCCTTATTACTCATCTCCTTACTACTCTCCTCCTTATTACTCATCTCCTTACTACTCTCCTCCCTACTACTCTCCTTCCTACTCATCTCCTCATCCCCTTCCTTCATACCGTCTTTAAAGCTCTTGACACCTTTACCAAGTCCTTTCATCAGTTCAGGTATTTTCTTTCCGCCGAAAAGCAGTAGCACTATTAGTGCAATAATAAGAATTTCTTGAAATCCTAATCCCATTGTGTGTGTTTTTAGTTTTTAGTCAAATTTTCATCTATCGGAACGCAGCACCATCGGCTCACCTTTAAAGCAACACCCATCCCTGGCACCTCCTTGAGCAGATAATACTTCTTACTGATGCGTACAAGTCTGCCAGACAAGCCCTTTAATGGTCCGAACTTCACTAACACCTCTGTTCCAACCTTCATTCTCGCTTCCTGTTCAGTCAAGTATTCCCGAATGGTTATGTCAGGATTACACATCATCTGGAACTCTATCATCTGCTTTGCAGGTATCTCATAATATGCAGGATCATCTGCTGTCTTACGAATGACCGACATCTTGTAAGATGATTCTGCTACTACACGACGCATCTGCTGTTCATCAGTGGCTTTCTTGACAAACAACAGGTTGTGAACTACAGGGCGCAACTGCCGCATAGGTTTTCCTCCATGCCCCTCACTCACTTGCCACTGTCTTGGTACAAACGTTTCATACCCATGTTGTTTGAAGTATTCTTCAATCTCTGTCAGTTTCAAGGAAAAGAGCCGGACAGCATACCATGGACAAAACTGCTCCACCTTTGCATCCACTTGTTCCATGGCTACAAAGATACAAATTAAATGCGTAAAGGAAAATGCGTTATGCGTTTTTTTCTTAATATTTATATTTATTATGGATTATGCATTATGAAGTTGTTAACGATTGTCCTTCCGTCAGGTGTCAGTACACTCTCAGGATGAAACTGTATGCCATGGATATCATATTCAGTATGGCACAGTCCCATAATCTGTCCCTCATCACTCACAGCCGTCACCAACAGACATTCTGGCAGGTCAGCGTCATCAACAACCCAGGAATGATAGCGTCCCATCATGATTCTTGTTGGCAAACCTTCGAAAATATAGTCATTACCCAGCTGAGTACCCTCTAAGGCAACACCATGAAACACATCATCAAGGTTAGTCAGTGTACCACCAAACACCTCACCAATAGCTTGATGACCAAGACAGACTCCCATGATAGGTTTCTTTCCAGCATAGGTTCTGATGACATCGAGCAATTGTCCTGCCTCTGATGGTATACCTGGACCTGGAGAAAGTATTATCTTGTCAAACTTATCTATCCAAGCCATGTCAAACTGGTCGTTCCTGTATACAGTTACCTCTGCCCCAAGTTCCCTTACCAGATGAGCAAGGTTGTAGGTAAAGGAGTCGTAATTGTCAATAATAACTATCTTCATTTTTTCATTTTTTTGATTCTATAGCTTTTCTGCCAGATTGATTGCTTTCACCAGTGCTCCCAGCTTATTGTTCACCTCCTGAAGTTCGTATTCTTCATTACTCTTTGCCACAATACCGCCACCAGCCTGAAACCACAGTTCACCGTTTCGCGAGACGAAGGTACGAATGGTGATGGCTTGGTTTAGCGAACCGTCAAGTCCGATAATACCTATACATCCACCATATGCACCACGGTTGTGTGGCTCGTACTCCGAGATGAGTTGCATGGCACGAACCTTAGGAGCACCACTCAGTGTTCCTGCAGGGAAGGTGTCGATGAACGCCTTTATGGGATCAGCATCGTTATCCAATGTTCCACTAACCCTGCTGACAAGATGGATCACATGACTGTAATATTGGATATCCTTATAAAAATCCACCTTCACATCATGGCAGTTGCGTGACAGGTCATTACGGGCTAGGTCAACGAGCATCACATGCTCGGCGTTCTCCTTAGGATCGTTACGCAGGAACTCTGCTCCCTTGCGATCAGCCTCCGCATCTCCTGTACGTTTCGTCGTACCAGCAATAGGGTCAATGTATGCTTGTCGACCTGCGATGCGACAGTGGGTTTCGGGTGAAGAACCGAAGATACGGAATCCGCCGAAATCAAAATAGAACAAATATGGTGACGGGTTGATGCTCCTTAACGCACGATAGAGCTTAAAGTCATCACCTTCATATTTCTGGATGAAACGTCGTGACAGAACAATCTGGAACACATCACCTCGCAGACAATGACTGATGCCCCTGCGTATATTTTCTTTATGCTGCTCATCAGTAAGAGTAGACTGCACGTTACCTACCGGACGGAAGTCGTATGCCTTAACGTTAGACTTATTCATTGACTTCAACACATCATCAAGTTCATCAACATCACCAAGCGTAATCAGTCGAACAAGACTGTTATGATGGTCGAAGACTATCACCACCTTATATAATATATATAGCATATCGGGGGCATCATTCTTCTCCTGGACCTCGTCCTTCACCGCAATGTTTTCAAAATAGCGCACCGCATTGAAAGAGGTATATCCATAGAGTCCACAAACTGAGGCATCTTCGCCATCGACTTGTATCCTGTCTATCAGTTTATGTATAGCCTTATCCGTACCAAAATCATTATCCACCTCATGACTGAAGGTGCTACCATCAGGATAGGTTATTGTGGCTATGCCATGACTCACGGCAACGCTTGCCATGGGATTGATGCCGATATACGAATGTGAATTGCTCTGCTCATGATAGTCAGAACTTTCCATGAGGGCACTCTGTGGATAGAGGTCACGCAGTCGCATATATGCTCCTACTGGCGTATGCAGGTCGCCGAGGATGGTCTTTGTCTTTGTGGTATATCTAAAAGTTTCCATATTCTTTTGCCATTTCTTTGTTTTTAAGATATGTCTGCACATCCTTGTCGCCGCGTCCACTGACTGTGAGCACCACGATGTCATCTGGTGAGAATTTCAGTTTTTTTAGTGCTGCTATAGCATGAGCACTCTCTATAGCAGGAATGATACCCTCCATACGTGTCAACTCATACCCACCATATATAGCCTCATCGTCATTGATGGCAAGCACCTTGGTACGTCCGCTCTGTGCCAGGTTAGCATGCATGGGGCCAATACCGGGATAGTCGAGACCGGCAGAAATGGTGAAAGCCTCCTTTATCTGTCCATCGTCAGTTTGCATGACAAGCGATTTGGCACCATGTATGATGCCTACCTTACCGCAATGCATCGTGGCTGCAGTATAGTCAGTATCTATACCATGTCCTCCTGCCTCAGCGAGTACTATCTTCACTCGTTCGTCATCAATATAGTGATATATCGTTCCTGCTGCATTCGAGCCACCGCCCACACACGCGATAAGATAGTCGGGATAGTCGCGACCTACCTTTTCCTCCAGTTGCCAGTGTATCTCCTCACTGATGATACTCTGCAACCGAGCTACTATATCGGGATAAGGATGTGGTCCCATCGTAGAACCTACAATATAGAAAGTGTCTTGTGGATGACAACACCAGTCGCGGATAGTCTCTGAACAGGCATCTGACAGAGTCATATTTCCTGTGGTTACAGGATGTACCTCAGCACCGAGCATGCGCATGCGCTCCACATTAGTGTGCTGGCGCTCCACATCAGTCTTACCCATGAAGATCTCGCATTTCATATCCATGAGTGCACACACCGTAGCTGTTGCCACGCCATGCTGTCCCGCACCAGTCTCGGCAATAATACGGGTCTTCCCCATCTTCTTTGCCATAAGTATCTGTCCTATGGTGTTATTGATCTTATGCGCACCAGTATGATTGAGGTCTTCACGTTTCAGATACAACTGACAACCGTACTTCTCACTCATACGTTTGGCATAATATAGTGGTGAGGGACGGCCCACATAGTCGCGCAGCAATGCTCTGTATTCTTTCTGGAATTCCTCGCTCTCCAAGATAGGTAGGTAGGCATCCTGAAGATCATGTACACATTTGTATAGTATCTCTGGAACGTATGCTCCTCCAAACTCGCCGTAAAAGCCATTACCGTCTATGGAATATTTCTTGCTCATTGTTCTAATGCTTTATATAATTGATTGATGGCCTCATCCGCATCGCCAGTCTCGCGTAGCAGTGTGACAAATTTTGATCCTATGATAGCACCTGCTGCGTATGCCTGGGCACTCTCTAATGTCTGACGGTTGGATATTCCGAAACCAATCATCCTTGGATTACGCAGGTTCATATCGTCTATGCGTCGGAAATAGTCCACCTTGGCATCACCAAACTCGCTCTGAGCACCAGTGATACTTGCGCTCGACACCATATACACAAATCCGTCAGTATGCTCGTCGATAAATCGTATTCTTTCTTCTGACGTCTCTGGGGTTATCATCATGATTACCCTTATGCCATGACTGTCGGCTATTGGCTTTATTATGTCGAGATAGTCCTGAAAGGGCAGGTCAGGAATGATTACTCCTGATATACCAGACTCCACGCACTTTTCAAAGAAACGCTCATAACCATAATGCATCACTATGTTGAGATAACCCATCCATACCAGTGGTATCTGTATCTCGTCTTTTATCTCTTTAAGTTGGGAGAAGAGTATATCTGTCGTCATACCATTACGGAGAGCTATTGTACCAGCCTCTTGTATCACAGGACCATCAGCCAGAGGGTCGCTGAAGGGCATTCCCACCTCTATCATGTCTATGCCTCGTCTCTCCAACGTACGTATCACATCAGCTGTACCCTCTATGGTTGGACATCCTGCACAGAAATATATCGACAGCAGTTTACGATCCTTACTTTGGGAGAACAATTTGTTTATCTTGTTCATTTGTGTTGTTTTTTATATTGTTATCTTATCTTCGCTAAAAAATCTTTCAGCGCATCCACATTCTTGACCGCAGGTGCAGTCTCAAACTGCGAGTTGAGATCTATGCCCGCAAACATTGGGTGACGTATAGAAAGCACTCGCTCGGCGTCATCAGGACCGACACCTCCACTGAGTATAAAAGGAGTATTGCCATCATACGCATCCAGCATGTTCCAATCAAAGTGGTTGCCACTGCCGCCTACCAACGGAGTCTGTGTGTCAAAGATGAAATAATCCACATGCCCCTCATACTCCTTATAACGCAGTATGTCCTCCGCAGTACTTATCGACAAGGCTTTCATAAACTTGATACCCTTTCGAATACTTGGAGCAAGTGTACTCCTAAGGTTATCTATCATTATAACACTCTCAGAGCCATGCAGTTGTATGATATCCAGTTCGTAGTTGACTGCTCGGGTAACGATATTCTGCGGCATATCATCTACAAAGACGCCCACCCTTTTTACCTGCCGCATCATCTCCTTACTACTCAACTCCTTACTACTCAACTCCTTACTACTCAACTCCTCATGCTTCATAAACACCGAATAATCAGGAATGATACCAGCACGACTCCTAATCTGACTGACATATCTTGGGCTCTTTGGATAGAAGATAAAACCAATCCAGTCAACTCCGAGTGCTGCAACGTCGCGGATATTCTCAGGCTCCCGCATGCCACAAACCTTTACTATCATTATTTATGAATTTATTTTATATTTTCTTGTTTGATTTACCGTCACTATTTACTTAAATCTTTACAGAATTCGCTTAGTGCAGTAGCAGGCTCCTCAGCCTTCATAAAACGCTCTCCAATGAGGAAACCCCTAAAACCCGCCTGACGTAGCTGTTGGATTGTTTGGGTGTTTGAGATGCCACTCTCGCTGACCTTTATCGCCTCTTTTGGCAACAGCTCTGCCATACGGAAAGAGTTATTCACGTCTGTGACAAACGTACCAAGGTTGCGGTTATTCACTCCACACATCACCCTACCCGACACAACTGCGTCTTGGCATAGGTCTATATATGCAGCCTCTTCTTCGGAATGCATCTCCAGTAAAACTTCAAGTCCAATCTCGTTTGCTATGACTATCAAGGACTTGCACTCGTTCTTATCGAGCGCCGCTGCAATCAACAACACTGCTGAAGCACCAACCTTGCGGGCTTGAAACAGCTGATATTCGTCTACCACGAAGTTCTTGTATAGTACGGGGATCCGTACACCAGAATGACGAGCGGTGACAATAAACTCATCACTTCCTCCGAAGTATTTCTCATCGGTAAGGATACTTACAGCTGCGGCACCTGCTTTTTGATATGCGAGCGGTATGTCGTCGGCTCTCCCCTCTTGTTTTATCCAACCGAGTGATGGCGACCTACGTTTGAACTCAGCTATAATCCCATTCGATGAGTCTAAGAGAGCATCACTCATCGAGGGCACCTCGACATCGAGCAACTGCTCCACCTTGGCATACAACACCTTAGCAGGCATCTCGCTCTTGAATCTCTCCACCTCAACTCGCTTCCAGGCTATTATCTCATCAAGTATATCCTTCATAGTCTTTTATTTTATAGTTATTACAGTCACTATAGGTACTATAGTCACTATAGCCCCCCGTCACTAACTGTTCAGCTCCACAAACTTCTTAAATGTAGCCATAGCCTTACCACTATCGATACTCTCGCGTGCTATCGCTATACACTCCTCTATCGACTTCTTACCTCGCTCCAGCACCTGTATTCCAAAGGCTGCATTAGCAAGTACGATATTCTTTTGAGCAGGCAGAGCCTCGTTTGCAAGTACTCGGTCAAAGATTTGCTTAGCCTCTTCTTCCGTTGCTCCGCCGACAAGTTCCTCCGGTGTTGCCACATCAAATCCAAGATCTTGCGGTTTGAACACTCGTTCGTAATCATTTGTCGTCACCTTGAAATCGCCAGTCAGGGATATCTCGTCGTATCCGTCGATGCTGTTTACAATACCATAGTCTATTCCTATCTTCTGATATACACTATGATAGAGTCTCATCTGATCGAGGTTTGCCACGCCCAGGAGCTGACATTGAGGCTGACTGGGGTTCACCAGCGGACCAAGAAGATTGAAGATGGTAGGAAACTGCAGGGCCTTGCGTATAGGACCAACAAACTTCATAGCCTTTGCGAAGAGCTGAGCATGAAGGTATACTATACCTGCCTCATCAAGGCAACGATTTAGCTTGTCGATATCATCGGTAAAGATGACACCATGATTGGCAATAACATTAGACGCACCCGAGGTTGACGTCGCGGCATAGTTGCCATGCTTAGCCACCTTATAGCCAGCACCAGCTATAACGAAGCACGACGTTGTTGATATATTAAAGGTGTTTTTACGGTCACCGCCAGTACCCACGACGTCAATATACCTGTCACAATTGAGCAGAGCAGGCACACCTGTTTCCAATATTCCGTCACGAAATCCCAACAACTCATCCACCGTCACACCTCTCATCTGCAGACCAGTCAGCAGAGCTGTGATTTGTTCTTGTGGAAACTCGCTACGGGTAATGCCGAGCAAAATCTCCTTCATTTCCTCACGTGTCAGCTCCTCATGGTTCAGCATCCTGTTAAGAATATCCTTCATCTTCATAATTCAGTACTCCCTGTTTCTTTTATTTGTTATGTATTGTTGTTCAAATTAAAAAAGGTCCGTCGCAAGAACGACAGACCTTTTATGGTTTTTATACCCACACGGCTACGTTGCTCACGACTAATCTAATCTTGAGTAACGCCACCACCATGCTGTAGATATAAATGACTTCATTTTCGTTTTATTTTGTTTTCTGCCTGCAAATTTACGACAAAATTCCAATTCTGCAAACTTTTTGCAATGTTTTTTCAAAAAAATCTTACATTTCTTTCCCATTCACATACCACACATTATTATATATAATTTAAGTTTCGGAAGCCAGGCTTCCTTAAGAGGAGAGAAGTGAGAATATAGGTATTGAAAGACAATACGTACCGAATTGAATGGCAATACGTGCCGAATTGGTAGACAAAAAGGCACGTTTTGGAAGACAAAACGATAGGAATTGAATTGCAAGGTTTTGTAGTGCGGCGGAAGGTGGGACTGGCATTGCTGAAAATATTTTCACTACAACAGATAATAAACACCATACCTACTTCGTTCTAATAGTGTAGTAACAATAAAAAAGAAGTTTGCCTATGACTATTTTTACGCCCGAAGACTTACAACCATCCGAGAAGACATTGAACATCATCCGTCAAGTAGCCTACACATATAGGTCCATGACATACAACGAGAACGCATACCCTTATTGCATCAACTGATATGTCGACGATAGTTTCCCCTTCTCTTTTAGCAGCCGACTTCCTACATTTGGAAGACGAAGTAGAGATGATCAACCGCAGTGAAGCCGACTGGCTCCACATGGATATTATGGATGGTATCTTCGTACCAAACATCTCTTTCGGTTTCCCTATCCTCGAGTCTGTTGCTAAGGTATGCAAGAAGCCTCTTGATGTCCACTATATGATAATGCATCCTGAGCGGTTTATCGAGCAGACGGCTCGCCTCGGCGCAATGATGATGAACGTCCATCAGGAAGCATGCCGTCATCTACATCGTACCATTCAGGACATCCATGCCGCGGGCATGAAGGCTGGAGTAACACTGAACCCTTCAACCTCTATCAACACCTTAGAAGATGTTATCCAGGATGTAGACATGGTACTCCTTATGAGTGTCAATCCAGGTTTTGGCGGTCAGAAGTTTATTGAGAAAACGATAGACAAGGTTCACCGTCTGAAGCAGATGATACATGAGAGTGGCAGTCATGCTCTCATAGAGGTGGATGGTGGAGTACAGGCAGAAACCGCTCCACGATTAGTAAAGGCAGGTGTCGACATTCTTGTCAGCGGCAGCTATGTCTTCAAGTCCACAGACCCCATAGCTACAATACACTCGTTGAAGCAACTTAGTTCAGCGAATCAGGAGCTATAAAAACAGCAAACCGATATACCGACAAACCGTATACCGACAAACTAAAAAAAACTACGCCAATTGCAGTTGGATGTCATATTCCTTTGCCATACGGCGTAGGTTCAGTATGGCATAGCGCATACGTCCTAAAGAGGTATTGATGCTCACGCCCGTAGTCTCAGCAATCTCCTTAAAGCTCATCTCTTGATAGAAGCGCATATACACCACTTCACGCTGAGGAGCAGGCAGGTTGTTCATCATCTTCTGCACGTCGCGCATCACCTGTGTGTTGACAAACTGGCTCTCAATAGAAGCATCCAGCAACCCATTGTTTGCAAAGTTTGACAAGTCGTTGTTGTTGGCAGCATCCACCACCTTATCTGACTTATTATTACGATAGAGGTCCATCATCACATTATGGGCGATACGCATCAGCCATGCACCAAACTTGCCGCTGGGCACGTATTGTTTCTGGTGTAGTTTCGTTATCACCTTTACGAATGTCTCTTGGAACACATCGTCAGCTGTCTCACGGTCGTGAACCACGAACATGATATACGAATAGAGTTTTGATTGTGTACGGGACAACAACTCGTCGAAGGCCCTGTTATTTCCCTCGATATAACTCATCGCCAACTGCTCATCTGTCAGTTCTTTCAGATTATTCATTCCTTAAATAATGTTTGTTTATTAAGTAATGATGTATCGATAGGCGTTGTTGTTTTTGATTAATAATTACAGTTATCGGTTATTGTCATTTTACGTTCTTCGGCGACAAAATTACACTATTTATTCTTTTCTCGCAAATTTTTAACACAAAAAGTATACATTTGTGGGATTTATGCAAAGTTTATTCATCCCAATAATATATCGCTGAGATTTGATCTATTCCGCATATTCCATAGCTGTTTCCACGTTCAGAAACAAAGATTTTAACCATACGATGTAGATTCTCTGGATGTAATGCCAGGCTGAAGTCCTTACGTTCGCCCTTACTTTTATTCAACTTGACATACATGACATCCTCCTTATCTCTTTCATTTGGATCATCCGCAAGAAGAACAGCGACAGGTTCCTCTTGGAAAGGAGCCTCAAAAGTTGCATTCGACCATGCTCTCATTATGTCTCCAACTACATATCCGTGGACATATACATTATTCACATCATTTGAAACAAACTGTTTTACACTAATAATATCACCCTGATGAATCCCTCCAGAACCTCCATCATCGCTGCCACCGCCAGAGCCACCATCATCGTTTCCTCCGCCAGAACCTCCTTCTCCAGAGCCGCCAGAGCCTCCTTCTCCAGAGCCGCCACCATCATCGCTACCACCAGAACCACCGTCATCGCTGCCACCAGAGCCACCATCATCGCTACCACCTGAGCCATCATCATCATCTCCGCCATCATCTGGTGGTGTCACAGGTTGCTCAGTATCATCTTTTTCCGATTCTTCTACTATTGATTTTCCGCATGATGTGGCCAAGAACAAGCACACAAAAAGCAGCAACAACCAAGAATTCTTCATAGTCTGATTAAGCGTTACGGTTAGTCTTTCGTCATATTTAGCGACAAAAGTATAGAAAAAACATGGCAACAGACAAGTACTTAACCACATTTAACAAAATAGAGGTTGGCGCAGGAAGCTACCAACCTCGGGGAATGATTTCGAACTGCGAAATCGTAAAACTCGGTGACAAAAATACAGTATAGAAATGAAAAATCCAAATTTTTCGACATTTAAATGCGTTTTTTAACATTATAGGTAATAAAACAATGGGAAATATTTGTACCTTTGTGCCCGAACAAGACAAATCAAATAAACTAAACAAATCAAATATTATCATGCGCTACTTAACATTAACAATGCTATGTGTGCTGATGTCGCTATGTGCGTCGGCAGACAATTGGAACGACAAACTGTACAAACAAATTGAGCAAAGCGTCAGCGAGCCCACATTCCCTGACCGCACGGTGAACATCACCAAGTATGGCGCGTCTGTGAAAGCATCGGCGGCAAAGAACCAGAAGGCTATCAATAAGGCCATCGCCGATCTCTCAAAGAAGGGCGGTGGCAAAGTCATAGTACCTGCTGGCACTTTCGAGACTGGTCCTATCACATTGAAGAGCAACATCAATCTGGAGATTCAGAAAGATGCCAAGCTTCTCTTCTCCACCGACAAGTCGCTCTTCCCCATCGTTCTGACACGCTGGGAGGGAATGGACTGCAAGAACTACCAGCCATGTATCTTTGCCTACGAGGAGAAGAACGTTGCCATCACGGGCGAAGGAACCATCGACGGCAATGGCTCGAACGACACATGGTGGAAGATGTGCGGCAAACCTAAGTTCGGATGGACTGCCGACCTGAAAGAGAGCCAGAAGATTGGTCGCCCGCTATTGTTCGAATACAGTGAGGCTGGCAAGCCCTTTGAGGAGCGCAATATGAAGGACACTGGTCTGCGCCCACAGCTCATCAATATCTACAAGTGTGACAATGTTGCTATCAAGGATGTCACCCTTCTGCGCTCGCCATTCTGGGTTATCCACCCACTGATATGTAAGAATGTGCTCGTCAAGGGTGTGAAAATTTGGAACGAAGGACCTAACGGTGACGGTTGTGACCCTGAGTCGTGCGAGAACGTCATCATCGAAGATTGTGAGTTTCATACCGGCGACGACTGTATAGCCATCAAGAGCGGACGCAATGCCGACGGACGTATATGGAATCTTCCATCAAAGAACATCATCGTCCGCAACTGTACCATGGAGGATGGTCACGGCGGTGTGGTCGTTGGCTCGGAGATTACTGGTGGATGTCAGAATGTATTTGTAGAGAACTGTAAGATGGACTCGCCCAATCTCGACCGCGTGCTGCGTATCAAGACCAACACCTGTCGTGGTGGTATCATTGAGAACATCTACATGCGTAACGTCACCGTAGGACAATGCAAGGAGTCTGTCATGCGTATCAACCTTGGCTATGAACCAGAAGAGCCAGCCAAGCGCGGATTTATCCCTACCGTTCGCAACGTCTATATGAGCAATGTGACATGTCAGAAGAGTGAATACGGCATACGCCTCAATGGTCTCGACGATGCCGACAACATCTATAATATCAATGTGGAGAACTGCCAGTTCAATGGTGTCACCAAGATGCCTGTCGAGCGTACAGGCAAGAGCCACGACATCAAATTCGACAACCTGCTCATCAATGGTGAGACTACACTGGCTGAGCGCCCTTTTGAGCACTACTCTGAGTGGATGACCCATTCAGAAATGCAGCGCGTCCCTCAGTCCTACATGCTCGACTTCGCCAAGAAACCTCGCTGGAACTATGCTATGGGTACAGAGATGGGAGCCATGCTCGACACATATAAGGCCTATGGCGATGCCAGCATACTGGAGTATCTCAAAGTTTATCCAGAGAAGATGATTGACGCGACAGGCAAGAACATCACTGGCTACGACTACAATGAGTTCAACCTCGACAACGTACGTAATGGCAAGTTCCTCTTAGGACTATACAACATCGAGCCGAAGGAGAACCTTAAGACCGCCCTCACTACCCTGTTCCGTCAGCTCGAGAAGCAGCCTCGCACCAAGGAGGGAGTGTTCTGGCACAAAGCCATCTATGCTTGGCAGGTATGGCTTGACGGCATCTTCATGGGTCTGCCTTTCTATACAGAGGCTGCGCCTGTGCTCAAGGGTGAGAAGAAAGCAAAGAAATATTACGATGATGCCGTCGACCAGATTGTCAAGACTGACAAGCGCACCTACGATGCTGCCACAGGTCTGTGGAAGCATGCTTGGGACGAGACACGCACACAGTTCTGGGCTAACAAAGAGACAGGACTGAGCCAGCACTCATGGGCACGCGCCATGGGATGGTATACAATGGCAATGATCGAGGTGCTCGACGCACTGCCACAGGACTATGCTCGCCGTCAGGAGGTTATCGACATCTTCAAGAAAGCAATGACAGCATTGGTGAAGTGTCAGGACAAGAAGACCGGAGTATGGTATGACGTGCTTGATGTCAACGACCCACGCAACTACCTTGAGTCTACCGCATCATCTATGTTCGCATACTGTCTTCTGAAAGGCTATCGCAAAGGCTATCTTGACGCTTCTTTCCGCGATGCAGGCGTAAAGGCATACAACGGAATACTCAAGGAATTCATCCGTGTAAACCCGGACAAGACTATTTCCCTCACTCGTTGTTGTGAGGTCAGCGGACTCGGTCCTGGTGCCACACCAAAAGTGCTGAAGGCTGCGCCTAACGTTAAGGAGAACACACGTCGTGACGGTAGCTTCGACTACTACGTTTCTGAGCCAATCCGCGACAACGACGGCAAGGGCGTAGGACCATTCATCTGGGCTTCATTGGAAATGGAACAGCAAGGACTAATCAAATAAAACACAGGTACTATATAGTATAGTCACTATAAAAAAACAAAAATCATAACAACAATGAAAAAGACAATTCTTTCAATAATTGCATTCGCATGTGCCGCAACCACATGGGCAGGCGACTGGACACCATCTAAGTATGACGCAAACGCTCCCGTGGGCTTTGCCACACTGGGTGAGGGCACAACTGGTAGTAACGATGAGAACCCTATCATCGTCGAGGACGAGGCTGCATTCAAGAAAGCTATGAAGGGAACTGAGAAGGCGACCATCTATCTGAAGGGTACCATTACCGTCAACGGACAGATCGGCATCTCGGGCGCAGAGAACAAGACAGTCTATGGTCTGCCTGGCTCGATGCTTGAGAACCCCAACGACGACACTCCTGCCGAAGACACCGACGAGGCTAAGCAGGCAGCGATAGCCAAGACTGGCGTACTGAAACTCGACAATTGTAAGAACATCATCATGCGCAACATCACCTTCAAGAGTGCTGGCGCATGTGACTTCAACGCCCGTGACAACATGATTATCCAGGCGAGCAACCACATCTGGATAGACCACTGCGACTTCCAGGATGGAGTCGACGGTAACTTCGACATCGTTCATGCCTCTGACTTCATCAGCGTGACATGGTGTCGCTTCCGCTATCTGAAGTCACCACGTGCCCACGGCTTCGGTGGCTCATCAGATGCTCATGCCTTCTCCAACCTTATCGGCAACAGCGACAACCGCTCTACCGACGAGGGCTTCCTCCACGTCACCTTTGCCAACTGCTGGTGGGATCGTGGTTGCGTAGAGCGTATGCCTCGCGTCCGCTTCGGACAGGTACACCTGATCAACTGCCTCTACGACAGTCCGGAGGCTAAATACGGTATCGGCGTAGGCTACAAAGCCAACGTATATGTAGAGAAGTGTGCATTCTTCGGTGTGCCGAAGAGCAAGCTACTGAAGAACCCTTGGAAGAACCAAGCTACTAAGGAGGGCTTCACCGACTATAACATAATTTTGAAGGACTGCTTCCAGGCTGACGACGTACAGAGCCGCTCCGGTCAGGGCATCTACTTCATCCCAAGTGACGCATACAAGTACGACAGCTACTCGGCTGACCGTGTCAAGGGAGTACTCTGCAAGAAGTCAAACGGTGCTGGTGCAACCCTGCAGATAGCTGAACCAAACCTATAGCCCCCTAAATTATAGAGTTTGATGTCTGAACAAAAAAAAGAAAAAAAATAAAATCCTAATGAAAAAAATATTGTTAGCTATATTGGTTATTGTTTGTACAGCAAAAATGTATGCACAGACGCCTGCATTCCCTGGCGCAGAGGGTTACGGCAGATATATAACAGGCGGACGTGGTGGTGAAATCCGTCATGTAACAAACCTTAACGATAGTGGTACGGGGTCGCTGCGTGCAGCAGTTAACGGATCTAACAAAAAGATTGTTGTTTTTGATGTAGCTGGTATTATAGCACTTAAGAGCGACTTAACCATAGGAGCAAATACTACTATTGAAGGACAGACTGCTCCAAGTCCGGGAATAACAATCCGTTATTACAGTGTTCGTCCTAACGGAGACAATATCATAATGCGATTCATTCGCGTCCGTAGAGGTGAAGAACAAAATGTCAACGATGGTGCAGATGCTTGCTGGGCAAAGAATTTCGTTGGTATGATCCTTGACCATTGCTCCTTCTCATGGAGTATTGACGAGGTATCATCATTCTATGACAACAGTGACTTCACTATGCAGTGGTGTACCATAGCTGAAGCACTTGCCAATCCTGGTCATTCAAAAGGCGAACATAGCTATGGTGGCATTTGGGGTGGTAAAGGTGCATCCTTTCACCACAACATGATATGTCATGTCCAAAATCGCGCGCCACGTCTCTGTGGCGCACGTTATGGATGGACAGGATACAATAGCAGCAAATATCCAGGAGGAACCATTAGAGCTGAACAGGTTGACCTGCGCAACAACCTAATGTACAATTGGGGACGTGGCAACGGTGCATATGGTGCTATGGGAGGCTATCATAATATTGTAAACAACTATTACAAAGCAGGACCAGCGACATACAACACTAAGAGAGTGTTCCAATGTGGCAAGACCACAGGTGCCAACGCTGATGGCGGAAGTGCCATTGATCCCGACAAGAAGGGTATTTATGGACATTTCTACATAAATGGAAATTATGTCACAGCAGCAGGAACAGAAGCAGCGAATTATGACTGGAAAGGTGTGATTGTAGACGGAGTAAGTAGCATACCAGACACTATCAAACTATCAAGTCCAATATCCACTTTCGTCAATGAAGATGTGACAACCCATACAGCAGAAAATGCATATCTAAAAATTCTTGACTACGTAGGGGCCTCGCTCTTCCGTGATTCACAAGACAAACGATATGTTCGCGAAGCAAAGAACGGAACTACGACCTACACTGGAACAGCCATAAAACAAGGCGATGGTAGTGCCATAACCCACTGGCCAGGCATCATTGATTTCGTGAGTGACCAAGGAGGATACTCTCTTGCATCTAACATACGTTCTTCTTCATTCGATGCAGACTATGACGGAATGGCTGACGAATGGGAAGAAGCTAATGGTGGCAACCTCGAACCAAACGAATACACGCTCGACGAGAAGGGCTGGTATACAAACATCGAAGTTTATTGCAATAGTCTAGTGCAGAATATTATGCAAGAAGAGAACAAAGATGCTCAGTCTGCCGTTGACGAGTACTACCCAGAGTGTACCATCGTTGATGTCAATGAAAGTGACCCAGCAACAGGAAATACCGGCAGTATCACATGGCCGTTCGATACTGGAGCAGCAGGTCAGATTGCAACCGTTGCTTCATACTTCGGCGAAGGCATCGCGTCTACATCTGTTGCTCTGGGAAGTGATCTGGCCTATAATGGAGCCAATACTGTCAATGGGATAAAGGAAACCTATATACAAGACCGTGCGTACCAGTCCTCGGCAGCTTCAGCAAACAACGCCATGACCTTCACTATAAATATCACAGATGGCTATAAGTTCACTGCGACATCAGTTTCCTTCACATCGAGCCGCATCGGAACGGACGCAGGCAAGATTGACGCTACATGGATTGACAATGGTGGTGAGACATCTCTGGCTACAGGCGTAACACCACATAGAAACAGTACGCCAAAAGGTAAGCCCGACGAGTCGCCATTCTATACCACCTTCGACTATAACCTTCAGGACATAGCCAAGGAGTCTACGAACAACTGTAAACTGATTCTCAACCTCTATGGAGTGACCACTGGCTATAAGAGTGGCAGTACTACCGAACTCAACTACAAGGACTACGGCTTTGCCAACATCATCATTGAGGGCACACTTATCTCCCCCACTGGTATCTCCACTCCTGTTACCTTCACCCTACCTGTCACCACCGAGTACTACAACCTCGCGGGTCAGCGGGTCAGCAGTAACACTAAGGGCATCGTGATAGAAAAGCAGCGCATGCAGGACGGAACGATAAAGGCTGTCAAGAAGATAAGAAGATAAGAAGATAAGAAAATAACACGACCTTCTCCCTCACACTGTGAGGATAAAACGAATAAAGCGGTACCCGAATAGGTACCGCTTTATTCGTACATAAACTCACTTTATCACATAAAAGTTTGCCGTTATCGGCAAAATATCGTATCTTTGTAGGCAAATATCAGAATAAAAACTTGCCGATAAACAAATATGACCTATACATCAGTTAGTAAGTTTGCTGAGAAATTTGGCATCTCTGAAAGAACCGTCCGCAACTATTGTGCGTGTGGAAAGATTGAAGGAGCGTTCCTTACAGGTAAGACTTGGAACATTCCGATTGATGCGACTTTACCAAAACGCAAAACCTCTAACAAAAAACAATCTCCGCTTTTGGGTATACTTAAAGAGCAAAAAGCATCAAAGATGAAAGGAGGCATATACCACCGAACACAGGTAGACCTTACCTATAACTCCAATCACATTGAAGGAAGCCGTCTTTCCCATGAACAAACACGCTTCATATTCGAGACCAACACGATAGGCAACACCGATATAGCAGTCAATGTGGACGATATTGTAGAAACTATCAATCACTTTCAATGTATTGACTACATCATCGACCATGCAGATGAAAAAATAAACGAAGGACTTATCAAGAATTTACATCATACCCTAAAATCAGGAACATCTGATAGCAGGAAAGAGTGGTTTGCTGTGGGAGAATACAAACGAATACCCAACGAAGTTGGTGGTATGGAGACCTGTAGTCCTGAAAATGTACATAAAGAGATGAAGATTATCATTAAGGACTACAACTCTGGCGGAAAACATTCCTTAGAAGATATTATCGACTTCCATGTTAAGTTCGAAAGAATACATCCGTTCCAAGATGGCAACGGACGTGTGGGTAGACTCCTGATGTTCAAGGAATGCCTTGCAAACAGAATTGCTCCTTTCATCATTACCGATGAACTCAAGATGTTCTATTATCGAGGACTACGCGAATGGGGAAAGATAAACGGATACCTTACCGACACTTGCCTTACGGCTCAAGACAACTATAAGGCGGTTTTGGATTATTTTAAAATAAGATCACTAGTGTCCACTAAATAAAATTAAGAGTCAATTGACCATCATCTGCAACATACTCAGGTTCCTTGGTAAAGAGTTCCTTGATAGGAGTCTTA
>ONCJ01000017.1 GCA_900316295.1 uncultured Prevotella sp.
GTAGTCAATTCAAATCGTCACCGTCAATTTTCTGCTCTAAAACTCTATATTTAAATAACTTACAAACATCTCCGCTATTTTTTAGTGGACACTAGTGATCTGCCATAACTATAGATTTTTCGGACAAGGACAGTGTAAACCGAATGCAATCGAGTTCGATCGAATTGCTGAGGTGCAGCCTGTTCTCGCCGTGTTTACACGGCAAAGGTAGCAAAAAGTTACCAAGTTACATAAATACACTATGTTAATCTGAGTTAAAGGTGATTTCGTGCAATGCCTGTTCCGTCACAAATCCTACTTTTTGGTAACTATGTCACTATTTGGTGCCTTCTTGTGTAAACGAAAAAGTCATCGTACCTTTGCGCCCAGTTTAAAACTGGTCGCGAAGATGCTCACGTTCGGCATAGCTCAAACGAGTTTGGCTCTGCTCTCGCTTAATCGCATCTTTGCATTCGAAATCAAGAAACAAGTAACAATTTAAACGAATAAGAACAATGAAAAAGATTGAGACAATTAAGAGTGGTAAGAACTACAGCGCAGTAAGCGTGGGTAAGATAAACGAGATTATCGAGCACGTGCTGCCGATGGGACCAGACGTGACGATTCAGGGCAAGGTGTTTGCCGGTCAGGCCGTGGGTGCCACGGGCAGCGAACTGAGTTTCCAGACACTCGTTCCAGGACAGGACAGCGGTTTCCTGCACACACACAAGACCCACGAGGAACTCTACATCATCCTGAAGGGTGAGGGACAGTATCAGGTGGACTGTGAGATTTTCCCCGTCAGCGAGGGTACTATCGTCCGTGTTGCTCCCGACGGCAAACGTGCGCTGAAGAACACAGGCACGGAGAATCTGACCATGCTCTGCATCCAGTATAAAGCCAATGCCTTCACCGAGGCTGACAGCCCCATGACGGACGGAGTGATTCTTCAGGACGAACTGAAATGGTAAGCCCCGACCTCTGGTAGCTTCGCTTAACGAAGAGCTCCGACCATGGAGAGAGCTTTACAATTCCTGCGCAGTCACAAGGATGTTGCCCTGGTCACAAGCGAGGGCAACATCCCTAAGCTGCGCATCTTCCGAGTGATGAAGACATTCTCACCCAGCCGGATGCCATGTCCGTGATCGCAATGAAATGGTGGAGCTACCGTAGATGAATTTTTCTATACAATTTCTTTTTCTACAAAACAAATTTTCATCTTTTTTATTGCTTTGTTGCCACTACCCTACCAAACAAACTAGCAATCAGGAGATTACGAGTGGCAACAAATAGTGACAAAGTGACAACAGAAATCAGGAAGCCCCCGTAGGGGAGGTTTATAATGTGTTAGAACGACTTTATTGAGGACTATTTTGAGTAAGGAGGAGATTCCGCATCAAGTGCGGGATGAGGATTGGAGGGTGCGGAATCTCCTGTTTTTTCTCTTTCGATTTGGCACAGAAAAAAAGTTTTTCCTATGCGGAAAAAAAAGTTTTCCTTACGGGAAAAGGTTGTTTTCTCGCTAAGAACACATTCTGTTCCTCACTGGAACACACCCTTTTCCTCGCAGGAGTACAACCTTTTCCTCGCAGGGCAAAAAACGTTACGAGTCCTTAAATATATGGGGTAAAGAAGGGGGAGCGTCTAAAGTAGTGTTGAAAACATAAATAAAAAGATAATATTTTTGCCCAAATATTATTTAATACATACCTTTGCATGAAAGAATGGAGGAGGATTTGTAAGTGTACATGAGTAAAATAGTAGGATGACAAAGCATTACATCACAATACTATTGATATGGATGCCGCTCATGGTCTTGGCTCAACGCAAGGCCGTGGTGGTGAACATAGAAAATGGTGTACCTGTGAGGGATGTAGAGATAAATACGAACACTAATGAGAGGGTGAAAACTAACTGGATGGGCGAATTTTTCCTGCCGTTCAAGGCTACGAGCTTTACGTTGACACATGGTAAATTCCTCGCTATGACGATAGATGTAGACGAGATGCCGGACACGATAGCTCTGCTGCCCCGACTGACCACATTGGGCGAAGTGATAGTATGGGGCAAGCGTCCGATGACGTTCAATCCAAAGAAGGCCACCGAGGATGCAAAGAACTATTACACACCGTCTTCGGGAGTTTCGTTCGACTTTTTCAGCTTGTTCCAAAAAACTAAGATGAATAGTCGTCAACGGAAGAAGCATAAGGAGATTATAGATACATATTGAAGGATAAAAAGGATAATTTATGACATAAACCTAAGAATTTACGCCGTTTCATTTTCTTTTTATTACAATTTTCATTACCTTTGCACCACATTATAAATATAGAATATGAAACCAACAGCAATATTACTCCTATACTGTCAGGATCAGCCTGGCATCATATCGGAGGTTACAAAGTTTATTACTGACAACAAAGGAAATATCGTCTACCTTGATCAGTATGTCGACAAGGAGGACGGTATGTTTTTTATGCGCATTGAGTGGGAGCTGGATACGTTCCTCATCCCAAGGGATAAGGTCAGCGAATATATCAACACTCTGTACAGTCAGCGCTATCATCTGAGTTTCAAGCTATACTTCAGCGATGTACGTCCACGTATGGCTATCTTTGTATCAAAGATGAGCCATTGTCTGTATGACCTGCTGGCACGATGGAAGGCTGGCGAATTCAATTGCGACATACCATGCATAGTAAGCAATCACGAAGATCTGAGATATGTAGCTGAGCAGTTTGGCATCCCCTATCATGTATGGTCAATAAAGAGAGATCACTCGAACAAGAAGGAGGTAGAAGAGGCAGAGATGGAACTGCTCAAGAAGCACAAGGTGAGCTTCATTGTTTTGGCTCGATACATGCAGATTATCTCTGATGACATGATTGCTCAATATCCCCACCATATCATCAACATCCACCACTCCTTCCTCCCTGCATTTATCGGAGCCAAGCCTTATCATCAGGCATGGGAGCGCGGAGTAAAGATTATCGGTGCGACAAGCCACTACGTGACTGCCGAGCTGGACGCTGGCCCGATAATCGAGCAGGATGTGACACGAATAACTCACAAGGATACTCCTGAGAGCCTTGTCCTGAAGGGTAAAGACCTGGAAAAGATTGTGCTCTCGAGAGCCGTTTCCAAACATATCGAGCGTAAGATATTGACATTCAAGAACAAAACAATTATATTCAGTTGATACTCGCAATAATAAAATACAACGCTGGCAACATCTACTCCGTAGTTAACGCACTGAAGCGACTTGGAGTGGAACCGCTTCTGACCGACGACAGAGATGAGCTAACTCAAGCCGACCGTATCATCTTCCCTGGACAAGGAGAGGCAAGCAATTGTATGGCATATCTCAGGGAGAAAGGACTGGACGAGGTGATACGCAGTCTCAGACAGCCTGTGCTCGGCATCTGCGTTGGGCAGCAGCTGATGTGTCGCCATTCGGAAGAGGGCGATACCGACTGTCTTGGAATCTTTGATGCCGACGTGAGACGATTTATACCACAAAAGCACGACGACAAAGTACCCTGTATGGGATGGAACTCTGTAGACGTTAGGAAAGGCGGGATGGGGTGTGTATCACCACTATTCAGAAATCTACCAAGTGAACCATACGTCTACTTCGTCCACTCATACTATGTACCGCTTTGCAATGAGACGACAGCCACTTCAGAATACATCCTACCCTACTCTGCCGCAATGCAGAAAGACAACTTCTTTTCGTGCCAGTTTCACCCGGAAAAGAGTGGAAAGATAGGTGAGATAATTCTTAAGAACTTTATCGAGATGAAAGGTTAAAGGTTATGGAACTGATACCAGCAATAGACATAATAGGTGGAAAGTGTGTGAGACTGACTAAGGGTGACTACACGCAGATGACCGTATACAATGAGGATCCCGTGGTGCAGGCTAAGGAATTTGAACAGTTAGGATTTAAAAGGCTGCATGTGGTAGACCTCGATGGCGCTAAGTCGAAACATATCGTCAACGACGATGTGCTAAGAAAAATTACAAGACATACGCACCTGACTGTAGACTTTGGAGGAGGCATAAAGACAGAGGAAGACATCGAGAAAGCGTTTGATGCAGGTGCAGCAATGGTGACCGTTGGAAGCGTTGCAGTAACCAATCCTGAATTGTTCATGGGATGGATGGATAAATATGGAGCTGATCGACTAATATTGGGAGCCGACGTGCGCAATAGTAAGATAAGTATCAACGGATGGAAAGATGACTCAGAGGAAGAATTGCTACCTTTTTTGAGGAAATATATCGATCACGGAGTGAAGAACGTGCTATGTACGGAGATAAGCAAAGACGGTACGCTATCGGGACCAGCCGTCAACCTATATAAGACCATTATGAGCGCCTACCCAACAATTCACCTCATTGCAAGCGGTGGCGTGTCGAAGACTGAGGACATCTTCGAACTGGACGAGGCAGGAATACCTGCAGTAGTGTTCGGAAAGGCTTATTATGAGGGAAGGATTGACCTTAAAGACCTTAAAGACCTTAAAGACTCTAAATCAAAATAGGAAACACAATGGCACTTGCAAAGAGAATCATACCCTGTCTGGACGTGAAGAACGGAGAAACGGTAAAGGGCAGTGCAGGCGACCCTGTAGAATTGGGTAAGGCATATAGCGATGCTGGTGCCGACGAACTGGTATTTCTCGACATCACGGCATCATTTGAAGAGCGAAAAACCTTCACGCAGATGGTGGAACGTGTGGCAAGAGAGATCAACATTCCTTTCACCGTAGGTGGCGGAGTGAACGAACTGGCTGATGTAGAACGCCTGCTGAATGCAGGAGCTGACAAAGTAAGCATCAATTCTGCTGCTCTGCGCAATCCATCTCTCATAGACGAGATCGCGGGTAAGTTTGGTTCTCAGGTATGTGTTTGCGCCATCGACGCACGCAACGACGCTGACGGATGGCATTGCTACGTGAAGGGGGGCAGAGAGAGGACCGAACGACGACTGATGGACTGGGCACGTGAGGTTTGCGACCGTGGCGCAGGAGAGATACTGTTCACGAGTATGGACCACGACGGAGTGAAGGAGGGATTTGCAAACGAAGCCCTCGCTGAGATGGCAAGTCTTGTGTCAATACCAATCATCGCAAGTGGTGGTGCAGGTAAGATGGAGCACTTCCGTGACGCCTTCATAAAGGGTAAAGCTAACGCAGCTCTGGCTGCCAGCGTATTTCACTTCGGAGAAATAGGCATAGCACGACTGAAGGAATACCTCCGAGGCGAAGGTGTTGAGGTGAGAGTTTAGGAGTTTTATAATTTAATAGTTTAGAAGTTTAGGGAATAATATATATGAAGATAGATTTTGAGAAATTGGGAGGTCTGGTACCAGCAATCGTTCAGGATGCCGACACGCTGAATGTGTTGATGCTGGGATTTATGAACCAAGAAGCATACGACAAGACGGTAGCTACGGGACGGGTAACATTCTGGAGCCGTACGAGGAAGACTCTCTGGACCAAGGGTGAGACTTCAGGCAACTACCTTAACCTCGTGAGCATACAGAATGATTGTGATGACGACACCCTGCTGGTGAAAGTGCATCCACAAGGGCCGACATGCCACACTGGTACGGATACGTGCTGGGGCGAAAGCAACGAGACAAGCCCCCTACTCTTCCTGAAAGAGTTGCAGGACTTTATTGACCGACGCCATGAGGAGATGCCAGAGGGGTCGTATACCACCTCACTATTCAGAAAGGGAGTAAACAAGATGGCGCAGAAACTGGGCGAGGAGGCGCTCGAGACTGTGATTGAGGCTACCAATGGTAGCGATGAGCAACTTATATACGAGGCTTCGGACATGTTATACCACCTGTTGGTACTGCTGACAAGCAAGGGACTACGTATCGAGGATATAGCTCAGGAACTACAGAAGCGTCATGACCCCAACTGGGACAAGAAGCGCAGAGAAGCTAAATCAAAAGAATAAAACGGAATATCTGAATAACTGTAAGAAAAAAGAGAATATGCTTATTGACTATCAAAAAGTAAACATCTATCAAGACGAGAAACTCATCTTGAGTGATGTAAACTTCCAAGCAGAGGAAGGTCAGTTTATATATATAATAGGTAAGGTGGGCTCGGGCAAGAGTTCGCTGTTGAAATCGTTCTATTGTGAGCTCGACATCGACAATGAGGATGCAGACAAAGCGGAAGTGTTTGGACAGAGCCTGCTCCATATTCGTCGCAGCAAGGTACCTGCCTTGAGAAGACAGATGGGTATCATCTTCCAGGACTTCCAACTATTATACAACAGAACCGTAGCTCGAAATCTGCAGTTTGTGTTGAGAAGCACAGGCTGGAAAAAGAAGGACGAGATAAACCAACGTATAGACGAGGTGCTGGAACAGGTAGGTATGCTCGATAAGAAAGACAAGATGCCACACGAACTCTCAGGTGGAGAGCAGCAACGTATAGCCATAGCACGTGCCTTTCTGAACCGCCCGAAGATAATCATCGCCGACGAGCCTACCGGCAATCTTGACCCTGAGACAGCCAACAAGATAGTGGCTCTGCTACAGAACGCCGCCAAGAACGGTACGGCGGTAGTAATGTCAACACACAGTGTACACCTGATAGAACAGTTTCCAGGTATCATATATAGATGTAAGGAGGGACGCATTGGCAACGTCACCGGCGAGTTCAGGGATATAGACCTGAGCCAGAAACTGGAATTTGAAGAAGAGGAAGAAGAAGACGTTGAACGTTGAGGAGATGAAGAAGTAAGTATTTGAGTAATTGAGTAAATAAATAAATAAAAAAATACAACTATGAAGGTAATGAAATTTGGAGGCACATCCGTTGGCTCACCCGCCAGGATGAAGGATGTAGCCCAGCTTATCACAAAATCAGGCGAACCATCATTCGTAGTCCTTTCAGCTATGAGTGGCACGACAAACACTCTTGTCGAGATTTCTGACTACTTATACAAGAAAAATCCCGAAGGAGCTAACGAGGTGATCAACAATCTTGAGAAGAAATACGCTCAACATGTCGACGAGCTCTTCTCTACAAAGGAATATAAGGAGCGTACCCTCGCTTTCCTAAAGGAAGAGTTCGACTACCTGCGCACATTCACCAAGGATCTCTTCACCAGTTTTGAGGAGAAGAGCATTGTGGCTCAAGGTGAGATGATGAGTACTAACATGGTGGTCAACTACCTGCAAGAGCAAGGCGTCAAGGCAGTACTGCTGAATGCGTTGGACTTTATGCGTACAGACAAGAACGCCGAACCAGATCCACAATATATCAAGGAGAAGCTAACAGCATTGATGGCTGAAAATGAAGGCTATCAGATATATATCACTCAAGGTTTTATCTGCAGGAACGCATATGGCGAGGTGGATAATCTGCAACGTGGAGGTTCTGACTATACCGCCTCGCTTGTAGGTGCAGCTCTTGAGGTTGAAGAGATACAGATATGGACCGACATCGACGGCATGCACAACAACGATCCGCGAGTGGTAGACAAGACCGATGCCGTACGCCAACTGAATTTTGAGGAAGCAGCAGAGCTGGCTTATTTTGGCGCAAAGATACTCCATCCTACATGTGTACAGCCAGCAAAATACGCTGGTATTCCTGTGAGACTGAAGAACACTATGGAGCCTGATGCCGAAGGAACCATCATCGACAACGTACTCGTCAGAGGTAAGATTAAGGCCGTGGCAGCTAAGGACAACATCACTGCCATCAAGATCAAGTCGAGCCGCATGTTGCTGGCTACAGGTTTCCTGCGCAAGGTGTTTGAAATCTTCGAGAGCTATCAGACACCTATCGACATGATAGCCACATCAGAGGTAGGAGTATCAGTAAGTATCGACAACGACTCACACCTGAATGACATCGTTGACGAGCTGAAGAAATATGGTACCGTGACCGTCGACAGCGACATGTGCATCGTGTGTGTCGTTGGCGATCTGGACTGGAGCAATCTGGGCTTTGAGACTCTTGCCCTCGAGGCAATGCGTAACATCCCCGTACGCATGATTAGCTACGGAGGAAGCAATTACAACATCTCGTTCCTCATCAAGGAGATGGATAAGAAGCGTGCCTTGCAAGCTCTTAGCGACAGTCTCTTTAATAAAGATTGAAGAAAATTAAAGTTGAAATTACACAAAGGGGACAATCCCCTTTGTGTAAAATTGAAAATTGAAGAATTATACACACACATACTGACAAGATTATGAAAGGCTCTTTCCCAATAGAAAAATTTCAGGATATACAGACTCCGTTCTATTATTATGATACGGAGGTGCTGCGAGACACTCTGCGAGCTATCAACAAATACGCAGGACAATACGAAGGATTTGAGGTTCACTATGCTATCAAGGCTAATGCCAACCCCAAGATACTCAATATCATCTGCCAGTCAGGACTTGGTGCCGACTGTGTCAGCGGTGGTGAGATACAGAGATGTATTGAGGCTGGCTTTCCAGCCAAGAAGATAGTCTATGCAGGTGTTGGGAAGAGCGACTGGGAGATCAATCTCGGACTGGATAAGAATATATTCTGCTTTAACGTAGAGAGTGTTGCCGAGCTGGAAGTTATCAACCAACTGGCTGAAGCTAAAGGCAAGGTGGCGAACGTCTGCTTCAGGATCAATCCTGACGTGGGTGCACATACACATGCCAAAATCACTACCGGACTGGCTGAGAATAAGTTTGGCATCTCTATGAACGACATGATGAATGCTATAGCCGCCGCACTGTCGATGGCGAATGTCAATCTGATAGGACTACATTTCCATATAGGCTCTCAGATACTCAACATGGACGACTTCGCAGCGCTATGTAATCGTATCAACGACTTGCAAGACCTGTTGGAAAAGCAGAAGATAAAGCTCGAGAATATCAATGTCGGTGGCGGACTGGGAATCGACTATCAGCACCCCAACCGTATGCCCATACCCGATTTTGAGTCGTATTTCAAGACGTATGCCCGCCATCTTCACCTACGTCCTGGTCAGAAACTACACTTCGAACTGGGAAGAGCAGTAGTTGGACAGATGGGGTCGCTTATCACACGTACCCTCTACGTCAAGCAAGGTACTGCCAAGCAGTTTGCCATTGTTGATGCAGGCATGACTGACCTCATCCGACCAGCTCTCTATCAGGCATATCATAAGATAGAAAACCTGTCGAGTGACGAACCTGTGGAGACATACGATGTCGTGGGTCCTATCTGTGAGTCGAGTGATGTCTTTGCTAAATCCGTCGATATCAACAAAACCCATCGTGGCGACCTCATCGCACTAAGGTCGGCTGGTGCTTATGGTGAAATCATGGCGAGTCAGTATAACTGTAGACAACTACCTAAGGGATACATTACAGAGGATCTATAAATGGAGCAGTTTTTTGACATCATAACTATAACATCAACTGGAGCATTACTCTTGATTGCACTTATCGCCCCACTTTGTAGTGGATTCTACAGGTGTGGTCGACTGATAAGAAATAAGGTTGACACGTCTGAAGGTATCGAAAACACAAATGAGGATACAGAAGACGTGACTGAGAATATCAAAGAGTCGACGACATTACCCACGATATCCATCATACTGAATATTGAGGGTGAGAGCGAAGCTCTGCGTCACAACCTCCCGATATATCTTCAGCAAGACTATGCTGGAGAATATGATGTCATCATTATCATCCGAAAGGGTGACCATGAGGTTGAGGATGTGCTCTCACGCTATGAAGACAATCCACACGTCTACTCCACTTACGTGCCAGATAGCGCTCGATACATGAGCAAGCCCAAACTTGCCGTAACACTTGGAGGTAAAGCATCGAAGAGCGACTGGCTGATGCTTGCTGATGTCAACTCAGCTCCACTGTCAGACCATTGGCTGACCGTTATGGCTGCAAACATCAACAACGGAACAGACATGGTACTGGGCTATTGCCAGTATACACCAGAGATGTCGTCGTTCCGCAGATTCATTCGTCTGCACTCTCTCTCTTATCTGCTTGGTCAGAGCTTCAACGGTACACCATATCGCTCTATAGGTAAGAACATTCTCTTCCGTAAATCGATGTTTCTTGATCAGGACGGCTACAGAGGCAATCTGAAATATACTGGTGGCGAATATGATTTTTTGGTAAATAAGTTTGCCACATCCCATAACACCAGTACAGAGATAAACTATAGGGCATGGCTTCAGACCGAACTGCCAACCGAGAAAAACTGGCGTAACACCCAGCTGTTTTATCAGGAGAACCGCAAACATCTGAATCGCTCACTTCGACATCGATTGCCTTACGTCTTCGACCAATGCGTGATGTGGTTTAGCTATCTACTCATAATTGCTACTATTGTCTATGCCGCTGTGACACAAAACTGGTTGCTTCTGGGTGCTGGAGTATTTTCACTAATACTGACCATCACACTACGTTGCTACTTCGCAAAGCGTTTCATCACAGATATGCACGAAGAGATAGCAACCTTCAAACTCATACCATTCGAACTGTCTACTATATGGCATAATATGTATTTCAAGATGAAGTACCTACATTCTGATAAATATGATTTCATAAGTCATAAGATTTAATATGAAAATTGTTCACTACATCCCAGCTATCATCAAGACAGACATCGTCTCAGATGAACTTCTCAGCATAGTCAATGTCATGCGTGACTATGCCGACGTACGCCTTGTGGCAGGCAAAGAGAGCATAAGCAGCATATTTGGAGAAGAGAAACCCGACCTCATTCACGTTCATGGCTGCTGGGACTATCATGCGTCGCGGCTCATTCAGGATGCCAGTCAGCGTGGCATCGCTACCGTAGTGTCTACGCACGGGGGATTTACGCCTTTTACGATGACCAACGAAAAACGATTGGAAAAGCGCGCCCGAATGTTGGTATACCAGAACAGCACTATAAAGGATGCTGACGCTGTAGTGATATCAACCAAGGAAGAACTTGATAACTTTGAGTTGATGAAGATACAGAAGAACACCCAGCTTGTACCAGCCTATCTGCTCAACTCCAAGGTGAAGCTACAGGAAGTAGTAGGGATATTGCTATCACTCTATCGTAAGGTGATAGATAGTCGCTATCGTAACTACCTAACCAACAAAGAGAAAGACATCATTCGACGTATCGTACATATAGGATGTTCGCAGCCTGACTATATATCAAAATCAACCAATGTCACAGCTGCTGATTACGAGTCGCTTACTGATGAGCAATGGCGCAGATTGCTGTTCTATGCGAAAGACGAACACATAGAAGATATCTTTGTCAAAGGATGTAGGTATGAGGGATTGACAATTCCCGATATAGATGTAGACCAAATACCACGTTTTGACAGTAAGATTGAGAAAAACGACGGAGTGGAATATGCTAAAGAGATTGCAAAGACTAAGTCCAGTCTGAAGCATAAGGTGGAACAGGACACCAATACTAACGAGAAAGCTATAAGAAACATAATATATCTTATAGCCGATATCAAGGAGCATGTACGTAGAAGGTCAGTCAGCATGCGCCACTTCACCACCCTTTTCCGATTACTACAGACAGAAGACTATGACGAAGACAAACTAAACGAGCTGCTCGGACTCGTCAATCTGAGAAAGCCCATGCAGCGTATACTCTGTATTCTACATGAAGACCTGTATCTCTCTGAAGGCTTCTTGCCCATCGGCATGACCAATGACAGTAAGGTACAAGAAACAAGAAAACTAATCACACTATGCAAGATTTAAGATATTTGAGACTTCTTGCAATGTCCTTCCCCAATGTGGCGGAGGCAAGCAAGGAGATAATCAACCTACAAGCAATACTCAACCTACCTAAAGGTACAGAACATTTTCTGGCTGACATTCATGGTGAGCATGAGGCTTTCCAGCACGTGCTGAAGAATGCGTCAGGCAACATCAAGCGTAAAGTAAACGAGGTCTTTGGCGACTCTCTTACAAAATACGAGAAGCGTGAGCTTTGTACATTGATATATTATCCAGAACAAAAACTAGAACTGGTAAGACAGACACAAAAAGACCTCGACCAATGGTACCATATTACTATCAAACAACTGGTAGAAGTATGCCATGAAGTGTCTGCCAAGTATACGCGTTCTAAGGTACGCAAAGCTTTACCTGACGACTTCAGCTATATCATTCAGGAGCTTCTCCATGAACGCACCGATGATGAGGATAAGGTAGAATATGTAGGAGCCATCATTGACACCATTATAAGTACTGGCAGGGCTGACGACTTCATAACAGCCATCTCCATTGTCATCCAGCACCTCATCATCGACCAGCTACATCTGCTTGGCGACATCTTTGATCGTGGTCCAGGTGCTCACATCATCCTCGACACGCTGAAGCCACTACGCGACTGGGACATTCAGTGGGGCAACCACGACATCCTTTGGATGGGAGCCAGTGCCGGCAATGATGCATGTATATGTAATGTGCTACGCATTGCGTTGAGGTACGCCAATATGTATACTATAGAAGAAGGTTATGGCATCAATCTCGTACCACTTGCTACATTCGCAATGGAGACATACAAGGACGACCCTTGTAGCGAGTTTATACCAAAGATGCTGGGCGAAGACACGCTCGGTGACAAGCAACGCTATCTGTATGCACAAATGCACAAGGCTATTGCGGTGATACAATTTAAGTTAGAAGCACAGATCTATCATCGCAACAAAAGCTGGAACATGGAGGATCGCGACTTGTTGTCAGCAATAGACTTCAACAACCACACATGCTGCGTTGATGGTAAATGGCACCCTATGCGGTCGTGCCACTTCCCCACCATTGATCCCCACTCGCCCATAACGCTCACACCTGAGGAACAGACTGTCATGGAGAGTCTGCATCACTCGTTTATGATAAGTGAGAAACTGCGCAAACACATTCGTATGATACTTCGTCATGGATGTATGTACGCCGTAGTCAACAACAACCTGCTCTTCCACGCATCAATGCCACTCAACGAAGATGGTACGCTTCGACATGTAGAGATTATGCCAGGCAAGTCGTTATGTGGCAAAGACCTGATGCACAATATAGGTATGATGGTGCGTGCAGCCTTCCAGAACGACACCTCTGCCGAAGAACGCCAGTATGCCATCGATTACTTTCTCTACTTGTGGTGCGGTCCAGACAGCCCATTGTTCGACAAAGCAAAGATGGCTACATTCGAACGTTATTTCATAGCCGATCCAGATACACATCACGAGGAGAAAGGATACTACTTCAAATTCCGTAATGACGAAAAGATTATCGACATGATACTTGATGCCTTCGAAGTGCAGGGGGACAACCGACACGTCATCAATGGTCATGTTCCTGTTCATGTAGTAAAGGGTGAAACTCCCATTCGCGCTGGAGGAAAACTGATGGTCATTGACGGAGGTTTTGCCGAACCATACCATAAGGAAACTGGCATTGCAGGATATACACTTGTCTATCATAGCCGCGGACTGGAACTCGTACAGCACGAACCGTTCACAAGTACCAAGGAAGCCATCGAACGCGGACTCGACATTAAGAGCACACGACAGATCATAGAAATGTCGAAGCGTCGCATGCGTGTGGCTGACACAGACAAAGGTAGGGAGATAAAGAAGCAGATCCTTGACCTCAAGGACCTGCTCTATGCTTATCGTCACGGCATTATTGCTGAGAACGAACGTAAGAGATAATTTCTTATCGGACGTGTCTACTGGATCCGAGGGTTTCAGCCTTTAGCTGGTTCCAGGATATAGATACCCGTTATGGCTGCACCACTGCCGAAACACCCTGATGGCGGACCAAAGAGTGAACGGATGACAAGGAAATGGTCGTAGAACTTCACGCTGAAGGTATACCCACAATATGGTATGGTGTATTCGAAGTTGCCATTATCTGGCAGAAAGAGTCCGCTGGCATCTACCAGGGCATCATTACCACCATTGTATGGTCCGCTGTCACGACGTATCGATAGCGTGTAGCTGTCATCATTCATGCTACCCCAAAGGGTCAGCTCGCCCTTTACGTGCATCGGATTTTCGTATAGATACCTGCCACCACGATCCCATCCTTCCATCCTGAAGTTTTTTCCTTCAATATATGGACTGCTATACATGCCTGGCTCACGATTGATGGGACTGGCATATTTGTCCTTGAACTTCTTCATCTTCACCTTGTTGCCGTTAGGTTGAGTGATGCCAATCAGGTCACCACCCTTAATCTCACAACGCATAAAGTACATGAAGTTCACTCCGTCATTATCATTGTAGATGCGGATATCATACATACCGTCGGTCTCATATCCTGCGACATTATATATAGCTTCATATTCAACATTGTCCTCAAACATCTCACCAGTCATTACACCATCCTTAACGGCACAAGCCAGTTTGACGTCACTACCATTGATCTTACCTTTCCAGAAGTAGTACTCCATATCGCCAGCAAAAAGCTGTAAGGAAAGGGTCGTGACAAATAGGAGAATAAAACATTTTGCTTTCATATCAGTAAATATTTTGGTTTAGGTCGCTACAAAGATACGATTTTTCTGTACCTTTGCAAAAATAATGATAAAAATTTAATCATGCAAAACTTAAAATTCATTGGTATCATCCCGGCACGATATGCCTCCACGCGTTTTCCTGGTAAGCCATTAGCAATGCTCGGAGGTAAGACTGTAATACAAAGAGTTGTCAATCAAGTCTCTACAATACTTCATGACGTTTATGTAGCAACAGATGACGAAAGGATATTCAGCACAGTAGAATCGTTTGGTGGTAAAGCTGTCATGACACGAGCCGACCACAAGAGTGGCACAGACCGCATCTGTGAGGCTCTTGATAAGATTGGCGGCAGCTATGACGTAGTGATCAACATTCAGGGCGACGAGCCGTTTATTCAGCCCTCGCAGATTCGCACCGTGATGGAGTGCTTCGACAATCCGCAGACACAGATAGCCACTCTCGGAAAACCCTTTGAGAGCATTGAGGCGGTGGAGAATCCCAACTCACCAAAGATAGTGCTCGACAACAACAACTTTGCCATGTACTTCTCACGCTCTCCAATACCCTTTATCCGAGGCAAAGAGAAATCTGAGTGGCTTGGCAGCTACACCTTCCTGAAGCACATCGGCATGTATGCCTATCGCACGGAGGTGCTCCGAGAGATTAGCGCCCTACCCCAGTCTTCACTCGAAAAGGCTGAGAGCCTGGAACAGCTTCGTTGGCTTCAGAACGGCTACCGTATCAAGGTGGGGCTCACCGACGTTGAGACAATCGGCATAGATACTCCAGAAGACCTTGCAAGGGCGGAGGAGTTTCTTCTTAAAGGTTAGACAAGAAGTTAGGAGAAATAAAAAGAGCGAGGATTTGTGCCTCGCTCTTTCTTTATATATAGAGAAATTAATCTCTTGGTTTCAGGTTGGTTGCCTTTAGCATATCGGCAACTTCATCGATAATGCGCTGAGCAAACTCTTCCTTGGTCATAGTGGCCTGCTCGCCACCACCCTGCTTACGCATGCTTACGAGACCTTCGGCAGCCTCTTTCTCTCCTACGACAATCATGTAAGGTACACGCTTGAGCTCGTTGTCACGAATTTTTCGACCAATCTTCTCGTTACGGTCGTCCACGTTGGCACGCACGCCACGAGCATCAAGGTATTGCTGTACCTCCTGTGCATAGTCATTGAACTTCTCTGAAATAGGCAGGATAGCTACCTGATCTGGTGTGAGCCATAATGGGAAGTGACCAGCGGTATGCTCGATGAGTACAGCTGTGAAGCGCTCCATAGAACCGAATGGTGCACGGTGAATCATCACTGGGGTCTGCTTGGTGTTGTCCTCAGCTGTATACTCCAGCTTGAACCGCTGTGGCAGGTTGTAGTCCACCTGAATGGTACCCAACTGCCAGCGACGTCCGATGGCGTCCTTCACCATGAAATCGAGCTTAGGACCGTAGAAGGCAGCCTCACCAAGCTCAACCTTTGCCTCGAGTCCCTTCTCCTTACAAGCATCGATGATAGCCTGCTCCGACTCTGCCCATACCTCATCCGAACCGATGTACTTCTGCTTGTCATTAGGATCGCGCAGGGAGATCTGTGCTTCAACGTTTTCAAACTTAAAGATGGAGAACACAGCCTGAATAATATCCATGACGCGCAGGAACTCGCTCTTCACCTGCTCTGGGCGGCAGAAGATGTGGGCATCGTCCTGTGTGAACGAACGTACACGGGTCAGTCCGTGCAGCTCACCACTTTTCTCATAGCGATAAACGGTACCAAACTCTGCAATACGAAGTGGCAGGTCCTTGTAAGAACGTGGCTTCGAAGCGAACACCTCACAATGGTGAGGACAGTTCATTGGTTTGAGCATATACTCCTCGCCCTCCTCTGGTGTAGTGATGGGGCGGAAAGCATCCTTGCTGTAATGTGCATAGTGACCTGATGTCACATAGAGGTTCTTACCTCCGATGTGTGGAGTGATAACCTCCTGATATCCGAAATTCTTCTGGATCTTACGAAGCATGTCCTGCAACTTCAGGCGCAGCTCGGTGCCCTTTGGCAACCAGATAGGCAAACCCTTGCCCACACGCTCGGAGAACATGAAGAGTTCCATCTCCTTACCAATCTTGCGGTGGTCGCGCTTCTTGGCTTCCTCCAGCATCACGAGATACTCGTCGAGCATCTTCTTCTTTGGGAAGGAGATACCATAGATACGGGTCATCTGCTCACGCTCAGCATCACCGCGCCAGAAAGCGCCGGCAACACTCGTAATCTTAACGGCCTTGATGAGTCCGGTGCTCACGAGGTGCGGACCGCGACAGAGGTCGGTGAATTCACCCTGCGTGTATGTAGAGATGGTTCCGTCCTCCAGATCCTGCTCGATGTGCTCACACTTGTAGGTCTGACCATCGGCACCAAACTCCTTCAGTGCGTCAGCCTTGGCAACCTCCTTGCGCACAACTGGCTCGTCCTTCTTGGCGAGTTCCATCATCTTTGCCTCAATCTTTGGGAAGTCGCTCTCGCTGATTACGACACCATCCTTTGGCATTACATCATAGAAGAAGCCACTCTCTACGGCAGGACCGAAGCCGAATTGTATACCAGGATAGAGTTCCTGAAGAGCTTCTGCAAGCAGGTGGGCAGATGTGTGCCAGAAGGTGTGCTTACCCTCTTCGTCCTCAAACTTGTACAGGGCGATGGTAGCATCCTCATTGATCGGTCTGTTTAACTCTACTGTTTCACCATTGACACCGCAAGATACAACGTTGCGAGCGAGAGCCGGTGATATGCTCTCGGCGATTTGAAGTCCAGTGACGCCCTGTTCGTACTCACGTACAGAACCGTCGGGAAAAGTAATTTTAATCATTGTACAAATTGATTATTTATATATTATAATATGTATAACTCTTAAACTATGCGCTATGAACTATCCTAAGCATTTCTTGTACCATTCGAACAACTTGCCTACTCCGTCTTCGATTTCCACCTTGTGGGTCCAACCGAGCGAGTGGAGCTTAGTCACGTCAATAAGCTTGCGCATTGTACCGTCAGGCTTGCTTGCATCAAATTCTACAACACCCTCGAAGCCAACAGCTTTAACAACAAGTTCTGATAACTCTCGTATGGTGAGTTCCTTGCCCGTTCCTACGTTTATGTGGCAGTTGCGGATCTCTCCGAGTGCAGGTATCGCTCCGCCACGACCAGCCGAGTGGTTGCGGTCAACGGCTCCGTCGGTAGATGCTCCGAAGTGTACGCTGGAGTATTTCTCCATGCCGATAATGTCCGAGAAGTTCACATTCAGCAACACGTGAACCGAGGCATCTGCCATGTCCTCGCTCCAGAGAAACTCGCGTAATGGAGTTCCCGTGCCCCATAGCACCACCTTATTATTATATATACCGTGCTTCTCCAGTATGCCGAGGATTGTCTTCTCGTCAGCCTTGCCGTTGATACCCTCCACGGGACGTATGTCAAGATCCTTGCGTATAGCACCCCAATCACCGTCGTGAATGAGCTTTGCGAGATATATTTTACGCATCATCGCCGGCATCACATGCGAGTTCTCCAAGTGGAAGTTGTCGTTGGGACCATACAGGTTTGTAGGCATCACGGCGATGTAGTTGGTGCCGTATTGTAGGTTGTACGACTCGCACATCTTCAGTCCGGCGATTTTTGCTATGGCATACTCCTCATTTGTGTATTCCAAAGGCGAGGTCAGAAGCGCATCCTCCTTCATCGGTTGCGGTGCGTTCTTAGGATAGATGCACGTCGAACCGAGGAATAACAGCTTCTTCACTCCGTGGGCATACGACTCGCTGATGACGTTGCATTGCATCTTCATGTTCTGCATGATGAAGTCAGCACGATAGAGCGAGTTTGCCATGATGCCACCCACAAAGGCAGCAGCCAGTACCACTGCATCTGGTCGTTCCTCGTCAAAGAACTTCCTCACCGCCACCTGGTCTGTCAAGTCGAGCTCCTTGTGGCTTCTGCCGATAAGGTTTTCATATCCGCGAGCCTTCAGGTTGTTCCAGATGGCAGAGCCAACCAGCCCATGGTGCCCTGCCACATATATTTTACTGTTTTTATCTAACATTTTGGTACTGTCTCCTTGTTTAGTCTATCTGTGCCTTCATGTGGATTTTTCTCACAAAGCGCATGTCGTGATCGACCATAATCTTTACAAGTTGTTGGAAAGTCGTCTTACGAGGGTTCCATCCCAGTTTTGCCTTAGCTTTGGCAGGGTTGCCGAGGAGCTGCTCCACCTCCGCAGGACGGAAATATTTAGGATCGACTTCTACCAGTATGCGTCCTGTAGCTTTGTCAACACCCTTCTCGTCAACACCTTCTCCTTGCCATTCCAGTTCAATACCAACATGATGGAAAGCAAGAGTAGCAAACTCACGGACGGTATGATACTCACCCGTGGCGATGACGAAGTCGTCTGGTTCGTCTTGCTGCAGTATCAGCCACATACACTCGATATAGTCCTTGGCATATCCCCAGTCACGCAGCGCATTCAAGTTACCCAGATACAGCTTATCCTGATAACCTTGGGCAATACGCGAGGCAGCGATAGTGATTTTTCGTGTAACAAAAGTTTCACCGCGACGCTCACTCTCGTGATTGAAAAGAATACCATTGCAGCAATACATACCGTATGACTCACGATAGTTTTTCATGATCCAGAAACCATACATCTTAGCTACAGCGTATGGCGAACGTGGATAGAACGGTGTTGTCTCGCTCTGTGGTACTTCCTGTACTTTTCCATATAGCTCGGATGTGGATGCCTGATAGATACGGCATGTCTTTTCAAGTCCACATATACGAACAGCCTCCAGAAGTCGCAATACTCCAACAGCGTCAGTATCAGCTGTATATTCAGGCACGTCAAAGGAAACCTTCACGTGACTTTGTGCCGCAAGATTGTATATTTCAGTAGGTTTCACTTCGCCGATAATCCTTATTAGCGACGAAGAGTCAGTCATGTCAGCCCAATGTAGGTTGACCAGTCGTTTTTGTTTCATGTCCCTAACCCATTCGTCGAGATATAGATGCTCAATGCGAGCTGTATTAAACGACGAACTGCGACGCAATAGTCCGTGAACTTCATATCCCTTCTGAATCAAAAACTCAGCCAGATAAGAACCATCCTGACCTGTAATACCTGTTATTAATGCAACTTTGCTCATATTTTTCACTTAACTTTAAACTTCTAAACTGTTACTCTACGTTCCCTTACTCTTCCCCTCTGAACTGTTTTATTCTCTGTTCTTCCGAGAGTTTACATATCAGCAGAGTATCGTTATTCTCAGCTACGATAAATCCATCGAGCCCTTGAATTATAACTCTTTTCTCTTGTACGGTATGGATGATACTATTTCGAGTGTCGAATAGTGACACACCCTCTCCTATCACGGTGTTACCATATAGGTCGTGCTGGCTCTCCCTGAGCAGGGCGCCCCATGTCCCGAGGTCGCTCCAGCCGAAACTTGACGGACATACGTATATCTCGTCAGCCTTCTCCATGATGGCATAGTCTACGCTGATGCTCTCACACTCCTGATAGCGTTCGTCGATGACAGCCTGTTCGTGGTCTGAACCGAGGTCGTGACGTATGCTGTCGAAGATCTTTGCTATTGACGGCTGATAAGCACGGAAGGCGTTGATGATGGTAGTGGCGCTCCAAATAAATATACCCGCATTCCAATAGAAGTTAGTCTGACTGATATATTTCTGGGCTGTAGCCAAATCAGGTTTCTCCCTGAACTGGTCTACTCTGAAAATCTCTTTATTGCGAGGACTGGCAGCACTGAGGTCTGCCTGTATATATCCGTACCCTGTTTCTGGTCGTGTTGGTGTCATTCCGAGGGTGACCACAGCATCAGATGATTCGGTGAAGCTGAGACACTGTTTGATAACTCTTCGGAACTCCTCAACGTCTGTCACGATGTGGTCACTCGGTGTGACTACGATGTTAGCGTTGACATCTGTGTTCTTAATTCTCCAGCTCACATATGCTATACATGGAGCCGTGTTGCGGCGACAAGGTTCCTGCAAGATGTGTTCTTTGGGTACTTCTGGCAGTTGTTCCATCACCGTGTCGACATATTGCTTATTGGTAAGTATCCACACCTTGTCGGGCGAGCATATACCCTTGAAGCGATCGAAAGTGAGCTGGAGTAAGGTTCTGCCTACGCCGAGCACATCGATAAACTGTTTTGGCTTTTCCTCTGTGCTCATTGGCCAGAAGCGGCTCCCCACTCCACCTGCCATGATAACGACATGATTGTTGTTTGTTCGCATAGAAATATTGTGTTGTCTATTGAAATTGCAAAGGTACAATTAAGTGAGCGAAATACAAAATGAAAACTTGTTTTTATTTTATTTCCGAACGAAAGTACCTTATTTAAAGGTACGATTAAGTGAGCGAAATACAAAATGAAAACTTGTTTTTATTTTATTTCCGAACGAAAGTACCTTATTTAAAGGTACAATTTAATAAGCGTAAAACAAAATATTTCTCCATAAAAAAAGACCGCTACCGTAAGGTAGCAGTCTTGTGATATTCAGATAATGTTAAAGATTTCTCAACAATTATTTAGCATAGAGAGCTACGATGGTCTCGTATTTCTCTTGCTTACCGCTGGTCTGCTTTGGTTCTTCCACCTTCTTACCATACTCGTAAGCTTGCTCCAGTGTGAGCTTGCCATCCTCGAAGTCCTTGCCAATGCCGCTATCGAAGCTTGCATAGCGAGCCTTCTTCATTGCTGGCAGTTCGCTTTCCTCGAGTATAGCTGCTGCGTTCTCGAGAGCGCGAGCCATAGCGTCCATACCACTGATATGAGCGATGAAGAGGTCTTCCAAGTCGGTAGAGTTACGACGGATCTTTGCGTCGAAGTTGGTACCACCATTGCCCAGTCCGCCATTGCGGATAATCTCCATCATAGCCTGAGTCAGTTCAAAGTTGTCGATTGGGAACTGGTCGGTATCCCATCCGTTCTGAGCGTCACCGCGGTTGGCATCGATGCTACCCAGCATACCTGCGTCTACGGCGCAAGCCAGTTCGTGCTCGAAGGTATGACCAGCGAGAGTAGCGTGGTTCACCTCAATGTTCACCTTGAAGTCCTTGTCCAGGTTGTGAGCCTTCAGGAATCCTATTACGGTCTCGGTATCTACATCATACTGGTGCTTGCTCGGCTCCATTGGCTTTGGTTCGATTAGAAATGTTCCCTTGAATCCTTTAGCACGAGCATAGTCACGCGCCATGGTGAGCATGGTAGCCATGTGCTCCTTCTCACGTTTCTGGTCGGTATTGAGCAGGCTCATATAGCCCTCTCGTCCACCCCAGAACACATAGTTGGTACCACCCAGTTTGATAGTAGCGTCGATAGCGTTCTTGACCTGAACGATGGCACGAGCCACAACGTCGAAGTCTGGGTTAGTGCTGGCTCCGTTGGCATAGCGTTTGTTGCCGAAAACGTTAGCTGTACCCCACAGGAGTTTGATGTTAGGATATTGCTTCATCTTCTCCAGTGCATAGTCGGTGATAGCCTTCATACGAGCCTCATATTCAGCTATGGTTGGTGCCTCGTCTACGAGGTCAATATCGTGGAAGCAGAAGTACTCGATGCCGAGTTTGTCCATAATCTCGAATCCTGCATCCATCTTATCCTTTGCTCTCTGGACAGCATCCTCTGCTTTGTCCCACTCGTAGCTACGGGTCTGACCTCCAAACTGGTCTGCGCTGGCTCCGCCCAGTGTGTGCCACCAGGCCATAGCAAACTTCAGCCAGTCCTTCATCTTCTTACCCATCACCACCTTCTCAGGGTCATAGTAGTGGAAGGCCATTACGTTCTTACTGTCCTTTCCTTCGAAAGGAATTTTTCCTGTAAATGAAAAATACTCTTTTGCCATTTTGTTTAATGATTTAGTTTATAGTTATAATAATTATCAATTGTCAATTGTCTCCTTCCATCGCTCGTATGCCGCACGGTACTCGTCACGGTGCTGCTCGTCAGGTTCGATGACTGCCAGTCGTTTCAGTGTGGCAAAGGCCTCGTTGTGGTCTTTGTATATGCCTGCTCCTATGCCTGCGCCCTTGGCTGCGCCAGCGCTTCCGTCGGTTTCATAGAGTTCTATGGTAGCCCCGCTCACACCTGCCAATGTGTCTCTGAATAGCGGACTCAGGAACATATTAGCTCTTCCGGCGTGTATCTTATTGATCTGCATGCCCATGTCTTTCATTATCTCCATACCGTAGCAGAAGGAGAAGACGATGCCTTCCTGTGCCGCGCGAAGCAGATGAGCGCGATTGTGCTTATTGAAATTGATGCCACTGACAGAGCATCCTATCTCCTTGTTCTCCAGCACTCGTTCGGCACCATTGCCGAAGGGTACTACTACCACGCCCTCAGAGCCTATAGGTACGGTAGCAGCCAGATCGTTCATCTCGGCATATCCCACCTCAGGTGTAACGTTGCGGTGCATCCATGCGTTCAGTATACCTGTTCCGTTGATACACAGCAGTACGCCAAGTCGATCTTGTTGGGTGGTATAGTTTGAGTGGGCGAATGTGTTCACCCTGCTCTTCGGGTCGAAATTGACATCGCCCAGCACTCCGTAAACTACTCCCGATGTGCCTGCCGTTGATGCTATCTCGCCTGGGTTGAATACGTTCAGGCTTACAGCGTTGTTAGGCTGGTCGCCGGCACGATAAGAGATTGGTGTTCCCTCTTTCAGTCCGAGCTCCTCGGCAGCCGCCTTCGACACTGCGCTTTGTATGCTGAATGTAGGAACTATCTCGGGTAGTATTGTCTCAGAGAATCCATAGTAGTCAAACAGGAACGTTGCGGGTTTCTTTTCCTTGAAGTCCCACATCATACCTTCTGACAGTCCACTGATGGTTGTCTGCGCTTCTCCGCTGAGTCGCATGGCGATATAGTCGCCAGGCAGCATTATCTTGTCTATCTTGTCAAACAGCTCTGGTTCGTTCTCTTTCACCCATGCCAGCTTGGCTGCCGTGAAGTTGCCTGGTGAGTTGAGCAGATGGTCGAGACAAATATCTGGTCCTAACTCACGGAAAGCCTTCTCGCCATAGGGTACGGCTCTGGAGTCACACCATATTATCGATGGTCTCAACACCTGCTGGTTCTTGTCTACGCATACCAAACCGTGCATCTGGTACGAGATGCCTATGGCCTTGATGTCGTCGCCCTTGGCTCCTGTCTGGTTCATTATCTTTTGCAATGACAACTTAGCGTTATCCCACCACATCTGTGGGTCCTGCTCAGCCCATCCTGCTTTTACCGCTGTTATGGGAGCCTCTTTTTCTGGAAAGAAAGCCGTTGCAGCCATCTCTCCAGTCTCTATGTCGACAAGAGAGGCTTTTACCGACGAACTGCCTACATCCAATCCTAATAAGTACTGTTTCATTATTTTTTGTTTAAGTTTAATTTCAAATATAGTACGTATGTCGTGGAAGAATCCCTACAAAAAAAAGGAGTAAAAGAACTCTAAGGACTTTAAAGACCTTTTATTCATAAAAACATAAATCCCGAAAGTCATCAAGACTTTCGGGATTTTATGTGTGTGTAGAATTCTAACTATTAAGCAAGAGCAATCTTGTTGTCGTTAGCCTGAACCTTGCCCTCTTTGAGGAGCCAGCCCAGTCCGAGGAGAGCCTCGTCGTTGCTGATCTTAGCCTTCTTAGCAATCTCTGCTACAGTGAGAGCCTTCTCAGCTGCTGCGAGAGTCTGATAAACGTCACCAGCCTTGAAACCTACAGTCTCAGCGTTGATTACGAGAGTTTCTTTCTTTGCAGCTACCTTCTTTGTTGCTGCCTTCTTTGTTGCTTCTGCCTTAGGAGCTGCCTTTGTAGCTGCTGCCTTTGTTGCTTTCTTTTCTGCCATAACTTAAGATAAAATTATTATAAGTGAACCTATTGAATTTTGCTTGTCAATTTTTTTTGACGATGCAAATTTACACCTTATTCAATATTTATCTCAATTTTTTTGTGCAAAAAGTAACTTTTTATGTTATTTTTCTCGTTTTTCTGATTTATTCTTGACCTAAATCAACACTTATTTGCAATTCTTCCAATTGTTTAGCATCGACGGCTGATGGTGCGTCGAGCATCACGTCGCGTCCGGAATTGTTTTTCGGGAAGGCTATGCAGTCGCGTATGGAGTCAAGACCAGCCATGATGCTGACAAAGCGATCGAGACCGAAGGCGAGACCTGCATGTGGCGGTGCGCCATACTTGAAGGCATTGATCAAGAAGCCAAACTGTGCCATGGCTTTCTCTGGCGTGAAGCCCAGAATCTTGAACATCTTTGCCTGTAGCTCGCCATCATGGATACGAAGTGAGCCTCCACCCACCTCGATACCATTGCATACGAAGTCGTATGCCACGGCTCGTACCTTCTCTGGTGCTGTGTCGAGCAGAGGAATGTCGTCTGGGTTAGGCATGGTGAATGGATGGTGGACAGCCATGAGGCGCTGCTCCTCGTCGCTCCACTCGAACAGAGGGAAGTCGACAATCCACAGACACTCAAACTTATTCTTGTCTCTCAGTCCCAGTCGGTCGCCCATCTCCAAACGGAGTGTGCACAGCTGGGTGCGGGTCTTGTTGGCGTTGTCGCCACTTAGGATGAGCACGAGGTCGCCGTCGTTGGCACCCATCTTCTCCTTCAGCTGAGCCCATACCTCTGGGGTATAGAACTTGTCGATGCTCGACTTCACCGTTCCGTCCTGATTGAACTTCACGTATACCAGTCCCTTGGCTCCTACCTGCGGACGCTTCACGAAATCAGTGAGCTGATCGAGTTGCTTGCGACTGTAGTCGGCACATCCTGGCACGCATATTCCACCGATATACTCAGCTTGGTCGAATACGCTGAACGTGCCTGTACCTTTCAGTACGTCCATCAGCTCTACAAACTCCATGCCGAAGCGCAAGTCGGGCTTGTCGCTACCGAAACGGCGCATAGCCTCATGCCACGTCATCTGCTGTAGCTTCGCAGGCAAATCGACACCTCGTATCTCCTTGAACAGATGGCGTACCATCTCCTCGAAGAGGTCGATCACGTCATCTTGATGAACGAACGACATCTCGCAGTCTATCTGTGTAAACTCGGGCTGGCGGTCGGCTCTGAGATCTTCGTCACGGAAACATTTGGCTATCTGGAAGTAGCGATCGAAGCCGCTCACCATGAGTAGCTGCTTCAGTGTCTGCGGACTCTGTGGCAGAGCATAGAACTGTCCTGGGTTCATTCTCGATGGCACGATGAAGTCGCGTGCGCCCTCAGGTGTAGAGCCGATGAGTATTGGTGTCTCCACTTCGATAAACTCTCTGGAGTCGAGGAAGTTGCGTATGAGAATTGTCATCTTGTGACGCAGCTCCAGATTGCGTCTCACGACGGGACGTCTCAGGTCGAGATAGCGATACTTCATTCTGAGGTCATCACCTCCGTCGGTGTCGTCCTCCACCTTGAATGGTGGTGTAAGACTTGTGCTCAGAATGTTCATCTGCTCTGCCAGTATCTCTATGTCGCCTGTAGGCATCTTCGGGTTCTTGCTCTGTCGCTCGCTGACGATGCCAGTCACCTGAATACAGTACTCGCGTCCCAGCTTGTTGGCCTTATCGCATAGGTCGGCATCCTTAGCCTCGTCGAATACGAGCTGGGTCAGCCCGTATCTGTCACGCAGGTCAACAAATGTCATACCTCCCATCTTTCTTGTGCGCTGCACCCATCCGGCAAGCGTCACTTTCTCTCCAGCATTCTCTATGCGGAGTTCTCCGCATGTATTTGTTCTATACATTATATATAATATTTATAATCGATTTGCAAAGGTACTAATATTATTTCTTATCACAAAATCCACCTTCATTTTCTTTATTTTCTTGCGAAAATCCTCGCCATGATGGCTCCCGAGATATTGTGCCACACGCTGAAGATGGCACCAGGGATGGTCGCCATGGGATACATGGCAAAATGTGTGGCGGCAAGACTGCTGGCAAGTCCCGAGTTCTGCATGCCCACCTCTATGGCGAGTGCCTTGCGCTTTGCCATCGGCATACCTGCAAGCAGGCTAACGAGATAGCCCAGGGAGAGTCCGCAGATGTTGTGCAATACTACTACAGCTATCACCAGATGTCCGCCTGTGAGCAGTTTGCTGGCATTTGCCGAGATGACTATCGCGACGATGAAAGCTATTGCTATCGACGAGAAGGCTGGAAGGAAGTCCACAGCCTGTGCTGTAATCTTGGGCATCAGCCTCTTTATTATCAGTCCAAGCGCTATGGGCATGATGATTACCCAAAGTATGCTCATGAACATATTGACTACATCCACATTGACATCCTTGCCTGCCAGCAGCCACGTGAGTACGGGGGTGAGCAGCGGAGCCAGCAGCGTGGACACGCTCGTCATACCTACCGAAAGAGCCAGATCGCCCTTGGAGAGATAGGTGATCACATTGGACGCCGTACCGCCAGGGCAACAGCCCACCAGCACTACTCCGAGAGCCAGCGCGTCGTCGAGCATGAACGCCCGAGCCAGCAGCCATGCCAGCGCAGGCATGATAAGAAACTGTGCCAGGCAGCCGATGATGACATCCTTTGGTCGGCTGAATACCACCTCGAAATCGCGGGCATTGAGCGTCAGTCCCATACCAAACATCACTAAACCCAGCAGATAATTGATGGATTTCGGACTGACAATATTGAAAAACGACGGGAAAACAAGTGCCGCCACAGCCGTCAACAGCACTATCACGCCCATATATTCAGAGATAAAATGACAAATTCTCTTAATCATATTCTTCACTAAATATAAAAATGTGTGCAAAAGTAGTCATTCTTCCCGACTCTGCCAATTCTTTTCCGTTTTTTCTTATGTCCGTTAAAGTGGAGATCACGTGGAGATGGGCGAGATTGAAGAGCAAAGTCATAGAGATTGTGTTACAAGATGGGCGAGATTGAAGAGCGAAGTCATAGAGATTGTGTTACAAGACGGGCGAGATAGTGAGTGAATATGGGCAGGAATGCAGATAGGAGAAGACACATTGTCAAAATATATTGTCACACTAATCCGAACGAACGAACAGTTGAACAGTTTGTGTGAGAAAACTCAAAGAAAGTTTTTATTATATATTATATATATAATATATAATAAAAGTATAAATACAAGTGCGCAGAAGTAACTGTTCAACTGTTCAACTGTTCGTTCGTTCGGTAAAGTTGATAAGGGAAGTTACAATGATGTATAAAATCCATACGCACTTTTGGTAATCTCGGAATTTATTTGTATCTTTGTAGGCAGAAACGTATCGAATGCAATGAACAACTATATATCAACTAATAACATCATGAAGAAGGAAAAAACTATATTATGCATCCTCGCCCTGTTCTGCACCATGGTGCAGGGGGCGTGGGCCGACACCTACGAATATCCTACGAAGACGAAGCCCAGTTTTTACAGCTCGTATGGCGAAAAGAGCAATGTCGTGGTCATCAACACGGCAGCCGAGCTGGCGTACATCACTGAACACTTCTACGAGGATTCGGGCTTCCCTGTCGATAGGGACGACTGGTCGCAACTGGACTACTATCTGAACGCTGACATCGACATGGGTACGGAGCACTCGTGGCTACCCATGGGCATAGGTTCGAACACCGGTTACAGTGGCAAGTTCTGGGGCAACGGCCACACCATCACCTACTATATATGGGATCTCGATGAAGCGGGTCAGGGTCTGTTCTCCACCATTCATACTTATGGGAGGGTGTATGATGTCAACGTGATTTGCAAAATCTTTTCCCACCAATCTCTTGTAGGCGGCATCGCCGGCCAAAGCTGGGGCCACATAGAAAACTGCACGGCAACTGTCAACATCCTCTGCCACGAAGTTCATTGTGTTGGCGGCATCGTCGGCTATACTCATTCGGGTGCCTTCGTGGCAGGCTGTCATGTGATGGGCAGGATAGAATGCACAGGCCCATCAATGCAAGTAGGCGGTATCACCGGCTGTATCGATGGTGCTTACATTACCACCGTACGCAATTGCTGGGTAGAGGCCGATATCATTACCGATGAAGCTCCCTCGCTCTATAATGCCGATGTGGGCGGCATTGCTGGTCAAAATGAATACTGTGTAGAGTACTGCTGCATGACGGGCAACGTGACGGTCAAAGGAAAGGAAACTGGCGTGGGCGGAATTGTTGGCAGCAACGAGAAAACAGTCAGCCACTGCACCTTCTACGGCACCGTGTCGGTCAACAAAGACCAGAAGAATAAATACGTGGGGGGTGAAGCTCCGGCGGGTTCTAGCGACAATATGTACGACGCGTTCAATCAAGACGAATACAACGATGCCAAAAGCAAAGGCTACGACCTGTATTGCCAAGCCATCAACTCTCCCTATGCCGTCAACGTCAAAAGCTATGGCATCGGGGGTCTTAAAGAAATAAATCCGAGATTTCGTCCAGGGGATACCGTCTGGCTGACTGTGACGTCTGAATCTCGCGAGTTGAAAGAGATTAGCGTGAAGACGGTTTCTGGTAGCGATATCCACGTATACAGCAATACCACTGGCTATTATTTTATTATGCCGGCGAGAAATGTCAATGTTGTGGTCTGGTTCGACCACTTTGATTGGCCGACGGAAGGTGAAGGCACGGCAGAGGACCCGTACACCATCCGCAGCAGCAGCGAATGGGGCACGTTTGCCAGCAGGGTCGCCGCCAGTGAAGACGATAAGGATAGGTATGAAGGCAAATACATCCGGCTGGAAACAGACCTTACTGTTACTGAGATGATAGGATACGATGATTATCGTCCCTTCAAGGGCACCTTCCTCGGCAACGGGCACACGCTGACATTCAATCAAAATATCTATCCAGAACATGATGAAATACCTTGGCAGGGCATATCACCATTCCACTACATAAATGGCGCCACCATCAAGGACCTCAAGGTGGCAGGCACCATCACCTCACGAACTGTCTATACGTCAGGCCTTGTAGGCTTCGCCGAAGGAAACAATCTCATTGAGAACTGCATCGTCACTACTACACTCAACATCAGCAGCGACTATGCTGGCGGCATCGTAGGCAATGGACAGAAATCCAACACCACCATCAAGAACTGCGTCTTCGCAGGCACCATCAATGGTGTGGACGTCAACCATGCCAACATCGGCGGCATCTGGGGCTGGAGCGACAGAGGTACACCCACACTTGAGAACTGCTTAGAGAAGGGTACCTACACCAACATCTCGTCTATGCACCCCATGGGCTTACAGGGCGGCAGCGGCACCATCACCAACTGCTATTACGTGACACCGCAGATTGGTTCGCCCAACAATGCCTGCTCAGTCAGTGGAGCCAAGCAGGCCCGTACTATCAGTGCCGGCGAGGGTGTCATCATCAGTAGCCTCGGCGAGGCTACGGCTACCTCCGTTGACGGAGGCATCACGGCATACAGCAAGGGCATCAAGTATGACGGCACCTACTACGCCGGCAATGGCGAGACCGTCAGCCTCGAGCTGAGCCATGGTAGCAAGACTGGCTACGCCTTCAGCCAATATGTTGCCTCGGCCGGAACGCTGAGCGGCACCACGCTGACCATGCCCGATGCCGACGTGACCATCAGCGCAGTGTGGACGAGGTTCGCACTCAGTGGCTCAGGTACTGCCGACGATCCCTACATCATCGGCAATACAGACGACTGGAATACCTTCGCTGGATGTGTCAACCAAGGCAACACCTTCACCGAAGAGTATGTGAAGCTGACCGCTGACATCAGTGTGACGACGATGGCAGGCACGGACACTTCCAACTCGTTCCAGGGCATCTTCGACGGCGACAACCACACGCTGACCTTCAACAATGGTACTGCCGAGAGTCCTTTCAGCGAGCCATACTGTGCTCCGTTCCGTCACGTCAAGAACGCCGCTATTAAGGACTTGCACGTCGACGGCACCATCTACACCAGCGCACAGAAGGCCGCCGGCTTCGTGGGCGAGTCGCACGGTTCGCTCACCATCATGGACTGTCGCAGTTCAGTCAACATCAATAGCAGCACGAGCGGCGACGGCACCCATGGTGGATTTGTCAGCACGCTGAGCGGAGCCAGAAATACCATCATCATCGATGGCTGTGTCTTCGACGGCTCCTTTGCCACCACTGCCGGCACCAACAACTGCGGCGGCTTCGTCGGCTGGCCCGTATATAACCGCCCCGTCATCGAGAACTCGCTCATGATTCCCGCCAGCGTGGGCGCCGGAATGCTTGCCAACACCTTCACCCGCGTGTACTCCACCAACGAGCCCACCATCACCAACTGCTACTACGTCGCTGTAGATAACCTGCCCGCCAACCAGGGCACGCAGGCATACGCCCAGCCCTCCGTCCCTGCCAATCTCGGCAATCCAGTACATGACTATGGCATGATGGCGTTCTACGATAAAGGCATCCTCTACGATGGCACATTCTACGCTTACGGCGATGAAGAGGGTGATGGCATCGAAGCTATTGAAAATGGAGAAGTGAAAAATGACAATAAGACTGACGTGTGGTACACTCTCGACGGTCGTAAGTTCGTTGGTAAGCCAACGCAGTGCGGCATATATATTAACAATGGCAACAAGGTCGCGATTAAGTGAGAAAAGAACCGAGCTCGCTCACGTTCGGAAGAACTTGAGCGAGCTCGAACTTTGTTCTGCTCTCGGTTTTCAGTTCCTTTGGCTTCGCCGAAGGTAGGATGCACCTCGGCATAAAAAATAAACAAGTTTATTTTGTTCTGCTCTCGGTTTTCACTACCTTTGCAGGCAAAAAGAAAAGATTATGAATCAAGAGATAGAAAGAAGACGAACGTTTGCAATTATCTCCCACCCTGACGCAGGTAAGACAACACTGACCGAGAAGTTCCTGTTGTTTGGCGGACAGATACAGGTGGCAGGTGCCGTGAAAAGCAACAAAATCAGGAAGACCGCTACGAGCGACTGGATGGACATTGAGAAACAACGTGGAATCTCCGTATCGACATCTGTGATGGAGTTTGACTATACGCCCGACGGCTCTGACATAGAATACAAGGTAAACATCCTCGACACCCCTGGTCACCAAGACTTTGCCGAAGACACATACCGCACACTGACCGCCGTCGATTCTGCCATCATCGTAGTGGACGGAGCTAAGGGTGTGGAGACGCAGACAAGGAAGCTAATGGAGGTGTGCCGCATGCGCAACACGCCAGTAATCATCTTCATCAACAAGATGGACCGTGAGGGTCGCGACCCCTTCGACCTGCTCGACGAACTGGAACAGGAGCTACAGATAAAGGTGCGCCCACTGTCGTGGCCCATCAATCAGGGACAGAAGTTCAAGGGTGTATACAATATCTATGAGAACAAGCTCGACCTCTTCACTCCCGACAAGCAACGAGTGACGGAGAAAGTAGAGGTAGACATCAACAGCAAGGAGCTCGACGAGCGCGTGGGCGAGAAGGACGCACAACAACTGCGTGACGACCTGGAACTGGTAGACGGTGTATATCCTGAGTTTCAGGTGGAGACCTACCGCTCGGCTGAGGTGGCACCAGTATTCTTCGGTTCGGCTCTGAACAACTTCGGCGTACAGGAACTCCTGAACTGCTTCGTAGAGATAGCTCCCTCACCTAAGCCGACGAAGGCCGAGGAGCGTGACATCCAGCCCGACGAGCCAAAATTCACGGGATTCATCTTCAAAATCACAGCCAACATAGACCCCAACCATCGCTCATGTATAGCCTTCTGCAAGGTATGCTCAGGCAAGTTCCTACGCAACCAGCCCTACCTGCATGTGCGTCAGGGCAAGACTCTCAGGTTCTCCTCTCCCACACAGTTCATGGCGCAGCGTAAGAGCACCATCGAGGAGGCATGGCCAGGCGACATCGTAGGTCTGCCAGACAATGGCATATTCAAGATAGGCGACACCCTGACCGAGGGAGAGCAGATACACTTCCGCGGACTACCGTCATTCTCTCCAGAGATGTTCAAGTACATCGAGAACGACGACCCTATGAAGTCGAAGCAGTTGGAGAAAGGCATTCAGCAACTCATGGACGAGGGCGTGGCGCAGCTGTTTGTCAATCAGTTTAATGGCAGGAAAATCATCGGTACCGTAGGTCAGCTGCAGTTCGAGGTGATACAGTACCGACTGGAGAACGAATATAACGCCAAATGCCGCTGGGAGCCCGTCCATCTGTATAAGGCATGCTGGATAGAAGCCGACGACGACAAGGAGCTCGACAACTTCAAGAAACGTAAATACCAATATATGGCGAAGGACCGCGAGGGTCGAGATGTCTTCCTTGCCGACTCGGGCTATGTACTCTCCATGGCTCAGCAAGACTTCGAACACATCAAGTTCCACTTCACGAGCGAGTTCTAACCACCCAACCACCACATACCACCCTAACCATGCGTATCTTTACAACCATCCTATCTTGTCTGATAATGAGCATAGCTCATGCTCAACTACAAATCAACGAACTGATGCAATCCAACATAGACTGCGTCATGGACGACCTGAACGAGTTTCCTGACTCATGGGTCGAGCTATACAACAACAGTACGACAACCGTAGACCTAGGCGAATACAAACTGGGCGACTCTGACAACGGGACGGTAGCATGGCAACTGCCCAGCCAGTCGGTGGCTCCCTACGGATATGTGGTGGTATATTGTGACAAGGAGTCCAACGGACTGCACACCGACTTCCGTCTGGACTCAGGCAAGGGCGCTGCAGCTTATCTCTTCAAAGGTGACGAGGTGGCGGACAAGGTGAGCGGCCTGAAGAAACAGCCTGCACCCAACATAGCATGGGGACGACTCAACGAGACCTCCACCTCATGGGGCTACCAGTACTCGCCCACCCCAGGCAAACAAAACTGTGGTACGCTATGCACGACTATTCTGGGTGAACCCATTTTCTCAGAGAAAGGAAGAGTCATCATAGGACAACAAAACATCAGTCTCACCCTGACCACACCCGAGGGTTCGCCCGAAGGTACTGAGATAAGATATACCATCAACGGCAGCGAACCCACACGACTTAGCTACCTCTACCAGTCGCCCATAAGCATCACCGAGACACAGGTGGTCAGGGCAAAACTATTCTGCCGAGGCTACCTCTCGCCACGCTCCACCACACAGTCGTTTATCTTCCATCCTCGCACGCAGACACTACCCATCATCTCCATCGTCACCGACGATAAGTATCTTAACGACGACAAGATAGGAATATACGTAGATGGTACATACAACACCAGTCAGAAGAACTACAAATACGACTGGCGACGACCTATCAACATAGAGTATTTCGAACAGTCGGGCGAAGAGAGCCGACTCAACCAACTCTGCGAGACACGTATTCAGGGCGGTGCTACGAGGGAAAATCCCAGAAAATCACTTGCCATATACGCCAACAAACGATTTGGCGAGAAAAGATTCAAGTATGAGTTCTTCCCCGACCAGCGACCAGGCGTTACTGACTTCAAATCGCTCGTACTGAGAAACGCTGGCAACGACTTCGGGGGACTCTACCTGCGCGACGCTATCATACAGCGCACAATGGCAAGTCATACCGACCTTGACTGGCAGGCTTGGGCTCCGTCGATAGTATATATCAATGGTACGTATATGGGAATGCTCAATATCAGAGAGCGAAGCAACGAAGACAATATCTACACCCACTACGACGGACTCGAGGACATAGACATGTTCGAAAACTGGTGGGAACTCAAGGAGGGCGACTGGCAGAACTATAATGCCTTCCGCGACTTCTACAATGAACATGGACATACACTTGCCGAATATGAGCAATGGATAGACTGGAAGGAGTTTATCAACCTGATGCTCATGAACCTATACTACAACAACCAAGACTTCCCTGGCAACAACATCGTGATGTGGCGACCACGGACGGCAGACGGAGTATGGAGGTTTATTGCCAAAGACACCGACTTCGGACTTGGACTGTACGACTCCTCGCCGGCATACAACACCATAGAGTGGATATACAACCCCGACTATGACGCCGACCACGCTTGGGCAAACAAATACGAGCACACGCGTCTCTTCCGCAGGATGATGGAAGATACCGACTTCAAGCGCGAGTTTATAGACAGGGCGGCGGTATATATGGGCGACTTCATGAACGAACGAGGCACCAGAGCCGTATGGGATCCCATGTACGAACGGATAAAGACCGAATATCAGTACCATCACGACCTGCTCAACCAGTGGTGGCCCGACTATGCTGGCGAGATGACGAAAGCACAAAGCTGGTTAGCCCAGCGTACCGACGAGTTTTACAAGCAGATAGCCAACTACTACAGCCTCGGTACTCCGACACCACTCATCGTAAACAAGGAACTTAGCGACGAAGACAGGGCTAACGTAGACATCACATTCAACGGCATACCCGTGACCACAGGCATCTTCGACGGTAAATTCTTCCGTGGCAGAGCCATGAGCCTGAAAGCCAAAGCCCACGAAGGAAAAGTGGTGAAGGGATGGAACATCACGGTGGTGCCCACTGCGACAAACACACCCATCTCCTTCCAGACCACAGGCGACACATATAACGCAAGCATGAGCAACGTCAACACCATGACCATCAACGTCATACTCGAAGACGACCTGAGCGGAATAGATAATATTGAACAAAACCAACAAGAATGGACTTGGAGCAAAAACAATAACATGATACACCTGAGAGGACTTGCCGACAACACCCGCGTCAGACTGTATGACTGCCGAGGTATTCTTGTTTTCGACCAGAAGACCAAAGGTAGCGAGACCTCTGTCAACATACAACCACATAATATATACATCCTAAAAGTAGGAGACAAAACGATAAAGATAAATGATTAGGCTGGTACTTTTTCTTTCTATCATGCTGCTGTCGACAATCATGCCCGATGCAGCACGTGCCCAACAACAACTACACATCGCCATTCTGGGCGACTCTAACACATGGCTGGGTGGTGACGAGTGTGACAACCAGAAGGGATGGAACAAATGGTTTAAGGACATCCTTCAGCCCGCCTCTTGTCGTAGCTACGCAAGGAGTGGAGCCACATGGACCCACACCACAAAGACCAAGCGCGACACGAAAGAGAACATAGGCAAGCTGGGCAAAGACAACGTCATATTCAATCAGGTTATGCGACTGAAGGAGGCTTACGACCGAGGCGAACAACATAAGCCCGACTTAATACTTATTGCCGCCGGTACCAACGACGCTTGGTTCAAGAAAGAGCGCCCCAATGCCTTCAACAAGGATGCTGACGACGTATTCGCAGAGAGCAGTAAGGACTTCAGAAAGAACGATATCGACGAGATACTCACACTTGCCGAAGCGGTGAGATACGACTGCGAATGGCTCTCACACTTCTTCCCCGAGGCACAGATTATACTCCTCTCACCGCTACAGACCACTGCCGCACCAACAGAACTGATACATCAGGCTGGCGATATCATTGAGGAGTGTGGCAGAAGAATGAGCATCAACACCATCCGACAGGACTACGGCTCGTGTGTCAACGCCATGCACGAGAAGGAGGCATACAGATATACATACGACGGTACGCACACCAGCGTGGAGGGTGCCAAGCGCAACGGCTACTACATAGCCCGTCAGGTGAAATCGATGTTGTACTATTAGTCCTTAAAGTCCTTAAAGTCCTTAAAGACCTTAAAGACCTTAAAGACCCTAAAGACCTTAAAGACCTTAAAGTCCTTAACTCCTAAAAATAAAAAACAAGTGGTTTTCTCAGACTTATTCTTTATCTTCACATTCCTGCCCACATTCATCCTGTGCTACCTCTTGGCTTCTGGCATAGACCGATGGACAGGCAACAACAGCAATATAGCCAAAAACATAGTTCTGGTAGTATTCTCGCTGATATTCTATGCGTGGGGCGAACCAGTATATGTGTTCTTGATGATAGGAAGTGTCATCATAAACTACTTCGTAGGCAGACTCATCGACAAAGGTGAGGGTACAGGGCGCAAAACCGCGCTCACCATCGGACTCATCCTCAACATTGCCATACTGGGAACATTCAAGTATGCAGGATTTTTCGGTGAGATACTTCAGAGTCTCGGCTTGCCAGTGACACCTCCCGCCATAGCTCTGCCCATCGGCATCAGTTTCTATACATTCCAGTCTATATCCTACCTGATAGACGTCTACAGACGAGAGTCACCCGTACAGCGCCGTTTCATCAACCTGCTGCTGTATATCTCAATGTTCCCGCAACTCATCGCTGGACCTATCGTGCGTTATGGTACTGTGGCAAAGGAGATAATGCAGCGCAGGATATGTACGAGAGACTTTGCCGAAGGTATCTACCGCTTTCTCATCGGACTGGGCAAGAAGGTGATTATAGCCAATCAGATGTCAGAGATAGTCGACCAGTTTCTGGTCAACGGACTATCCGAGCTTTCTACAGGCGGAGCATGGATAGGCGTATTGGCATTCACCTTCCAGATCTATTTCGACTTCTCTGGATATAGCGACATGGCTATCGGACTGGGACGCTGTATGGGTTTCCACTTCAATGAGAACTTCCGCCATCCCTATTGCTGTAACAGCATCACCGACTTCTGGCGTCGTTGGCACATCTCACTCGGTAGCTTCTTTCGCGACTACGTATATATCCCCATGGGGGGCAATCGTCGTCACCAGGCTCTCAACATCCTCGTAGTATGGTTCCTGACGGGAATGTGGCACGGTGCCAGCTGGAACTTTATCATCTGGGGACTCTACTTCGGACTTATCGTGATGATAGAGAAATACACCCTACTACGTGTCATCGGCAAGATACCCTCTGCCCTACTCCATGTCTACAGTCTGCTGCTTGTAATCACAGGCTGGGGAATATTCTATTTCGACGACTTCCGGAAGATGACCACATTCTTCCAAGCATATTTCGGACAAAGCACCCACGCTACCGACTTCACCGTAGAGAGTGCGCTGACTGACCATTTCTGGCTATGGATAGTCGCGATAGTGCTGAGTATGCCCGTAAGAGATGCCGTAGCCAACGGGCTTCAGAAGATGATGGGCTCTGACTCGCATGTCTATCCCGTCATCATCAACACCTCACGCATACTGTTGTCGGTCGTCATCCTCATCCTGAGCACAGCCCTCCTCGTAGGTGCTACCAACAACGCATTTATCTATACAAGATTCTAAGCCATGAAAACATATATCGCCATCATATCAGCCATATTCCTCGCCATAGCCGTGGTGTTCAACTTCCTGCCTCGCACCAAATACTCCGTACTGGAGAAGCGTGACCTGAAGACCTTCCCTGAGTATTCTATAGACAAACTCTCAAACGGCACTTTCACCAAAGAGATTTCGGAGTGGTTTAGCGACTCCGAGCCCTATCGAGACCTACTGATGTCGCTGAGTATGAGCATCAAAGACTACCAGCGACTCGTCACCGACGAAGACAACATCACATTCCATGCTGCCGAGGGACCTACACCAGAAGAACTGGAAGCCCAGCGCAAGGCGGAGGAAGAGGCACGCGAACGCACACCCAACCGAACAGCAAAGGAATATGAGAACAAACTGACAGCCAACGAGAATGCCAAGATAGCCCATGCAGGAATCATCGTAGTGGGTTCGGGCGAGAAGGTCAGGGCTATGATGGCTTATGGTGGCGAGGCTGGCGGCGGTATGCAGTTTGCTAACATCGTCAACCTGTATAAGCAGACTTTCGGAGACAAGGTGAACATCTATTGTATGGTTGTACCAATAGCCATCGACTTCTATTGTCCCGACAAGGTGAAGAAACGCACCAAGCCACAGCTGCCTACCATCAACAACATCTATACCCATCTTGATGAGGATGTCAAGGCTGTAGACGTATATACCACACTGGGCGAGCACGCTGGTGAGGACATCTATCTGCGTACCGACCACCACTGGACTCCGCTGGGAGCCTACTATGCCGCCCGACGCTTTGCGAAGATTGCCGATGTACCCTTCCGCGACCTCTCCAGCTATGAGAAGAATGTCATCCATGGCTTTGTCGGCACGATGTACGGCTATTCTAAGGATATTGCTGTGAAGAAAGCACCCGAGGACTTCGTCTACTACAAGCCAAAGGGCGTGGACTATCAGACCACCTTTGTCACGTATATTCTCGACAAAGACTACAACATCACAGCCGAGAGTCAACCTAAGCAGGATGAGTTTTTCAAGAAATACAAGGACGGATCTAGCTCAGCCTACTTCACCTTTATGGGTGGCGACCAGCTCTTGGTAAAGGTGAAGACCAGCACCAACAACCATCGCCGACTAATGCTGATAAAGGACAGTTTTGGCAATGCCCTACCAGCCTTCCTCTTCTATTCGTTTGAGGAGATACATGTCGTAGACTTCCGCTATTTCAATCAGAACATACAAAAGTATGTCAGCGATAATAATATCACCGACATACTCTTTGAACAGAATATCTTCAATGCCTACTCACCCTCTATATATAAGCGGCTTGAGAAGTTTCTGAATCAATAAAGAGTCCTTAAACTCCTTAAAGCCCTTAAGGTCCTTAAAGTCCTTAAACCCCTTAAGGTCCTTAAAAAAAAGCCTCCCATTGTTTGGGAGGCTTTTTTGAATTCTCTTAGTCGAGCCACTTCACGTATGCGAAGTCCTGACGATGAGGCAGGTTGTCGTTCTTAGGATACATACGAACACAAGTCTTGTATGCTCCTGCATGATCAGGTGTGAACTTCAACTCGAAGGTATAGAGATTACCCTCCTGCTTGATCATCTTGAACGGACGGATTGCGTGGATAGTAATCTCGTCTACAGGTTCGTTCTTTATAGTGATGAGCTCCAGACTTACGGCATCATTGAGGCCAGCCTCGTCGATGACGTATGTGATGACATGCTCATGACCAGTCAGAGTATCACGCCAAGGATTGTCCGAAAGTGATACTACCTTGATGCTGTCCCAACGCTCAGCCACATTCTCTTTCCAGAGTGCAATATCCTTAGCCAACTGGTTGTTGTTAGCAGCGAGCTTCTTGAAGCGTTTTGCCTCCTTGATGTAGAACTTGTTATAGTAGTCATCAAGCTGGCGTTTCATAGTATAGTGAGGAGCGATGGTAGCGATAGAGTTCTTGATCACCTTGATCCAGTCCTTGCTATAGCCAGTCTTCTTGTCACGATCGTAGTACATTGGTACAATCTCGTGCTCCAGGAGATGGTAGATAGTAGCAGCGTCGAGCTGATCCTGATAGCCCTGGTTCTGGTAGGTACGCTTCTGTGGCAATGCCCATCCTGCACCCTGACGATAACCTTCAACCCACCATCCGTCGAGTACGGACAGGTTGACAACACCATTCATCTCAGCTTTCTCACCACTGGTTCCAGATGCCTCGAGCGGACGAGTCGGAGTATTCATCCAGATGTCCACGCCACTGACAAGACGACGAGCCAACTGGAAGTCATAGTCCTCAAGGAAGATGATCTTACCGAGGAACTCAGGACGCTGGCTTATCTCAAAAATCTTCTTGATCAGACCCTGACCACCACCATCAGCAGGGTGCGCCTTACCAGAGAAGAAGAAGAGTACTGGACGCTCAGGGTTGTTCACAATCTTACTCAGACGATCAAGGTCGGTGAAGAGCAGATGTGCACGCTTGTATGTAGCGAAACGACGGCAGAAGCCAATCATCAGAGCATTCGGGTTGATACGCTCAAGCAGAGAAACCACACGTGCAGGATCGCCCTGGTTGCGCAGCCATGTCTGTGTGAACTTCTCACGGATATACTTGATGAGCTTCTCCTTCAGGGCCATACGAGTCTTCCATATCTCAGCGTCGGGCACATTATAGATAGCATGCCAGATCTCCTCGTTCGACTGGTCAAACATGAAGTTCTTATCGAAATACTTATCGTAGAGGTTGCGCCACTCTGTTGCAGCCCATGATGGGAAGTGGACACCATTGGTCACATAGCCCACATGGTTCTCCTCTGGATAATAACCCTTCCAAATAGGAGCGAACATCTTCTGGCTCACCCATCCGTGGAGCTTACTTACACCATTAACCTCCTGACAGGTGTTGATGGCGAAAGTAGACATGGAGAACTTCTCGTTCTTGTCCTCAGGATTGGTACGACCCATGCCGATGAACTCGTCCCAAGAGAGACCGAGCAACTGTGGATAGCCACCCATATACTTGCCGAAGAGCTGCTCGTCGAAGTAGTCGTGACCAGCTGGTACAGGAGTGTGGCAGGTATACAGGCCGCTGGCACGTACCAGCTCGAGAGCCTGGTTGAAGGTGAGTCCCTCATGGATATAGTCTATCAGACGCTGCAGGTTGCAGAGTGCTGCGTGTCCCTCGTTGCAATGATAGATATCCTTCTTGATGCCAAGACGCTTCAGCAGCAACATACCACCGATACCGAGCAGGATCTCCTGCTTTAGACGGTTCTCCCAGTCGCCACCATAGAGAGCGTGGGTGATAGGCTTGTCGTACTCAGAGTTGAGTTCGTTGTCTGTGTCGAGCAGATACAGGCTCACACGACCAACATTCACACGCCATACAGCAGCATGTACGTTGTAGTTCATATATGGCACCTCGATGAAGAGAGGGTTGCCATTCTCATCCAACTGACGTTCTATAGGTAGGGTGTTGAAGTTCTGTGCGTCATAGTTGGCTATCTGCTGACCATCCATAGACAGACTCTGCTTGAAATAGCCGAAACGATACAGGAATCCTACGGCACACATGTCTACGTTTGAGTCAGATGCCTCCTTCACATAGTCGCCGGCAAGCATTCCAAGACCACCAGAGTAGATCTTCAGAACCTGGTTCAGACCGTATTCCATACAGAAGTAAGCCACTGATGGACGCTTCTTGTCTGGCTTCACGTCCATATATGCGCGGAACTTCTTGTATACGTCCTTCACCTTTTTCATTATCGCCTTATCCTTCACAATAGCCTGCTTACGATCATAGCTCAGGCGCTCGAGCAGCAATACAGGGTTGTGACCCACCTCCTCATAGAGATTTTCGTCGAGGCTCTTCCACATCTCGCGTGCCTCGTAGTTCCATGCCCACCACATGTTGTGTGCGAGCTCGTCAAGACTTGCCAACTCCTGTGGCAGGCTCGACTTCACATTCACCTCTTTCCACTGAGGTTCGTTCGAATAATCTGCTTTAATCTTCATATATATATATATAAATAATGTGTTAATATTCTTGGTTATGATTCTCTACCTCACTAAGAGTGCGTTAATTCTTTTGTACCTTACGTAGCGCACAGTCATACGCCTCCTCATAGTACTTGATGAACTCACTCCACAAAGCCTTTTTCGACAGGTTCTCGGCAGCCGTACGACATTTCTTCACGTCAGCTGGCGACATATTAGAGAAGTCGGCAATGGTATCCTTTATAGCATCGGCTACCTCTGAGTAGTTGTAGTCAGTACGATGGATTACCTTCACACCGTCCGTCAACTCACTATAACCACCCTTCACACTGTTGGCCCATAGTCCGAAACCAGCGAGGTCGGTAGTTATACATGGCACCTTGAACGCTATAGCCTCCAGCGGAGTATATCCCCACGGCTCATAGTACGACGGATAGATACACAGGTCATTGCCCAGCACCAGATCATAATATGTCATATTGAAGATGCCGTCATTGCCAGTAAGATAGCAAGGCAAGAAGATCAGTTTCACCTTGTCCTCCTTCTGGTTCCACATATTGTAGTATTTCAGCATGTTCAACACGTTGTCATGACTCATGTTGTGGAGCCAGTGAGTAATCATCGGCACCTCCAGCGGTGTGTCGAACGGCATGTTCAGAGCCAGTCGCTCCTGCAGGTCCTGACGCGGGTCGCCCACCCATCCAGGAACCTCGATGAATGCCACCACCGTCTTTGTCAGTTCACGGTCGCGCAACAGTCGGTTCAGCGCCTCTATATATACGTCAATACCCTTGTTACGGAACTCATATCGTCCGCTGGTAGACACTATCAGGGTCTCATCGTCAAGACTGGTGCCGAGCAGAGCGTTAGCAACCTCCAAGAGGCGCTTTCTTGCAGCCTTACGTTTCTTAGAGAACTGTGCACCCTTTGGCACGAAATTATTCTCAAAACCATTTGGCAGCACCACGTCGACAGGCTTGTCCAGCAACTCCTTACATTCGTTGGCAGTTATCTCGCTCACCGTCGTAAAACAGTCAGCATAGTGAGCAGACTGTTTTTCTATCGAGTGTTTGCTCTCCATGTTCAGCTCCTGAGCCATCTGGTCGCCATTATAAGCAAAGAGATAGTCGTAGAGCGGTTTGTTGTTGCCTGCTATCGAGCGTCCTATGCTCGTAGCGTGAGTAGTGAATATGGTAGCAATACCTGGAACATACTTCTTCAGGTACAACATTCCGAGACCAGTCATCCACTCATTAGCCTGATATACCACCTTCTTCTCATCGAGACCGAAGAATTGGTAGTAGCTCTCCACCACCTTTGCCGCAGCGTATGAGAACATTGACGCCTCGTCATAGTCACCGTAGGCATGCAGGCTGTCCACCTTGTAGTCCTCCCACAGATGACCATATATCTCGTCCTTCCTCTCAAAGTACTGATTGAAGTCCACCAGTATCGCTATCGGCTTACCAGGCACATTCCATCTGCCCACCTTCATCATGATGCCCTGCTCCTTCTTGGCATAGTCTATCCATGCGCCAAGCGACTTCTTGGCAGTCAGGTGTTTGTCAGTCACAAAGTACGGGCTCTCTTTCTCTTTCCAACAATCGGGACCGATAAAGATAATATGATCTGGAAGTTTTTCCTGTAGTGTCTTTGCTCTAGTCGATAGGACGGTATATATGCCGCCAACCTTGTTGCATACCTCCCAACTGCTCTCAAAGACATAGTCGGGAAACAAAAGTTTGTTTGTCATAAATCTTATTCGTTTTCTGCGAATATAATCTTTTTACCTGCTCCAAATTGAGTAATGAACTCCCTTTTGGGCTTTTCAGGGTGCAAAGGTAGTAAAATAATTCTTAAACACCACTCTTTCAGCATGTTTTTTACGCAAAAATTACGCTAATCACCCTTACTAATCCCCCTTGCTGAGTCTATACATACCATCCATCACATTCATGCTGCCAGATGTGGCCTGCAACAGGAGGTCGTTTATCTTTGCTTACAAGTTGATAGCCTCCACCATGTTGAATGTCGAGTTTTGCAACCTTCTCAAAGCCTATTTTTCTTAATGACTCTATAAGAGTGTCAATAGCTTGTCGATGCCATATTACAGTTCCGTCATATTGGTAGATTTTTATTGTTTTATTTGTTTGTTTCAGAGAATTATATTAAATTTGCAACCAGATAAGTATATAAAGGAGAATCGTTATGGAAGCAGCAACTTTACAGGCAAAACCGTTTACTCCATTCCAGATTGAGATGTTAGAATTGGTATCCAGGGTATCCTCAGAAGTAGAGATGCAAGACATTCGCCGCATGCTTGGTCAGTATTTTGCCAAGCGAGCAGAGGATGCTCTCGACCGTCTATGGGATGAAGGTGTCCTCAACGACAAGGTGATGGAAGAGTGGAAGTCTGAACACATGCGCACACCATACAAACAGTAATGAACGTCGTTCTTGATACCAATTGTCTGCTAATGTCGCTTTCACGACAAAGTGCCTACTATCCTGTTTGGCGTGATTTCGTCGATGGGAAGTACACGCTTTGTATCACCAATGAGATTCTTGCTGAGTATGAGGAAGTTATCACCCAGAAAGTTGGACCAGAGATTGCTTCAAACGTTATAACCGCTATCCTTGACTTGCCCAACACTAAAATGGTTCAGATATACTATCATCTCCGTCTGATTACCTCAGACCCCGATGATGACAAATTTGTAGATTGTGCTTTCAAGGCTAATGCCCGCTATATCGTTACAGAAGACCATCACTACGACATTCTCAAACAAACACCATTCCCATACATCGACGTGGTAGGCATCAACGAGTTTATCAAAGTCTTGCGAGGATAGCAAACAGCGACCGTTGGTTCTTCGTTCGTCAGGTAATAGAGTTCTTTTAGTCGCTACACTTTGTAAAAGCGGCAGAGCTGGGCGGAAGGACCAAGAGGTCGATTTCGTATTCTAATGCGGAGATGTCAATCACCGGTCCCTTTGGCACCATTTCGTGTTGCGTCCATATATTTTTATTGTTATTTGCTTGTTTATTCAGAGTTTATTCTTAATTTTGCATTCAAAAGAATACGTTATGACTGCAATACAACTTAATGCCGAAATACTCCGCAACATGAGCATCATAGCAGAGGATGAGCACCTGCTGAGACGAGTTGCGAAATATCTACGAAAGGTTGTTGCCGAAAAGAAGTCTGATCCGACACTAATGACAAAGGAGGAATTCTTTGCCCGTGTAGACGAGGCCCGTGAGGAAATCAGGCAGGGTAAAGGAAAACGCTTTTCCAACCCAGAAGAAATGAATGCTTGGTTAAACTCGCTTTGACCATGCTACGACATTATTCTTTTGTATGTTTGTAAACAAACAATGTAGGAAGGAAGACCAGCAGCAACAGGGTTATCTCTACCAAGGCGTATGATCCTACATAATCCACCAGGGTCTGAAACTTCAGGACTCCATCTACGATGAACACCAGAAAGGCAAACCAACATATAAAGAATATGGCTGCATGCTTGATTTTTCGTTTTTTCAGTTTCATTTTATTTTGTGTTTTGTTTGTGCCTAACCAACTCTATAGCCTCCTTGCCCGTAAGATGTTCTATGTCAATAGTGCTCTTGCTGAATAATCTTTCTATTCAAGAGGCAAAATCTATCCTCTTGCCCCCTGCTCCCTGCTCCCTGCCCCTAAGGAAGCAGAGCTTCCGGAAGTCAACCGTCGCCTTGGCATTCTCTCCCGTGCCTTCCACCATAATGACCGTACCTATTCCAAAACGCTGATGCTCAATAACATTACCCTCAACGAGTGGAGCTTTGGATGAACTGTTATTCGATGATGTTGTCGGCATAGTCCTGCCACCATTAGTGAGGGCTGAATTGATACGACGCAGGTTGCCTCCAGCGTTGGCAAGGCGCTGCTGGAATCGCTCCGAGAAGGGGTTGACGGCTTGTTCAGCCTGACGTGGTGATGTAATCTTAGGTTTGGGGTCAGCACGAAACTGAGTGGCAACAGGACGCGAGTTCTGCATACGACTGCCATAGGAAGAGGCACCTCCGAAGGATGAAGACCTGCCACCAAAGGATGAGCCGCCGAAGAGCGATGATGACGGGTTGTCGTCTTTCTCTACTATCAACCGCGGATCGATGTCGCGGAGGAAGCGGCTGGGTTCGTCGTATTCCATCCTGCCGTAACGAAACCTGCACTTGGCATTGGTGAGGATGCAATGCTTCTCAGCACGGGTGATAGCTACATACAATAGGCGACGCTCTTCTTCGAGCTCACGTAGTGAGTTGAGTGACATCTGACTGGGGAAGATATTTTCTTCCAATCCGACGATGAACACTGTCGGAAACTCAAGTCCCTTGGCAGAGTGGACGGTCATGAGCGAGACACGGCTCTGCTCGTCGCCCTCGCTGTCAAGGTCGCTCATCAGTGCTACATCCTGCAGATAGTCAGTAAGATACACTTGATTGGCACAGTCTTCCTCACGGGCTATGTCTACAAAGTCATGCATACCACTGACAAACTCTTGCAGGTTCTCCTGACGAGCTATGTCGTCGGGATCGTTTGACGAATATATGTCAGCCCGCACACCGCTCTGGATGATGATGTCCTCTCCGAGTGTTGCCACATCGTCGGTAGTGATGCGTTCGATAAAACTGCCGATCATCTGTTGGAAGGCTGCTATCTTGGCGAGTGTTCCCTTATTGACATTCAGTCCGTAACGGTCAGGATGCGACACCACCTCCCACACGCTGACATTAGCGCCGCGTGAGCAGTCGAGAATCTTCTGGATGGTGGTATTGCCAATACCTCGTGCAGGATAGTTGATGATGCGACGGAAGGCCTCCTCATCGTCGGGGTTGGCTACAAGACGGAAGTAGGCTATGACGTCCTTTATCTCCTTACGTTGATAGAACGAGAGTCCGCCATAGATACGATACGGTATGCCATCCTTGCGCATCTGTTCCTCGAAGGAACGGCTCTGGGCATTGGTGCGATAGAGTATGGCGAAGTCGGAATAGTCGCATCCCTCTTGTCTGCGTATGCGCTTGATGTCATTGCAGACGATGATGGCTTCCTCCTTGTCACTATAGGCTGGCTTATACTGCAAGTGGTCACCCTCGTCGTTGCGACTATATACGTCCTTCTCTATTTGTCGTTTGTTATGCCGTATCAGACTGTTGGCAGCCTCAACGATGCGCTGTGTGGAACGGTAGTTCTGCTCGAGCTTGAAGAGCTTGACTCCCTTGAGATGGGTCTGAAAGTCAAGGATATTGTCGATGTTGGCTCCACGGAAGGCATATATACTCTGGGCGTCGTCACCAACGACACATACTCGCTGGTGATCGCGTACGAGCTGGAGTACGATGCTCTGTTGGGCAAAATTGGTGTCCTGATACTCGTCGACAAGGACGAAGAGGAAGCGTGATGCATACTTGCGACGTATGTCCTCATGCTCGTTGAAAAGTACGAAAGTGTTGACCAGCAGGTCGTCGAAATCCATAGCATTAGCCTGCAACAGACGAGCCTGATAAGCGGAGTATATCTGTGCTACGGCTGGCATGCGAGTCTCGGCATCTCGTTGCAATGCACTATGGTCTATCTGGTACTGGTCGGAGGTGATGAGATGGTTTTTCGCCATCGAGATACGATTGTGTACCGTTGCAGGCTTGTATTGTTTCTCGTCGAGGTCAAGTTGTTTTATTATGCTTTTGATGAGCGACCTCGAGTCAGTCTCGTCGTAAATGGTGAAGTTGGGCTGATAGCCGATGAGGGCGCCCTCTACCCGTAGTATACGTGAGAAGACGGAGTGGAAGGTACCCATATTCAGGTAGCGTGCAGTGTCATTGCCCACCAGTCGTCCTATCCTCTCTTTCATCTCTCGTGCCGCCTTATTGGTAAAGGTCAGCGCCAGTATATTCCACGGCTTCAGCCCCTGTTGGATGAGGTATGCTATCTTGTATGTCAGCACTCGTGTCTTGCCCGAACCGGCACCAGCAATCACCAACGATGGTCCCTCGTTGTATTCCACCGCCGCCCGTTGTGAGTCGTTGAGTTGAGAGAGGAAAGACGAGTCTATATGAGAATTATTTAAATTTAAAGGAAAAGTTGGAGTTGATTTCTCTATAGTTTTATTTATATACTGGCGTTTTTTGTTATTATTTGGAAGATCAATATCCTTTTTTATAATAGAATTAGCATCTTTATTAAGATTGTCTTTTTCGTTATCTTCAATTTGCTGTTGACGTTTCCACTGTTCTGCACGGTTTTTTATGATTTCTAAATCACGTTGCTTTCTTTTTTCTTCCTGTTCATTTTCTCTTTTTCTCCTTTCCTCTTCTCTCTTTCTCCTTTCCTTCTCCTCTTTCTCTCGTATTATATTGCGTTCATTCAAATATTTATTTTCTGCTTCTTCTATTAATGGATGGTAAATCCATTTACGATTATCAGGACTTTCGACTAAGAAATCTCTAAGTTTCTTAAGATCCTCCTGTTTTTCTAGTTTTTTTTCAAAGGAACGTACATCTATCTCAAGAACAGGGCACTTTGCTTCTTTTTTTATATCACAAAATTTATTACCCTTAACTCTATTTGAAAAATAAATTTCTATATTTACAATTGCTCCGTCTTCACATTCACATACTAAATCAGATTTATATGAATTATTATTGTATTTAACATGTTTCTCTTCCTGCACTTTTTTAAAAGTCAATTGTTCATGTGGCTTAATTATTTTTTTTGCGCCATTTTCTGTAACGAAGAGATAGTCACATGTCATTACCTTCTTCTCTTCACATAGAATTTCTTTAGCATAATGATGCACTATTGTTTCTGGAGAATTTGTATAACCGCATGTTGATATGTCAGATTTGTGTCTAAAATGATGTAATTTTATTGGACCTTGTACAGCAACCATGTCCTCTCCACAAAAAGGACAAACACATCCACAATCAGCACCATTAGGTACAGAGTCCACATGAACTTCGCGTCCGTCTGAATTTTTAGCAAAAATGATCATATAATACTTATATTCTATTTATTGCAATTTGAAAGTAATTGGTAAAGTAAATCTAACACGAGCGGGTTTGCCATTCGATATTCCAGGATTCCATTTTGGCATTCGCTTAACTAAGTTAATAGCTTCCCTATCCAACTCAGGACTAACAGATCTCCAAATCTCTGGATTAGACACACTTCCATCTGCCTCCACAATAAAATTTACGATTACTCTACCTTGTATTCCATTAACTGCGGCTGTTGCTGGATACGTCAAATTCGCACTTATCCATTGATTTACATTTCCTTTGAAAGAAGGCATTTGTTCAGCTATATCATACACTTTAGAAGATGTATTTCGTCCGTTTTGTTCTGTAACTTTGTTTTCTTCTGACTGATATGTAGTCAAAGCATCTCTGATTTGTCTATCATATTGTGCATAAATATTATTAGATAACACAAGCATTATAAATATAGAGAACACCTTTAGTATCATCATAAGTCCTCCATTTTGTTTGAAAGGTGATTTAATGAATTAATAAAATCTTCATAATCAATGTGTACAGCATAATATTTATCGTAGGATCCATAAGAAGTCATATATAGATTTATTGTTCCTATCATTTCTCCGGAAGCATTTTTGACAGTAATAGAGAAAGAAGGATTTCCTTCGTACGTACCCTCCTCTTGTTTATCCAAGGAATACTTTATTTGTAGCATCCCTTTTATATCATTATACTTATTTTGTGCAATATCATCATCTGTTGTTGTTATAACAGATTTGGCCCTATACACCTTTTTGTCTGAAACATCATAATAAATATAGATATCGGCTTTTTCCCCTACAAAAGTTCCCTTATATGCTCGGCATCCTAAAGGTAAAGATTTACTAAGTGCTACTTCATGCTGAAATCCTTTACCCATAAACTTACTATGAAATTCTGATATCGTACCATTTAGAGGAACACCAACAAATTTCAAGTGTTGTCCGTTTTCTTGTGCTATTCCGACCAAAGAATAAACGAAGAGAGCTGTTGTAATAATTAGTTTTTTCATATTCTATCTTCCACTTATCTCCTTTTCTAAATCCTCCAATATTTGCAAATCCTCCTGGTCTGATACAAATGCTTCAAATTTCTTGCGCTTTGCGTTAAAATCATCATATACTTTTTTTACAAAATCTTCTGCTTGTTTATTGGAAAGAGAACCACTGCCGTTCAAAACGCTCTTATCTTGAAAGGTGAGCAAGGCTTCAACGTTATTACGCCAGTAATCCAGTGTTAGGTCATGACGTCCTTTTACACGTTCTTCTGCACTCGTCAGAAATAGTTCGACAAGTCGATTCAACGACGCAATTTCATCTTCGTGTAAATAATTCTTAGCAATAATCACATCTCCTTTGCGTACGATCGTACCTTTCCATGATGTTAGCCCCATATTGGGTTTATTCGCATCAGCCCTGGAATAAATTATCTCCGCTGCTGTTTGATTAGTTACAGCATACAACAACTTGTTTTGAGTTTCAGCAAAAAACATCTGCGTTGCTTTATCAGACTTATCGTAATCACTGCTAAGTGAAAACAAATCCCTGATTTTCTGGTAAAACCTTTTCTCAGATGCGCGAATATCACGAATTCTAAGAAGCAGTTCATCAAAATAATCAGGTCTTCCATCTGGGTTTTTCAGACGCTCATCATCCATTGTGAATCCCTTAACAAGATATTCTGTCAGATGTTCTGTTGCCCACTGACGAAATTGAGTACCTCTAACTCCACGAACACGATAGCCGACAGCAAGTATCATCTCAAGAGAATAATACACAACACTATATTTCTTGTTATCGACAGCAGTTGTCAAAAATTCTTTGACAACTGCTCTTGCATCTAATTCTTTATCCTTTAGTATGTTAGCTATATGATAGCTTACAGTTTGCTTTGAGGTGGCAAAAAGTTCTGCCAGCTGTTGTTGATTTAGCCATACCTTTCCATCTGTAGCATATAATGCAACAGATGCTTTACCATCAGCAGTACGATATATGATTATGTTTTTCTGGTCATCCATATCATTGACTCTTTTTCTTTACTCCATCACTGGCACATGTTTCATCTGCGCCTGTATCTGCCGTTGCCGTTTCAGCATGTAGCTGCTGGGATAGGCGGAACTGTAACGGCGCGGATTGGGCAGGGTGGCTGCTATCAGTGCACACTGGCTACGGCTGAGGTCTTTCGCCGATGTATTGAAGTGCTCTCTTGCTACGGCATCCACTCCGTATATGCCATTACCCATCTCAATGGAGTTGAGGTACACCTCCATGATGCGTTTCTTGCTCCATGTCATTTCGATGAGGAATGTGAAATACGCCTCCAGTCCCTTGCGTAGCCACGAGCGACCTGGCCACAGGAACACATTCTTGGCGGTCTGCTGGCTGATGGTACTGCCGCCACGTAGTCGCTTGCCACCCTTGAGGTTAGACTCTGCCGCCTGTTGTATGGCTTTATAGTCAAAGCCATGATGCTCCAGGAAACGCTGATCCTCGCTGGCGATGACCGCTACGGGCATATAAATAGACATGTCATCGAACGACACCCAGTGATGGTGCCAAGACAAGTGCTCACCACTCTTGACTTGCTGGTAACAACGTATGAACATCAGGGGTGTGACATATACCGGCAGGAACCGATATGCCACAACAACTAAGATGGACGACACGAACAAAAGCGTTATCGTCCATCTCAGAAAACGTGTTATCTTGCGAAAGATATTCAATTGTTAACTATGAACTATGCACTATGAATTAGAGTGTTCCGTTGTTAGCCTTCTCGATCATCTCCTCGCTGGCATAGAGGTATACCTCGACACGGCGATTTTTCTGACGACCTTCCTCTGTAGCATTGTCAGCAACAGGCTGTGTAGACCCGAAACCACTAACGTTCTTGAACTGTGAAGCAGGAACTCCACATGTGTTCAGGTAGTTGGCAACGCTCTGTGCACGGTTCATGCTCAGTGGGTTGTTGATAGCGTCAGTACCCTTTGAGTCAGTATGTCCCTGGATGTCGATAGAGCAGTCAGCATTATTTCTCATGACGTTGGCAAGCTTAGCAAGGCTGGCCTTTGAGTTGTCATTGAGGTCATACTTATTGGTCTTGAAGAGGATACCATTGTCAAGGGTCAGCTTAACACATGGCAGTCCGTTAGCATCTTCCACCTGCTCGACTGTAGCATCGGGAACCTGAGCAGCAGCCTCAGCAGCCACCTTATCCATACGGTGACCTATGATAGCACCTGTTCCTGCACCGACGGCTGCACCTATAGCCGCACCAATCATGGTAGACTTAGTGTTGTGACCAATCACCTGTCCGAGTATGCCACCAAGCACGGCACCACCTCCGGCACCAATTCCTGCTCCTGTTCCAGTCTTAGTCTGACAGCCACTCATCATCAGTGCAACGCACAATCCCAATGTAAAAACTTTAAATTTCTTCATAACTATCAATTTTTTGTTCAACTTTATTCTTTTGTCATAAAGACATGGGCAAAGGTAGGAATTTTTACATAAACAAATATATATTTTTGTTATAAAAAAATTAAATTATTAGAATAATAATCGTACTTTTGCACAGGAGTTGTAGAATTAAAGAATTGAACCGATGGAGCAACGAGGGCAGAGCCATGCTTGCATGAGCTATGCCGAGTCGCGAGAGAGGAAGACCGAAGGTCAAGGATTGAAGACGCATGAAGACAAGTAAACTGACAAAAGTAAGAAGCATAGTGGTGCTCATAGTAGCAGCAATACTATTGGAGCTGACCACCGCCATACAATACTTCTCTACACGCAGGGTTATCACTCAGCAGATGAGCGAGATGGCACAGCGCGACTTGAGTGAGACCAACCATACCGCCCAACTGAAAGATGAGGTGGAGGACGGCATTGCAAGAATAATGCCTGAGGTGGAACGGCTATACAACAGCAACAAACAGGACTCGCTGAGATTGCTGATAAAGAATACGCTGAAAGCACACAAAAGCATAGTGGGTATTGACCTGTGTCGCATCGTGACTGCTAATGGCCATCGTGACGGAATATATATATATGAGGACAAAGACAACGGAGAGGTGATTGAGCAGATCATCGAATTCGACTATACCGAACGGTCGTGGTACAGCCAAGGCATCAAAAGCAACGGTTTCTGGTGTGAGCCATACATGAGCAACTATTACGTTGACCTGATGTCTACATACTCTCGACCTATACATGACGCACATGGCAACGTTGTGGCAGTGATTGGTGCCGACCTGCCTATGCACGAACTCTCCGCACTTGTCACACAACTATATGAGAACCAACAGAACTCGCTCCTGCCAATCATACTGCTACATATCGTGGGACTACTGGCACTCGCCTTTATAATACAACGCTCGATACATAGTGTTCGCAAGCTGAGAATGGTGAGAGCCGAGAAGGACAGGATCGAGAGCGAGCTCAACATAGCCCACGACATACAGGAGGCGATGCTACCGAAAACCTTTCCACCCTACCCCGACCGCAACGACATAGACATATATGCTCAGCTGACACCTGCCAGAGAAGTCGGTGGCGACTTCTATGACTTCCTGATACGCGACGACAAACTGTTCTTCTGCATAGGCGACGTGTCAGGCAAGGGTGTACCGGCAGCCCTGCTCATGGCGGTGGCACGTTCCACATTCCGCATGCTGGCTTCACGTATGTCACAACCCGAGCGCATAGTATCAGCGATGAATGAGACCATGGCCAAAGACAATGAGTACAACATGTTTATAACACTCTTTGTGGGAGTCCTCAACATGCCCAACGGCACACTGAGCTACTGTAACGCAGGACATAAGGCACCTATCATCATACCAACATCTACTAAGAATCAGCCGTCATCACCCAAAGAGCTGAATATCCTGCCTAACGTACCTGTTGGCGTACTGACAGACTGGGAATATTCAGCACAGGAGACAACTATTGCTCCACGTACCACCATACTACTTTATACCGACGGACTCACAGAGGCTGAGAACAACTCACACGACCAGTTTAGCCTGGAACGTGTCATGAAAGTTATCAACACCCAACAGCCTCAACAGCTCATCAGCGACATAAGCAACGTAGTACATGCCTTCGTGGGAGACACCGAACAGAGCGACGACCTCACCATGATGGCTATCAACTACATGCAGAAACAGCCAAAGGCCACACGCCACTATACCATATCATTATATAATGACATCAAGGAGACGCCACAACTCGGCGAGTTCGTAAACACCATCTGCAAGGAAAACAACATAGACTCGACAACATCCATGCAGATAAACCTCGCTCTCGAAGAGGCTGTAGTCAACGTGATGGAATATGCATATCCGAAAGGCATGCAGGGCAGTGTGACCATCGACGCAACAGTTGGCTCCCGTCAGCTGAACTTCAAACTGTATGACAACGGAACGCCATTCGACCCAACCACACAACCCGAAGTGGACACTACGCTGACAGCGGAACAGAGAGTAGAGGGCGGTCTCGGCATACACCTGATGCGACGCTTCATGGACAGCATAGACTATGAACATGCCGACGGTCATAACATACTGACACTGAAAAAGAACGTAGAGAAATAACAGTAGACCATAAATATCCAACGAGCCATAAAATAACACCAAATATGAAAACAATATTCGAAGAAAAGGACAACAAGTTTGTAATGCACTTTGAGGGACGACTTGACACCAGTGCGTCCGTACAGACAGCCAAAGAGATGGAAGTGCTCTACGACTGCGAGGGACACGACATCATTCTCGACTGTGAGGGATTGGAATATATATCGTCGAGCGGTCTCAGGCTATTCCTCGGACTGCTGAAAGCCGCCAAACCCAAAGGAAGCACCGTCACCATCACCAATCTCAATGACGACATACGACAGGTCTTTGACGAAACTGGTTTTACAACCATATTTAATATAAAGTAAACTCAACTTTCGGAAGTTGAGTTAGGAGTTGAGTAGTAAGGAGATAAGGAGTTGAGTAGAAAAGATATAAGGAGTTGAGTAGAAAACTTCGATACTCCTAAAAACACATACGATTTGATGCAAATAAGTGAAATTTACTTATTACACATCTCCTCAACTACTTATTACACATTTCCTCAACTACTTATTACACATCTCCTCAACTCCTTTAACTCCAAAAAGTTGAGCGAATGCGAAACTTGAATAATATAAACAACCATGGACTATAAGGCTGAATACGAAGCATTACGCAAAGAAAATGACAAACTGAGAGATGAGATGATGAGACTCATCAGCCGCAACCTCGACCTCAGCGAGCGCCTCGAAGAGGATATTGAACTGAGACGTCGTACGGAGGTGGCTCGTGAACTGCTGCGTGGCAACATAGAGCGACAACGTAATGCCGACCTACAGGATGACTCACAGCTGATGGCACTAATTGAGTTGAAAGTGGAGTCTGACCGTCCGCACCTAAAACCTGACTTCGACACGAAAGCACTTGCCCAGCTGCTCGGCGTGAGCCAGGAACGACTACTCAGACTCTTCCGCCATCAAACCATCTATCGTACACCAGACGCATACATTGACAACCTACGTCTGCTCACAGCGCTGCGCATGCTACGAGAACACCCTAACTATAGCATCGCTTCTATTGCCGAGGATGCCGGCTTCTCCAATGTGCGCACTTTCCAACGACGAGTACAAGATGCTGTAGGTATGTCGCCCGCTGACTACAGAGCCATGCTTACGAGGGACTTGTAAGGAGATGAGGAGATGGGGAGATGAGGAGATGAGGAGTAAGTAGTATAGGGAATATTCAAGGAAAAAGACTAACGGCTTTAACTTCTTTAACTTCTTAACTTCTTTAACTCCAAAAAGTTGAGCGAATGCGAAACTTGAAGTTTTTAGACTAAAATTTACCTAATATACGATCCATAGCCCAGTTGGTGGGTGTGGCACTGATGCTGGTACTGGAACATGTGCCGATGCCCTGCAGGTGCTCAATGACAGAACGGATGAGAGGCAGCTGGACGTATGATGGATTCTCTACTATAATCTCTTGCATACCATCG
>ONCJ01000020.1 GCA_900316295.1 uncultured Prevotella sp.
CTGAACCGCTTCAAGCTGAACCTGAGCTACGCTAAATACCACGTGTCCAGCAACTCGATTATGGTGAACGCGGCGTTTAGCCTTTAAGGAATTAACTACATTCCGGAATAACGAGATAACGGAATAACTGAATAACGAGATAACGGAATAACGTTATAACAAAAAAAGGGACCATGAAGAAAATAACAATAGCCATAGACGGTCACTCGTCGTGCGGAAAGAGCACGATGGCGAAGGACCTTGCACGCGAACTGGGTTACACATATATTGACACGGGTGCGATGTATCGCGCCGTGACGCTCTTCGCCATGCGCAAGGGCTTGTTTGCCGAAGACGGAACGATAGACACGGAGACGCTCCAGGGGCTGATGGGCGAAGTCAGCATAGCCCAGAAGAACATCGAGGGCAAGACCATCACCTTCCTCAACGGCGAGGACGTGGAGAAGGAGATACGCTCATTGGAGGTGTCGTCGCACGTGAGTCCCATCGCCGCCCTACCCTTCGTAAGGGAGAAGATGGTGGAGCAACAGAGAGAGATGGGACGCGAAGGAGGAATCGTAATGGACGGCAGGGATATTGGTACGGTGGTGTTCCCCAACGCCGAACTGAAGATATTCGTCACGGCCTCGGCAGAGGTGCGTGCCCAACGACGCTATAAGGAACTGATAGAGAAGGGTATGCCTGCAAGCTACGAGGACATACTCAAGAACGTGACCGAGCGCGACTACATGGACTCCCATCGTGCCGTGAGTCCGCTACGACCTGCCGACGACGCGGTGATACTCGACAACAGCAACCTTACTATTGCCGAACAGAAACAATGGCTGCTCGACCTCGTGGAGAAGAACACGAAGTGAATGGTTTAACTCATTCAAGTTTCGCATTCGCTCAACTTTTTGGAGTTAAAGGAGTTAAAGAAGTTAAAGAAGTTAAAGCCGATAGTCTTTTTCCTTGAATATTCCCTATAGGAGTAGAGATTTAAGAAGTAAAACATTTGTCCTTAACTACTCCTCTCAACTTCCGAAAGTTGATTTCAATTCATTTTCGTGGTTCCGTTGGCTGAAGCACGAACGTGAAGGTTCGGTCTTCGCACTTCACACGATACTGGGGCAAGGGCAGACCAGCCTTATCCCAGCTGTTTACTCCGCCTACTCCTGCCTGAACGGCATCGATGAAGAGGTTGGTATACTTCGACTTAGCCAACTGGGCTGGGTGGCGCTGGTGTTTCTCGGTGCCCTCGTCGAGGGTCTCCACGTCGTAATGGAGCGCACTCATCGAGGGTGCTCCATGAACAAGGAGTCCGAACCCATCCTTCCTCGTTTGTTGCCACCAACGAATATCGGTCTTGTTGCCCGTCTCTTGCGGACGGATATACGGATAGAACTGCTCGTCGGCGGTCTGCGTATACTTGCCTATGCGCTGGGCCTCGTTGCGGTCGGAATAGTTCTCGATGGGACCTCTGCCGTAGAACTCCGACTGGTCCATATCATAAGGCAGCTGCATCACCATGCCGAAGCGGAGCATGTCGGGCAACTGAGCTCCGTTGGTCTGCATGGATTGAGTCACATCGATGCTTCCACCGGTACCAATGATATACGACAACCGAAGCTCTACGGGTGAGCCTTGCAGACCGTAAACCGCATTGACCGTCGCCTCTTCACCTTGCTTTCTGGCTTTGAGATTGAGGAGTACCAGCTCGGGCGAGCGCCAGAAGGCATTGTCATTCTGAACGTTGGCTCCCATATCGTTGTCGTTGACGGCTCGCCAGAAGAGAGGCTTCAGCGTTCCTCCCTCGCCAAGAAGGTCACGCTCGCCAACCCTATATGTGGTGATAAAACCCGTCTTTCGGCTGAACGACACCCAAGCGTTGGATGAGGATACGTCTATACACAAGGCACGGTTCTTCACCTTCAGCTCTGAACCGTTATAAATCCTCGCAAAATCCACGGGACTTCCACCAACGAAGAGTTGTCTCTGGGCAACGATATGACCAGCCTTGAGCAACGGTTCGTCGGTCTTCAGCACTATATCTATATTCACAAATATCTCATCCATAGATATGGTATCAGGTCTGAACCCTCTCAATTCCACTACCCGACTCTGCTGGGGAGCAACGTCGATATCCTCCACGCTGCCCTCCCCTACGCACTCGCCGTCGTTCATCAGTCGCCAGACGAGTCGGTAGTTCTTCAGGTCGCGGAAGAAATATTCGTTCCTAACGGTGACGAGTCCCTGTGTGAGATCCTTTGCCTCTACCCAAACGTTCTGATGGAAGTACTTCACCTCCCACGCCTGAGGATTAGGTTTGCGGTCGGGCGAGAAAAGACCGTTGCAATTGAAGTTGTTGTCGGACGGGTCGTAGTCGTTATAGTCGCCACCATAGGTATAGGTAGGCATAGCCTCATCGAACGGTTTGCCGCGCAAGCCCTGGTCTACGAAGTCCCAGATGAATCCGCCCTGATACTTCGGGTACTTCCTTATCAGCTCCCAATACTCCTTGAAGCCGCCGCTGGAGTTGCCCATAGCGTGGCTGTACTCACACTGGATGAGGGGGCGTTGCTGGGTCTCGTCTGACGAATACTTGGCGCAGTCCTCATGACTATAGTACATAGGACAGAAGATGTCGGTATTCTCGCCCAGGATGGCACGCTCGTATTGTACGGGGCGCTGGTCGTCAACGGAGTGAATCCACGCTTTGGCACGTGCGAAGTGCTCGCCGTCGCGGGTCTCATTGCCAAGGCTCCACACGATGACGCTCGGGTGGTTGTAGTTGGTAATGACGTTATGCTGATTGCGCTCCATGATGGGTTTGCCGAACATTGGCGTACCCGACAATGCCTCCTTCTCATAGCCGAAGCCGTGACTCTCCTGATTGGCCTCAGCACAAAGGTATATACCATACTCGTCGCAGAGGTCGTACCACTGGGGGTCGTCGGGATAGTGACATGTACGTATGGCATTGATATTGAACTCCTTCATGCGACGTATGTCCTCTATCATGCGCTCACGACTCACCACATAGCCTCCGTCGGGGTCCATCTCGTGGCGGTTGGCACCCTTGATGAGTATCGGCCGACCGTTGACGAGCAACTGGGCACCCTTGATTTCCACACTTCGGAAACCTACTTTCTGCACCACATACTCAGCTCCACGCCTGATGGTGAGCGTATATAGATAAGGAGTCTCGGCGGTCCAAGCCTTCACATCGGGAACGACCACCATCGCCGCCACGCCTTCATACACGGTCTTTCCGTCGGCATCGGCGAGGGTGATGGTAGCATCCGACTTGCCCGTAGCTTGTATGTCGACATTGAGAATGCCCGTGGTGTAGTTGTCTTCCAACGTGGTCTCTATCTTGATGTTATCTATATGGTTTGCCTTCGGACGTGAATAGAGGTACGACTCGCGCGCCACTCCGCTCAATCGCCAGAAGTCCTGGTCCTCGCTATACGAGCCGTCGCACCAGCGGAAGGTCTGGAACGCCAGCAGGTTCTTGCCTTTCTTCACGTAAGGCGTAATGTCGAACTCAGCTGCCGTCTTGGAATCTTCGGCATAACCCACGAACTGTCCGTTGACATAGAGGTAGATATTGGACGTGACGGAACCGAAATGGGCTATAATCTGAGAGCCGTTCCACGACTGGGGAATGTCGATTGTGCGCCTATAGGAACCCACGTGATTATCCTTGACGGGCACCTCGGGAGGGTTGTTCTGGAAATGGCCGCGCCAAGCAAAACCGATGTTCACATACTCTGGGTCGCCAAAGCCGTTGAGTTCCCATATGGCTGGAGTGCGAAGGGTGTTCCAATCGGAGTCGTCAAGGTCAGTAAGATAGAAATCAGTAGGACGCTGGTCGGCATTAGCCACCCAACGGAAACGCCAATCACCATCTATAGACAGATAGCGCCCTGACTGCTTCTTGTCGCCCTTCATGGCGAGTTGATCGCTCTCGTATGCAAAGAAACTCGCATGCACAGGCAGGCGGTTGATCTCGTTCACACTCATATCGTGCCACTCGGTATACGTAGGCTTTTCATCAGCCCACCCTGCCTGAACCGCAAAGCCCAACAGCAAAGAAACCAGAATTCTCATATGCATATAGTCTTTTGTTTTTGTAAAAAAGTATATTAGTTTATTATTCAAGTTTCGCATTCGCTCAACTTTTTCCTCTCAACTTGCGAAAGTTGAGTAGTTTCATTATTGGTAAAACTATGTGGCAAAGGTACGAAAAAAATATAATAATAATCAAACACGTCAAATAATATATTCTTTTCCGAATTTTCTTTTCCTTATTTTAGGAAAAAGTAGTACATTTGTAGCTATGAAAAAACAAGGGTAAAACTTAAAGGAAAAACTTTAATCTATAGCTACATATATGAATACAAAGACAACCATTATTAGCATGGCTCTGTGGATGATCTCACTCACGACGGCATGGGCACAGACGACAATAGTAAGCAAGGGTAAGGCTAAGGGACGTATCGTATGTACGGAGAAGACGGCGACCAACACGGAGGCTGCCGAGATAATGCAGCTCTTCGTAGAGCGCATCTCGGGGGCGAACCTGCCGATTGCATACGGAGCCACCACTCGTCAGGGCGACATAGTGATAGGCGAACAGACCAACAAGGCGGACGAGGACGGCTTTTCTATTGAGACAATCGGAAAATCGCTGCACATCAAGAGTGGTGGCGACAGGGGCGCAATATATGGTGTGGCGACCCTACTGGAGAAGTGGATGGGTGTAAACTACTATGCTAAGGACGTGTATACGCTCTCGAAGTCGAAGGACATCATTCTGCCACGTATCAATCACGCGGAGACACCAGCCTTCCGATTCCGCCAGACCTTCAGCTACGGCAACGACGACCCCATATACAAGAGGTTCATGCGACTGGAGAGCCACGACGAGCTCTTCGCATCGGACATGTGGGTGCATACGTTCAACCAGATACTGCCAGCCGACAAATACGGCAAGGCGCATCCGGAATACTACTCAATGATAAACGGCAAACGTCAGCCAGGCACACATAGCCAGTGGTGTCTGACCAACCCCGAGGTACTGGAACTGGCATGCGAGAAGATTGACTCCATATTCCGTGCCAACCCCGACCGCAAGATGATTTCCATCAGTCAGAACGACGGCAACGGCACATACTGCCAATGTCCCGAATGTAAGAAGGTGGAGGAAGAGGAGGGAGCCGTATCAGGCAACTACATACGATTCCTGAACAAGCTGGCTCAAAGGTTCCCAGACAAGGAGTTCTCGACACTCGCCTACCTCTTCACCATGGAACCGCCAAAGAAGACTCGACCTCTGAAGAACGTGAACATCATGCTTTGCGACATCGACTGTAAGCGAGAGGTGCCCCTGACCGACAACGAGTCGGGACACCAGTTTGTCAAGGCGCTGGAGGGATGGTCGGCCATCTCGGACAACATCTTCATCTGGGACTATGTGATCAACTTCGACGGAGTGGTGACACCATTCCCCAACTTCCATTGCCTGCAGAAGAACATCAGCCTCTTCAAACACAACCACGCCACCATGCTCTTCGAACAGAACATGCCGACACGAGGCACCGACTTCCTGGAAATGAAGGCATGGATACTGGCTAAGCTGATGTGGAACCCCGAACAGGACACCGACTCGCTGATGGTCGCCTTCATGAACGGATACTACCACGAGGCTGCACCCTACATGTATCAATACCAGAAACTGCTACAGGGCGCTCTGCTCGCCAGCGGAAAAGAACTGTGGATATACGACTCGCCCATAACTCACAAGGACGGTATGCTGAATGCGAAGCTCTGTAAGACCTACAACGAGCTGTTCGACAAGGCTGAGAACGCCGTCAAGGGCGACACGGCAGTACTCAACCGCGTGCGTCTGTCACGACTGCCACTACAATACTCGGAACTGGAGATAGCACGTACCAATCCTGATAGGGATGCGGAAGAGACCAGCCAACTGCTTAACCTCTTCGAACAGAGAACTAAGGAATATGGAGTGAGGACACTGAACGAACGTGAGAACCGACCCGAAGACTATTGCCGACTGTATCGTGAGCGATTTCTGCCAGTCAAGGAGCGTAACATAGCGTTGGGCAAGAACGTCAGCTTCCTGTCGGCTCCATCGGGCAAATATGCAGAGATGGGTGCCCAGGCTCTGACCGACGGACTATATGGCGGTACGACATACGTGGAGAGCTGGGTAGGATGGGAAGGCAGGGATGCTGACTTCGTCATCGACCTTGGCAAGAAAGAGTCGTTCCAAGAGGTGACTGCCGACTTCCTGCTTCAGTCGGGTGCATGGATATTATGGCCTAAGAGCGTCACCTATAGCATATCAAACGACAACAACAACTGGCAACCTATAGGCACATTCACATTCAACGAGGACCGCTCGCTGGCTGTGAAATTCCAGAATGCTACGGTAATAACACAACAACCAGTCAACGCCCAATACGTGAGGGTAAGCGTCAAAGGCATCGGCAAATGTCCATCATGGCACTACGGCGTGGGCTATGACGCGTGGTTCTTTATCGACGAGGTAAAGGTGAAGTGAGGAGATGAGGAGATGAGGAGCTTTGGGGGCTTAGAGTCCTTAAGGACTTTAAGGACCTTAGGGACCTTAAGGAAAGAAAGATGAGGAGCCTATTCAGCTAAATAGGCTCCTATATTATTGATACACAGCGGTCCGCGAGCATCGAGAAAACGAACACGAAGCATGCGTGCCATAACGGTGGGGAACACCAATATACGTTTGTAGCCGATGGTGGTGGTCTCTTCGCCACAATCTATGCCTGTCCAACTCTTTCCGTCAAGAGAATATTCTACTTCGAACTTCTTGACACGCTGACCCAAAGGGATATACTCCTGAAGTACAATACGGTTGAACGACTGAGCCTTACGACAGAACTTGAACGTCAGACTGGCTGAACATACGCCGTCTGGCGTAGCCCAATAGCTGTCATAGTCGTCAGAAAGCACATTCTTAGCCTTATAAGCCGAACTACGCACATGGCTGCCCTTAACCTTTGAACCAACAAGCAGATTGTGAGCATAGATGCGATCCAGCTTCTCACGGAAAGCCTTCAGATTGGCAACATCGGTTGGATGCATCCTTCCAGTACGCGTCACGGGCACGTTGAGCAAGAAGGTGGCGTTATGTCCCACATTCTTATTGTAAAGGTCTTCGAGTTGGTCGGCTGTAAGTATGCCCTTGGCGTTGTCAGCCTCATGATAGAACCAGTTGGGACGACGTATAGACACATCACACTCTGCAGGAACCCACACATCACCATCCTCAGCACCATTCATCGAATAGCTGGCATCAAACGCAGGACGGGCATCTGCACTACGAAGCATCGACCAGCAGGTAGCACCTGCAACACCCTCCTCGCTGCCTACCCATCGACAACCTGGACCGCCATTAGAGAAGATGATAGCCTGTGGCTGTAGCTCACGCACATAGCCGAAGAGCGTCGGGAAGTCATAGTAGTGCTCCTTGTCTATGCTACGCTTCTCGTCAGCGCCACCATACCATCCGTCGCCTCCGTTGGCTCCATCAAACCACACCTCGAACAGTTCACCGTAATTACTGAGTACCTCACGCAGCTGTTTCTTATAGTAGTCTACGTAGGCAGGTGTAGCATAGGTAGCCTGATGGCGGTCCCAAGGCGAAAGATAGATACCGAACTTCATACCTTTCTTGCGACAAGCCTCAGCCAGTTCGCCCACGACGTCGCCCTTGCCCTGCTTATATGGGCTGTTCTTGATACTATAGTCGGTATATTCAGTAGGCCACAGACAAAAGCCGTCATGATGCTTGGCGGTGAAGATGACACCCTTCATTCCGCCTGCCTGCAAGGCATCAACCCACTGGTCGACATCACAATAGCCGAGCGTAGGATTGAACAAGTCGACAGGATAATTGCCATAGCCCCACTCTACCCCATCCTCACCATAGAACGTATCGGGACCATAATGGATGAAGGCATACGTCTCCATACGTTGCCAAGCCACCTGCTCGGCGGTGGGCACAGGCAAAACGGGCTTAGGTGGGTCTACCTTGGCAAGAAGCGACACATGCGACATCATCGCGGTAACGACAAACAGGAATGATAATAGGTTGTGATTCATGATGAAAGGTCAAAGATGAAAAACTTACTTTTGAATTACATCCCAAGAAATCTTCAGAGGCTTCAACGCCTTACCGTTGACTTTCGGAATGATAGAGATATGGCGACGATAAGAGACTGGACGGAAAGCTCGATAACGAGCGTAGACCTTAGTACTCTCGCCAGGTTTCAACACGAGACGGTCGGGAAACTTCAGTATCCTATTGTTGGGACGACGCTCGAATTCGATTGTCATGGTCTCCTTGGTATCGTTGGCTACGAGCAGACGTATCGACTTCTCCTCTCCCACACGCATCAAAGGGAATGGCAATACCCTGTGGCTCATGTAGAGTCCGCTACCATAGGCGTATGGATGGTCCTCGGTGACGGGATGTTTCATACCTACCACATTACCTTTCACCCAGATACGCGTATAGTATTTACCACCATTGAGATTCAGTACAGCCTCTTTGGAAAACTTCCCTGGACGATGGTCGGGATCGTACGTGAGCGTCACCTTGGCGGTCTTGCCTGGACGGACGGGCTCTTTTGAATAATCAGCCGTGGTACATCCACACCAAGCGTTGACATCATCGATGCTTATCACCTCCTTGCTTCGGTTGGTGAAGACAAAGGTATGGCTCACCTTACCATCCTTCTCCTGAATGGTCCCGAAGTCATGGATACGCTTATCATACTGGAACGACTCAAGAAAAACAGATTCCTGAGCTCTGCACAAGGCAGAACTCAGGAATATTAGAGATATAGTCAATAAATGTTTGATTGACATGATTACATTTGGATTAAGCTTACTATGTAGTCAGAACTACATTAGTTAGCACACTTGTTGATGTCGTCCTTAACCCACTGGATGTAGTTGGCTGCATCAGGAGTTGGGTTCATCACACCATTCTCGCGCATATCACGTTGCGTCTGAGACCAATCCATATCGAAGCCGTTGCCTGTAGCATCCTTGAAGATGTGGCCTTCGCCCTCATTGAACTTCCAATATGCCTGCAGACCCTCGCTATTTGGATCTACACCGCAGATACCGCCTTTGATCTCGGTAGCAGAGAGTGCACGATCCCAGATACGGATCTCGCAGAAGCGATGAGAGAAGAACTGGTCGCGTGGATAGCCACCACCCCAAGACATACCCATCTCGTAGCGCTGGAAGTTGAGTGAACCACCCTCGATAGAACCTTGGATAGAAGAATCGAGCTCACCATTGACATAGAGAGAGATATTTGTTCCGTCGGCAACAATAGACAATAGATACCACTGGTTGTTCTCAAACTGGGTGTTAGAGATGAACTTATTGCCTGAGAGAAGTACCTGCAGACGGTTTTCGGTATTAGCCTCGTTGAAACGTAACAGCAACGTCTTAGACTCGTCACTCTCCTCAAGAGCCATGAAACGATGCGGACCCTTAGAGCGTGGCAGACCAGTAGGATAGATCTTCATCTCGTATGTCAGGGTAGTCAACGGAATGGTCTTGTCGAAGATGAAGTTACTTGAAGCCCGATAGTTTGCGTTGATAGCGGCAAAGTTGATTACGCGCGAGATACGCAGATAGATGGTCTTCGAACCCTTAAGTATAGGATCGCTTGACCCCTGAACATCAGTAACGGTTACGGGGATGATGTATGTACGACCCTCTACGAACTCCTCTGTGCTGAGTACTCGTACAAGCGCACCAGAAGAGATAGCTTCGTCTGCCTTCATAGTCACTTTGCTTTCAGTCAACTCTACAGAGCCTTCTGGTACTGCGAAGAAGGTTGTACCATGAGTTGCATTATACTCTTCAACCTTGTCCAGATCGAGCGCAAGCGAGAATGTCACGTCGCTCTTCACCTTGTCAGTCGACTGCACCGTAACGGTGTAGCTCGCTGGTGTGTCTTCAACCGAGAACTTCACGATTGGACTGTTCTCAGTATCTGTGATATAGAAGCCCTCATGTCCATAGTCGAATCCTCCGTCATCTCTACACGAAGAGAACATGAAGCCTCCCATCAGCAACAGTAAGACTGCGGAAATGATATTATATTTTGCTTTCATAATTTTCATTCATTAGATTGTTATTAATTTCTTAACGTACTGCGGGATTTTGTATCTGGATAGCTTCACGATACTCCTTGTATGGTATACCCGACTGTGACTTGTAGTTGTAGTCGATATAGTATGCTCCGAAGCCTCCCTTATGGCCTGTAGAGGGTTCCCATGCGGCATATTCACGTACCATGGCACCATTGACACCGCCATCCACAGCCTCAGCACCTGTACTCTCACAGAAGATGGTCTTCTCGTATGGACGACCGCCCGTACCAGTCTGGAAACCAATCTGCCAGGTATATGCCTGACGAACATAGTAGTCGGTATATGGCTCTGTCTCGGCTGGAGGTGCGCCTCCGAACCAGTCTATGATAAACAGTTTCTCAGGCCACTTGCCATTCTCACCGAGATACTTGTCACACTCCTCGGCTACGATGGTGATGTCGCCACCCGACCAGCCTTCGTAGTCAAAGTCTACACCGTCGATACCAGCCTGAACGAGTGTGTCGACAGCCCAGCGAGCATAGTATTCGATAGAGGTACGGTCGCCGGGCTTGGTCTTAATCACGATGTGGTTGCCCTCCTCGTCGTATTCATACTCAAACTCGCCCTTCTCCTCGTTCCATACACGTGCCCATATCCAGTGATTGTAATGAGCAGCATCAGCATGGAGAACAAAGCGTGTACCACGTTCCTTCTGGCTTTTCACCATATCTTCATAGGCGATAGGGTTCTCTTCGAGTGTAGGTATACCTGTCCACAGATTGACGATATCAATACTATCGGGCAGACCCAGTATACGCTCGCCCCAAGAAGTTGGGTTCAGCGTGTTAGTATATGAAGCATAATAAGCGTATGACACCTCATGTGGTGACTTCTTGAACGCGCGCAGATTCTCAAGATATTGAGGATCATATTTGTATTGGTGCTGTATAGTTTCCTTCTCGACATCGGTATCACAGCTGACAAATCCAGCGAGGGCAACGACGGCGAGAGCAGTAGCACTAAATATATTTCTGAATTTCATAATTCTATAGTATTTATTATTGTGTTACACATTCAAAGAATTTAGTGAGTTTTCTTGTCCCACCAAAGCAGAGTTCCGCAATTGTCTGGACCACCAAGCAATTCCACACCAGCTTCGACAGCTTTTCTATTAGTATTATACTCCGTCTTTGGATAAGGCATACGGCGGATTTGCAGGTTGCTACTTACAGCATTGTTGCTATAGTTGTTCTTCACTGGGAACATCTTAGGATAGCCTGTACGACGGAACTCTGACCAAGCCTCTGGAGAGTTGCCCCAGTTTGCAATCCACTTCTGTACGATGATACGCTCGAGATTGGTCTCGAAGTCATCACCATCATTCCATGCTATGGTGATAGTACTTGGAGCAGCCGCATTGTCTCTACCCGCATTGTCTGTGAAAGCAGCAGGAGTAGATGTGTCATCTGTGATATAAGCATCGGCACCATTAGCTCCAAGTTCGGTCATAGACATACGGATACCTGCCTCGTAGAAGTCCTTAGCTGTACCACCTACGTTCCAACCGCGCAGAGCAGCCTCAGCACGCAGGAAGAAAGATTCGGCAGCAGCCATATAGAGTACTGGCGTATTCTGAGAAACGTTGAGTTGGGAAATATTATCTCCCTGGTATGGTGCTTGGTTGGCTCCATTAGAGAAGATTCCCTGACGAACGCCATGATACTGATTATCAGCAACTGCCGGCTTGAAGAAAATCGAGATACGTGGATCGTTGTATCCGTTCAGATAAGAGTCCATAGGAGCACTCATACGAACCTCGTTCCACTCGTAAGCCTGCTGCCAGAGAGGATTGGTAATAGTAGTACCATTGGCTCCACGATATTCGCAACGACCATCGGCATCCTCAATAAATCCTACAGGGTTGGCTGCAGACTTTTCTCCCTCAGTCTGTGCCAAATCTGGATCAGCATAGACTACGCGGAGAGCCAGACGCAAGCGAAGGGTGTTTGCCATCTGAACCCATTTGGCAACGTCGCCACCATAGATTGGGTCATAGTCGCTAAGCAAGGTACCACCACCTTGTGCCAATGGAGTAAGCACGTCGATTGCGTTGTCGAGTTCCTCAAAGAACTTTTTATATACCTTATCCTGGGCATCATACTTCTGACCGATAGCTCCGAGTTTGTAGTCAACATAAGGGATAGGACCATAATGGTCTGTCACACGATGCATAGCAAACACCTTGACGATGTCGCCAAGTGCGGCAGCCTCTTTCTGTCCCAGTTTCTCGGCATTGGCTTTCATCTGAGCCCATGCAGGCATCACCTGAACCATACCAACCTTAAACATAGTGTTACCCCACTCGTCACCTTTACTGAAGTCGTAGGTACCATTATATCTACCCACAGCCCAGCTTGCTGTATGTCCGATATATCCAGAATAAGCATCTGCGCTAATACCAATCTGATGCTGATAGGCACCAGTAGATGAGTAGTTATCATCCTGGTCGCCACCAATCATCATGACTGTGGTACGATTGATCATCTGCTGGAAGAACGAGCCGACAGCCTTACCGTCACGCTCCATGTCTTTGTCGGTAGCCGCATGCTTGTCGGTATTCAGTTCGTCAAAGTCGTCCGTACAAGCTGTGGTGAATCCCATAGCCAACAAACCGAACGCTACATATTTTAATATATTGCTTTTCATCTTATTGTCTCCTTTCATACTTTAGAATCTGAGTTTAAGTGAGAATCCCATTGTGCGGAGGCTTGGCTGCATGAAGTAGTCCAGTCCTTGGCCATAGGTGCCTGTATTGGCTGTTACCTCTGGGTCGAACGGAGCCTTGCAGTAGATCATCCATAAGTTGTGAGCTACGAACGAGATGTTGGCATACTTCACAATATTCTGCCACTTCTGTACAGGGATGTCATAACCAAGAGAGAATTCAGAAAGTCGCAGGTTGGTAGCACTATATACATATTGCGAACCAATGATATTGCTGGTACCAGCAACTGTCTGATAGTAGTCTTGTGCTGAGAAGCGCTGACCATTAATCATCACGCCACCAGCGTCACGAGCATCAGCCGAAGCCTTGGAAGCACCAAAAGCGTCCATGATGGCTTGTGTCTGAGATACAACGATACCACCATTGCGATAAGCAAACTGGAAGCCCATATGTATGCCTTTCCAAGAAAGGTTGTTACCCCAAGAGAGGTTGTAGCGCGGAGCTGCCTGACCCGCCTTCACATAGTTGCCAGCATCAGTACGCAGAGTGTGCGACTGTGGGTCCACATAGTACTCACCATGCTCACCTACAGCAAGTTGGTTGACATATATATCTGAGAGTGTACCACCCTCTACGAGCTTTGTCTTATATCCACTTATACCACCTTTGTCGAGTTCGGTAAGAGAATACACTTCGCCGTCGATAGGATTCTTCCAGTAAGGAAGCAACTTCTTGATCTTATTTTTATTGAGAGTCCATGTGAGGTATGTTTCCCACTTTACAGGGCCGAGCATCTGATTGAAGTTAGCTGTGAGCTCAACACCCTTGTTGTCTACACGTCCACCATTAACCCATGTTGTAGTGTAGCCTGAAGAAGCAGGCAGGTTGACGTTGAAGAACTGGTTGTAAGTAGAAGACTTATACAGAGTAGCGTTGATTCTCAGTTTGTTCTTCAATACAACGAGGTCGATACCTGCCTCCCAAGACTTTGTACGCTCAGCCTTCAGGTCAAGGTTAGGCATCTCTGTAGCTGTAGTAACACCAGCAGGAGAGAGTTGGTAAGTTGGAATGGTCAGACCATAACGCCAAGGGTCGTTACCTACCTCTGCATAAGAAAGACGTAACTTCAAGTAGTTCAGGTAGTCGTTCTTGATAGAAGGTACAATCTCGGTGATGATACCAGAGAGACCAGCAGACCAGTAGAAGTATGACTCCTCTGCTTTTGCCAGCTTTGATGACCAGTCGTTACGAGCTGTAACATCCAGATAAACCATACTGTTATATCCGAACTGAGCACTTCCGTAGACTGCCATCTTCTTGAATGGAGCTGAACCCTGATCGTACTTTGTCTCACCTCCTGCTACAACATTACGCAGAGAGTAGATGTTTGCCATAGTAGCCAGATGGCCGTTAAAGCTTGCCCACTTCTCCTCACGCTTGTCATAGTTGGTTCCGAGAACGGCTGTCAGATTCCACAGACCATCATTCCAGTACTTGTTGATAGTAGCGAAAGCCTCAGCAAAATACTGACGATACTCGTGGTGCTCATAACCATAGTGACCGTACTTAGAAGCAAACTGCAGGTCGGTACCAGCAGCATACTTCGACTCGTTCTTCACATCGTTGTTGTCATACTTCACACGTCCTGTCAAAGACAACCAGTCAGTAATGTCATATTTCACAGATGCAGAGAATGTGTTGCGCATCTTATGATTGGTGAAATTATTATTCTCAGTAATCCAGTACGGGTTCTGCATAGAGAGATCCTGACGACCATATGGCCAGTATTGAACTGGGAAATTACGGTCAGCATCATAACGCTCATAATACTGAACGGCGTTCCAGTCGCCACCTGCGGGGAAGAGATACAGAGGAACCAACGGGTTGAAGTACTGTCCCTGAGTAATCATGTTGTTCTCCTTGATACTCGACATCATATAGCTAAGGTCGAGGGTAACCTTGTCACCAAAGAGTTTGGTAGTATTACGAACAGAGAGGTTGTAACGATCGAAGTCGTTGTTATGGATGATACCGCCAGCATTTGTAGCACCTAACGACAGATAGGTCTGATTCTTATCGGTACCAGTTGAAACTGAAACAGAGTTGGTGAAGTTTGTTCCTGTACGGAAGAAATCTTCAGGATCATAGTTGCTTGGCTTTGCCAGCTTGTCACCCCAGCTGTAATAGCTACCAGTCTCGGTCTGACCGTATTTATTCTGGAACTCAGGCAACATCAGAGGCTTCGAGAACTGGAAGCTACCATTATATGTTACCGTCGTTTTGCCTACGGCACCCTTCTTTGTAGTAATCAATATGACACCATTGGCAGCATCACTACCATAAAGAGCTGCGGCAGAAGGACCTGTCAGAGCCGAGATACTTTCGATATCATCAGGATTGAGCATCGAGGTAGCATCACCAGTCTGACCGTTACCACTATAGGCAAGTGCGTCCATGTCAAGACCACTCTGTGCGTTCACCATCGGCACACCATCAATCACGTAAAGCACGTTGTTGTTGCCATCGATAGACTTCGAGCCACGCATTACCACACGCGACGAACCACCGACACCAGAAGCGTTAGCATTGATCTGGACACCAGCGACCTTACCATTCAGAGAGTTGACAAAGTTTGCATCTTGAACTGTCATAATCTCGCTATTGCCGATCTGCTGGACATTGTAAGATAGCGATTTGGCTTCCTTCTTGATACCAAGAGCTGTTACAACAACTTCGCTCAAGGCAGTGTTGTCCTCAGCCATACGTACTGTCATGCCTGCTGCTGCACGTAACTCCTTGGTCTTGAAGCCCAAATAAGAGAACTGCAGCGTTGAACCAGCTGGGGCAGCAATCTCGAAATTACCATCCAAGTCTGTAACAGTCACCACATTAGTACCCTTAACAGTCACAGTTGCTCCGATTAGGGGCTCGCCATTCTCATCGAGGACCTGGCCCTTAATCGTGTTCTCAGCAGGCTTCGACTGCAAAGCCTGCCTTGGAGACTCCAACGCTTCTACAGCAACGACTGATACCACTGGAGCCGCAAAGAACGACGCCAATACACACAATCGCAGCCAATTAGAACATTGGACTACAAATAAACGATTTTCCATTGCTTAGGTATTAAATTAATATTAGGTTTATATTTCGTGTTCTATGAGTTCACTAACTCATATAAAGTTATTTTAAGTATTTTCCATGTAAAAATAATTTCAAGTTCGATTATATAACAATTACAAGCTAAAAAACTCTTAATATTTTTATATTTTTCGTTAGCAATAACTTATTTTAACTTAAAAACCCATGTTTTTTCCTACGATTTATACGAAAAAAGAAGGAGATTACATTGTTGTAATCCCCTCTATTTTTTCTTTACATTTCTCCATCAGCCATTTTGGAGTGCTTGTTGCTCCACATATACCAACAGACTCAACGTTTTCGAGCCATTTTGCTTGTATCTCATCAGCATTTTCTACCTGATAACTATTGGAGTTAACCTTCAGACATTCGTTAAATAGAACTTTTCCATTTGAGCTCTTGCCACCCGAGACAAACAATACAAGATCATGGGTCTTAGCAAATTGAGACATTGCTGACATCCTATTGGCTACTTGTCGACAAATAGTGTCAAAGTTTTTAAATACAGCATTTTTTGAAATATTTTCCTCTATATACCTTATTATATTATGATACTCATCGAGCGACTTCGTAGTTTGCGAATACAGGTATATATCTTTGTTCATATCGAGTTTTTCAACTTCTTCAAAATGTTCTATCACTATAGCCGTATTTCTGGTCTGTCCCATCAGTCCAAGTACCTCCGCATGTCCCCGTTTACCAAAAATCACGATCTGGGATGGTCTCTTCATTCCCCCCTCACCATTCCCAGCTCCTCCCTCATCATATTGTCGTTTGATACGGCGTTGCAACTGAAGAACCACTGGACAGGTAGCATCGATTATCTCGATATTGTTACGACGTGCTATCTCATAGGTCTCAGGAGGTTCTCCATGAGCCCGAAGTAGCACTTTGACATCTCTAAGTGTCTTTAGCTGTTCGTGATTGATAGTAATAAGACCTTCTTTTTCCAGTCTCTCCACTTCCATCCCATTATGTACTATATCGCCAAGACAGTAGAGGCGCTCGCCCTTTGCGAGCTCCTCTTCGGCTTTTTTTATGGCAGTAGTGACTCCGAAACAGAATCCACTATCGTTGTCTATTTCTATCTTCATCTTTCAACTTTGACCTTCATTCCTTTCGTTCTTCCATAATACTCTGGAGCATAGGCACATTGCACAGTACATGTACCCTGTTGGTAATCGCCCTCTCGATCGATATAGTATTCCGTCTCAACAACATGCTTGCCTTTTGCCATTCGGTCGAAATAGTAGTTGGTAGAACAGTCTTTTGGAGCACAATAGTAGCCCCAATGGTATCCGCTAAGTTGCCTTACAGGTTCCATACATGCCGCGCGCTTGTCGATAACCTGAACGAAGTCATAGTCGCGATCAGCCTTGATGGTGATACGTACCTTCACGCGGTCACCCACTTTCAGAGGTGAGGTATGAGAGGTGACGGATGAAAGTACAGAGGACTGTTGTGTCGGCAATATCTCTCTTGTAACAGTAATACCCGACGTCTGGTCATCAATCTCCGTCACAGTCTGTAAGAACTGAGCATAGACGGCCCCCCATGAGGTATCTGTGTCGTTCTTTTCGAATGTGATAGAGGCAGGATGATGGGGGTTGGATGATGGGCTTTGACTGTCGGTCTGATCGAGATCCCTAACGCCCCTGAGGTAGCCCAGTCCAGCTGTGGTCTGTGACATTTCCATAGGTTCTCCGTCGAGGGTTATCGTGGCTTTGCCCGTATGTTCTGCCATCTTTTGTACGCCGTCTTTACCAAAGAAAGCATAGATGGCGTTGACGGAGTTGACAGGAGTATTCCATGCGGTAGTACGTTTCTCCTGTAAGAGCCATCGTTGCATTTCCTCTACAGTCTGCTTATCATCTGGGCTCACCAGCCTGAGCGCCTCTATTGCAGCCACTTCGGTAGGAATTCGGTAGTCAAACCAACTATAATAAGCCCTTCTTGTGTCATAATAGCGTCCCATTTCCTCGGTATACACGCTATATTCTTTCATGCTTTGCAGATATTCCTGAGCCTTCTTTGTATAACCGTGATGTGCCAATATTACGGCTGAGTTAGCCTTTCCGTAGATAGTCAGCTCGGTTGTCTTCTTCGAGAGCAATTTCACTAAGTATGCTATGTCAGCCTTAGCACTCGTTCCAAGGTCTCTTCCGTCAAGTGCGCACAAATACAAATAGTTGACAGCTGTCTCGCTTGGTCTGAGGTCCTTGTAACCTTTCTTCTCCAGTTTCTTTAGTTCTGTCACCTCTTTTGCAATCTCTTTCTTCATGAATTTAAATGCACTCTTGAGCATGCTCTTTGTCTCCTGCTGCTCACCAAGCATGGTATTGAGTCTGACGAGCGTTTGGCTCACGCTGGTAGTCATATATATGCTGCCACGCATACCATTCCACCAACTCCACGAGCCATCAGAATTCTGTAGTTTTTTCAGGAAATCAAGAGTTGACGAGATACGCTTGTCCATAAGATTCTTGTCGAAGAATTTTATCAAGTCCTGTTTCTGTCGCGTCTCCTGTTGGGCGTCGAGCACCCATGGTGTTTCTCCCAGAACGAGCGTTTTCAGTTCTTGGTTTTTCTCCAAGCTACTCAGCAGGGACTTGGTATTGACATTAGCGTTTGCGTTCTCGTTTCTCCACTCGTCAATCGTCTGTCTGATCTTCGGGTTCGAATTGATGATGCTTTGTCCAAGCATGTTTGCGTAATAGGCGCTCACCAGACTGATGGCATTATGTTCGTCGGCAGAACCCACGTATGGTAGAGCCTGTACCATGAGCCACGACGGGTGGTTGGTATATTCAACCGTGAGTCTATGATTGGTGGTATTCTCTGGGAACAACTTCGTCAGGTCGATAGTCTTCGTGCCATCTCCATGCTGAGTGAACGGTAGAGTGTTGAGTACCTGTTCTTTATTTGACAGCACTGGCAGGTAATGTTGTTCTCCATCGCTATACCCATCACCCTTAGCCGAGACGCGTGCTATAAGTAGGGAGTAGCCGTCGATTACCTCTGGGGCTATGGAGAAGGTAGCACTCGATGTACCTTGTGGCTTGATTGTGAATGGTTGGCTTGTAGTAAAAATCACCTTTTCTGTCTGTGGGTCTACGATTTCCAGTTGGGTCGTTCCAGAGACAGAGTTTTCCGAAGTACTCATCAGTCGTGTGGAGATTGTGGCTCTGTCGCCTTGTCTTACGAATCTTGGCACGTTAGGACTCACCATCACGGTCTTTTGGGCTATAGCTTCACCTGTCAAATTGCCATGATTCATCTCCTTGTCGTGTGCTAACCCTAAAAACTTCCATGTAGTAAGGCTCTCAGGCAGAGTGAACGTCACCACTACATCACCCTTACTGTCAGTACGCATTTGCGGATAGAAGAATGCCGTTTCATCCAAATTCTCACGCATCTGATTTTCAGGTTCTGGCACAGATTCTTCCTCCTTTGCCTCGTTATCGGATACAGGTAGAGCCGTGTCTTTTAGCACAGCTTTCTCAACCATCACCTCGTTGACCGCTACCGACTCTGCCAGAGGAGCCGCCATCAGGTCTACCGCTCCCGCGCTTTCCTTAGCGAGTCCTCTGACTCTAATCTTGCGTGGAGCACCATATCCCACAATGAAATAGTTGTTGAGCAATCCGTCGAAGTCGGTAGGATTAAAGTGTGAATAGAGTAATGATGGAACGTATTGGTATGGAGTTCTTACCCATCCACTCGCCGAGAGGTTATGAGAAGAGATCCCCGACCACTCCGTTTGAGCTAAGGCACGATAGAATGACGTGCTGAGTCCCCACTGGTGGGAGTATAGCTGGTCGAGCGACTTGTCGTACATTGTCGCCATGAAATTGGAGTTAGCTGGTTTTCCGTCAGGTTTCTTTATCGTAAGCGACCACTCCTCCTTCTGTCCAGGCACGAGTCTGTCGCGGAAAGTTTTCCATTCCACTTTCAGACTCTTATCGGGTTCTGGCTTACTGATGGTGGAACTATGTTGATAGAGTCTGCCCTCTCTCACCCAAGCACATGTAAAAGTGATGCCGTCGCCATATTCTTCTTTATAATTGAATTCTCGTGTAGTGAGCGTATTATCATGAGTAAGCGTACCACTTTCGAGCACTTTTCTGCCAGCAAAGAGACTATATACCACGTGCTGGTCTTTGTCTGACGAGCCAAACTGAATATAAACTGGTTTGCCATCACGAGGGAAAGTATTGGCTGAAGCATAATACCAGTCGTGAGTCTCCACGACGGGTCTCTTGTCGGTCAAATTGAAAATCACGACCTTCTCGGTCAGTTCGTTGTCTCCACAAGTAGCCACAAACGTATGTTCACCTGAAGACAACTGTCCTATGTTAATTGGCTTGTTGGCATCAAACGCCCTACCGCCATCCAGTTTCTTACCGTCGATGCTCACCTTCACCTTTCCGTCGATAGGTTCGCCTGCGGCATTAGTATAATGATATGTTACGGTCTTTAGTCCTCCCCCAATCGACCTGCCTGGCAGACTGCTTGAGAGAGATGTTGTTCTCGTACCCATAGGTAGGGAGAATGAGCCTCCATGAGTCTCTCCGCCCAGATCGGTCACGTCGGCACGGGCAACGAAGTTATAGAACAATCCACGACGCCAATACGGATTAGCCTCGCCATCCTCATACAGATCGGCAGCCTTCGGGAGTATTACTGGTATGCTCATATAGAAGGCTCCCTCGTCATCGGTAGTAGTCTCCTCGCTATATAACTCGGTCTTGTCGTCGTCGCCATGATACCACCAGCACCATAGAGCCTGACGACGTGTGATGGTATACTTCACCTTGGCACCCTGAACAGGCACTCCTGCATACGTTTTTGCATAGCCTTTCACTCTTACGGTATCGCCAGCTACATATTTTTCTTTGTAGTCGTCGAACTTCAGTTCGAACGTAGGACGTTTGTATTCCTCCACCTTAACACTTGTATTACCTGTGGTCTTGCCCCTTGCCTGAATGGTAAAGTTGCCTGTCAGACCACTTGCGGGCAGCACAAAGTCCGTAGAAGCCGTACCGAAGTCGTCGGTACAAACCGTCTGTTCTGCCACCTGTTGCATGTTAGCGTCAAGGAGTCTCACACGAATAGTGTCACCAGCCCTCACCTCATATTTATCCTTGTCGTATCTACGGAACGCCACGAGAGACGTATGTATGGTCTGACCTGGCCGGTAGATGCTGCGGTCGGTATAAACGCGAATATGATTGGCCGTAGAACTGGGATTGCTACATGAGAAACCACTCGACGCATCGGAGGTCATGCTCGCTTTGTCGTCGGTAGTATAAGCATAAACTTCTCGCGGACTATTTTTTTCATACGTATACAGACATTCTCCTTTATTATCGGTGGTGAGCGTTTTTGTCTGAATATTATCATCCCATCGCGAGCTAAGTGTCAGCTTTACCTTTGCTCCAGGAAGAGGCTTTCCCGTAGTAGCGCTAACCGCAACGTAGCGTATAGTCTGCTCGGGCAGCTCCTCCCATATAACATAGACATCGCTCACGTAGCCTATCTGATAATGACATTCGCCATTCTCCTTGTCCGACTGTATCTCAAAAAGATACACGCCAGGTTTCATGCCATTTACCAGCATAGAGTCCTTCGTGCTCACCCATGGATCAATTCCACTATATTGGCGCGTTATGGATTGTATGGCATCGCCTTCTATCAGTTTTTTTGTTTTCTCTATTTCCTTATCGTTATATAGTTTGTATTCGGTTTCTCCGTCGCCTTTGAGTCGCCAGATAGTTAGAGTGAGGCGACCTATATTCCTGACGTTGTTGAGTCTGACCGTACGTGGCTGATAAGGCAGGAAGCGCACACTACCGAAGTCAGCGTCAAAATGGGGACTCTTCATGGCTTCCATGGCGTTATTCACTTGTTTCATCCTCTCCCAAGAACTCCAACGGCGAATAATCTCCTCGCCATAATGGTACTTCTCGGCATCGGTACCTCGCATGTTTTCAAATCGACGGATTGCCACCTCGCCAGCCACGTCAAGGTCGCCATACTCGTTAAGCATAGAGTCGAGCGCTGCCATATATGCTCTGTTGCCAGTCTCCTGGCTCCGTTGTTCCAGCCATTTCAGTCTCGCCATGCATGTAGCCCTGCGGTTGCCGGTTGTCTTATAATAGTCGTATAGCACATCATATCGCTTAGCCTCCATTCCGACGACGTGCAGCATGTCGTTGCCGAATATCTCGCTATCCTTCTTGTCTATCACGAGTGGTTTGTAGTCCAAGCATTTCACGGCAGCCAGAAGCTCAGGACGGGCGAGCGCCTGTGCGAAATAGTCCTTGCCACGCTGATTATGGTTTTCTCCCAAGTCATTATTGGCGGTATATATCTTGCCGAGTATAGCTCTGCATACAGCCGCGAGCGTAGGGTCTGAGGCATCATATTGTTCGGTAGAAGCCTCAAGTCGGGCTATCTCCACCTCGAGCGAGTCGGGAGCAATCTGCGTCTGCAGACCCGCCTTGCGTATTCCTGCCGAAAGTAGCTGACCGTAGTTCTTCTCGGCCTGGGCTTTCTTCTGTATCTGCTCCAGCACGTCTATCTGGGTACGGGGGTGGTCTTTCTCACGTGCTTCTCTCACCTTCTGCCATAACTCATCATAGTTTTGTGCTTGCATATCAACTGGTATTATCAACATAAACAACAATACTATTTGCCATACGTGTGTCATTCTACTTTTCATAATTCTTGCTGATGTTTAGGTGAATTATTTTTTCTGTCGCCTACAAAGATACAAATATTCTCCTCGTAAATCCAAAACAATTTGGGTGAAGGCGAAAATTTAAGTATTTTTGCACCAAAACATATATATGTTTACAAATTAAGTCGTAAATTTGCAGGCAACAGAAACTACCTATATGATAAATCGACAACTACTACAGCCCGAAAGCATAGTCGTGGTGGGTGGCTCCAACAACATCCACAAGCCTGGAGGAGCGGTGGTTAGAAATCTGCTTGACGGCAAATACGACGGCAAGCTACACATTATAAACCCTAAGGAAGATGAGGTACAGGGCATCAAGGCAACGCATACCATCGAAGCTCTGCCCGATACCGAACTTGCCATACTCGTAGTGGCGGCACGCTTCTGTCCAGACTATGTGGAGCAGTTGGCTCGCGAGAAGAACACCAAGGCATTTATCATCATATCGGCTGGCTTCAGCGAAGAGACCGCTGAGGGAGCCAAGATGGAACAGAAGATAATAGACATCTGCGAACGATACGAGGCGGCTCTCATCGGTCCTAATTGTATCGGACTGCTCAACCGACATCACCACTCGGTATTCACCAAGCCCATACCTAAGCTCAATCCGCAGGGTGTTGACTTCATTTCGGGTTCGGGCGCAACAGCGGTATTCATTCTTGAATCAGCAGTAAGCAAAGGACTGGCTTTCAATTCGGTATGGTCTATCGGTAACGGCAAGCAGATAGGCATTGAGGATGTGCTGCAATATATGGATGAGCACTTTGATGCGGAACGCGACCCGAAGGTAAAACTCCTATATATTGAGAACATCAACGACCCCGACAAGCTACTCTTCCACGCCTCTTCGCTCATACGCAAGGGATGTAGGATTGCCGCTATCAAGGCAGGCTCGAGCGAGAGTGGCAGTCGTGCCGCCTCGTCGCACACGGGCGCCATAGCCTCGAGCGACTCCGCCGTAGAGGCTCTCTTCCGCAAGGCTGGCATCGTGCGGTGCTTCTCGCGTGAGGAACTTGCCACCGTAGGGTGCGTATTCTCTATTGGTGCTCCCCAGTCGTCCAGCTTCGCCATCGTGACGCATGCTGGTGGTCCTGGCGTGATGCTTACCGACGCCTTGTCAAAGGGCGGCCTCAACGTGCCAAAGATAGAAGGCAAGGATGCCGAGGAACTGAAGTCTCAACTATATCCCGGTGCATCGGTTTCGAACCCTATCGACATCCTTGCCACGGGTACGCCCGAGCATCTGGCACTTGCGATAGACTATTGTGACAAACGATTTGACAACGTAGATGCCATATTCGTGATCTTCGGTACACCAGGACTGGTGACGCTCTATGCCGCCTACGACGTGCTGGACAAGAAGATACAGGAGTGCAGGAAGCCCATCTTCCCAATCTTGCCGAGCATGCATACCGCCGAGGCAGAGGTGGAGGAGTTTCTGAACAAGGGGCATGTGAACTTCAGCGACGAGGTGACGCTTGCCACAGCTCTCACACAGATAATGAAGACGCCTGCACCTGCTCCGCCCGAGATAGAGCTCTTCGGAGTGGACGTGCCACGCATACGTACCATCATCGACGGCATAAAGGAAGACGGATACGTATCGCCAGACATCGTTCGCCAGCTCTTCGACTGCGCCAAGATACCAATGGTATCCGAAAAGGTGAGCGACAACAAGGACGAACTCATCCGATTTGCCGAGAACGTGGGCTATCCCGTAGTGGCAAAGGTGGTGGGACCTATCCACAAGAGCGACGTGGGCGGAGTGGCTCTGAACATACGCAACAAGCAACATCTCGCTCTGGAATACGACCGTATGATGCAGATAGATGGTGCTCAGGCAGTCATGGTGCAGAAGATGATCAAGGGCACGGAACTGTTCATCGGAGCCAAGTACGAGCCAAGGTTTGGTCATGTGGTGCTATGCGGACTGGGAGGCATCTTCGTTGAGGTGCTCAAGGACGTACAGTCGGGTCTGGCTCCTCTGTCGTATGGCGAAGCCTACTCGATGATTCGTTCGCTCAGAGGATACAAAATACTGAAGGGCACACGCGGACAACGGGGCATCAACCAGCAACGCTATGCCGAGATAATAGTACGCCTCTCCACCCTACTTCGCTTCGCAACGGAGATAAAGGAGATAGACATCAACCCGCTACTCGCCGATGAGGACGATGTGGTGGCGGTAGACGCGAGGATTCTTATCGAGAGGAGATGAACCCAAGCAGCAGGAATTGAAGAAAAAAATCTTATAACATAAATAACCAATACGAACTATCATGGAAAACAAAAGGTATGGTCATTTTGACGACCAACACAGAGAGTATGTCATTACCGACCCGAAGACACCGTGGCCGTGGATAAACTATCTGGGTAATGAGGACTTCTTCTCGCTCATATCCAATACGGCTGGAGGATATAGCTTCTACAAGGATGCCAAGTTCCGTCGCATCACACGCTATCGCTACAACGGCGTACCGATGGACAACGGTGGCAGGTACTTCTATATTGTGGAGCAAGGAGCTGGAGATAAGGAGCAGGTAGTATGGAACCCTGGATGGAAGCCTTGCAAGACTCCGCTCGACTTCTACGAGTGCCGCCACGGAATGAACTACACTCGCATCACGGGACGCAAGAACAATCTCGAGGCATCGGTATTGTTCTTTGTTCCATTGGGAAAATGGGCTGAGGTACAGAAGTTGACACTCAAAAATCTCTCCTCGGAGAAAAAGTCCCTGAAACTCTTCTCCTTCCAGGAGTGGTGCCTATGGAACGCGGCTACGGACATGGAGAACTTCCAACGCAACTTCTCTACGGGCGAGGTGGAGATAGAGGGCTCTACCATATACCATAAGACTGAATACCGCGAGCGCCGTAACCACTATGCCTTCTATACCGTAAACACGGAGATACAAGGCTATGACACCGACCGTGAGTCGTTCGTGGGACTATACAACGAATTCGCCAATCCCGATGCCGTAATGGAGGGCAAGCCGCGCAACAGCCACGCCCACGGATGGAGCCCCATAGCCTCACACTATATTGAGGTCACTCTGGAGCCAGGCGAGGAGAAGGATTTCGTCTTTATCCTCGGATATGTAGAAAACGAGCAGGACAAGAAGTTCTCGGCTCCGCAGGTAATCAACAAGGATAAGGCTCATGAGCTTATAGCCAGCCTGGACACGTCGGAGAAGGTGGACAAGGCATTCCGTGAGCTATGCGCCTACTGGGACAACCTGCTCAATATATATAATGTGCAGACGGGCAACGAGAAGGTAGACCGCATGGTGAACATCTGGAACCAGTACCAGTGCATGGTGACATTCTGCATGAGCCGCTCAGCAAGCTTCTTCGAGAGCGGAGTGGGACGAGGCATGGGCTTCCGCGACTCCAATCAGGACCTCGTGGGATTCGTCCATCAGATACCAAGCCGCGCACGCCAGCGCATCATCGACATAGCCTCAACTCAGTTCCCCGACGGAGGATGCTACCACCAGTACCAGCCGCTGACCAAACGAGGCAACAACGACATCGGAGGCGGATTCAACGACGACCCCTGCTGGCTCATCTTCGGCACCGTGGCGTATATCAAGGAGACGGGCGACTTCTCCATACTCGACGAACCCGTACCCTTCGACAACCAGCCTGGTTCGGAGGTATCACTCTTTGAGCACCTCAAGGTGTCGTTCGACCACGTGGTGAACAACCTCGGACCGCACAAGCTGCCGCTCATAGGCAGGGCCGACTGGAACGACTGCCTCAACCTGAACTGCTTCTCATGGGACCCTAACGAGAGCTTCCAAACCACCGAGAACAAGAGCGAGGGCTCCAAGGCGGAGTCGCTCATGATAGCAGGACTCTTCGTCGTGACGGGCAAGGACTATGTGGAACTGTGCCGCCGAATAGGCAAGGACGACGAGGCCAACCGCGCCCAGAAACACGTAGACGAGATGATAGAAGCCGTCAAGAAGGACGGATGGGACGGAGAGTGGTATCTGCGCGCCTACGACTTCTTCGGCAACAAGATAGGCTCCAACGAGAACGAGGAGGGCAAGATATTCATCGAGAGCCAGGGATGGTGCACAATGGCGGGCATCGGACTCGAAGAGGGTCTCGTAGCCAAGGCTCTCGACTCCACCAAGGAACGACTGGAATGCGAACACGGCATCGTGCTCAACAACCCTGCCTACACCACCTATCACGTGGAGATGGGCGAGATAAGCTCCTACCCCGAGGGCTACAAGGAGAACGCAGGCATCTTCTGCCACAACAACCCGTGGGTAATCATCGGTGAAACCGTTGCCGGACGAGGCAACGACGCATGGGCTCACTATGCCAAGATACTGCCATCGTATGTAGAGGAGAAATACCAGACCCTGCACAAGGTGGAACCCTACGTCAACTGCCAGATGGTGGCAGGCAAGGACGCTGCCCGACCAGGCGAGGGCAAGAACTCATGGCTCACGGGGACGGCAGCATGGATGTGGTACACCATCAGTCAGCACATCCTCGGCATCAAGCCTACCTACGACGGATTGCTCATAGACCCATGCCTGCCCTCTACGGCAAAGGAATATACCGTAAGGCGTAAGTTCCGCGAGGCCCAGTACGACATAAGCATAAAGAACCCCGACGGCAAGGAGACGGGCATCAAGGAGATCACGCTCGACGGCAAACCCATACAGGGCACCATCGTCCCCTACTCCGCTGGCAAGCACACCGTGGAAGTGACAATGTAAGAACAACAAGGAGAGCTCCCCAAAAGAGCTCTCTTTTTATTGTGCCCTCCCTGCACATCAAAACGGGCAAGATTGAAGAGCAAAGTGGGCGAGATTGAAGAGCAAAGTCATAGAGATTGGAAGTGAAATACCCGTCGCACCTTATTCTTTTATATTGGAAGATTCTCAATGAAGTCATCTAATCCAATAACTCTAACATTTGGGAATGGAATTGTTCGAAGGACATTGAAATGATTGTCCTCGCTAACAATATATTCCGCATTTGCAATAATGGCACAATCAACAAACTTATTGTCATCTGGATCTTGTTTAATCAAGTCAAAACGAAATTGAGGATCATACCGTTTGCAGTATGGACTCTTTAATATTGCATTTACGATATTCTCAGCAATGTAGGGTGTTGTAAGTTGAGTAAGAACCTCGGAATATTCCGTTATGATGTCGTTACTGACACATAGTATATACTTGCCATCACGAAAGGCATCCCATGCAGGGCGATATGGGCTATGCATGGAAATCATCTGCACAAGGCAGTTGGTGTCAATGACATAATGATGCATGTCCTAATTCTTTTCGTAAGGTGTGCGATAGTGAGCTTTCTTCAGATCAGCAAGAGTCTGCTCGTTCCATGTGCCTTCAGACCACAACTGCTCCATTGCCTCGTCTGCACGATTAGCAAAGAACTCAGAGATGACATGCTGTAGCTCCCTGATCTCTTCGTCGCTTTTTAACCACGCAACTGCATTCAGCACTTCTATTTGTGCAGGAGAAAGACCCGTAAACTGCATGGACGCAATGGGTTCGGAAACCATTTGAACATCTTGTTCCTCGTTATTTTTTTTGATCTCTTCCATACTGAAATAGCTTTTTAAACAACTCACGCAGCAAAGATACTAAGATTTTCGGTAACTATCCAAACAAAAAATCAAAATATTAAGAACTACATCCCTAAAACCTCTCTAAAACACCCCGTTATAACTTTTTAAATGATTTTCCTTTGCTAATAGCTGAAAAAAGAGTAACTTTGTACCTGTATAACTTAACATCAGAATGGCACGAATATACAGGTTGGACCGAGACAGGGACACGGTGGCAGAACACAAGGACGGCGAACAGGCTGACGTGTTCAGGGATGCCTGGTTTGCCATAAAAAGAAACGAACGAAAACAGAAACAACAAGAAGAGAGAAAGACTATGAGCAGAGTACTGATGATTGGAGCAGGAGGCGTGGCAACGGTGGCTGCACACAAGATAGCGCAGAATGCTGACGTGTTCACAGAGTTTATTATTGCAAGCCGACGCAAGGAGAAATGCGACCAGATAGTGGAGGCGATACAAAAGCAGTGGAAAGAAGCATGGGGCAAGGGACAGGATGCGAAACGCAAGCCTCTGCCCGTGATGGAGACGGCACAGGTGGACGCGGACGACGTGGAGCAGCTGAAGGCTCTGTTCAACAAGTACAAGCCAGAGCTGGTGGTAAACCTCGCCCTGCCCTACCAGGACCTGACCATCATGGACGCATGTCTGGCATGCGGATGCAGCTATCTGGACACGGCTAACTATGAGCCAAAGGATGAGGCCCACTTCGAATACTCATGGCAATGGGCATACAAGGAACGATTTGAGCAGGCAGGACTGACGGCGATACTGGGTTGCGGATTCGACCCGGGCGTGACGAGCGTATTCACGGCGTATGCTGCCAAGCACCACTTCGACGAGATGCATTATCTGGACATAGTAGACTGTAACGCGGGAGACCACCACAAGGCTTTCGCAACAAACTTCAACCCGGAGATCAACATCCGAGAGATAACACAGAAGGGACTCTACTGGAAGGACGGCAAATGGATAGAGACGGAGCCGCTGGAGATACACCAGCCCCTGACCTACCCCAACATCGGTCAGCGCGAGTCGTACCTGTTGCACCACGAGGAGCTGGAGTCGCTCGTGAAGAACTACCCCACCATCCGTCAGGGACGCTTCTGGATGACCTTCGGAGAACAATACCTGAAGCATCTGGACGTGATTCAGAACATCGGCATGAGCCGCATCGACGAGATAGAATACGAGGCTCCGCTGGCTGACGGCTCAGGTACGGCACGAGTGAAGATCGTACCGCTACAGTTCCTCAAGGCAGTGCTACCCAACCCGCAAGACCTCGGAGAGAACTACGAGGGCGAGACCAGCATCGGCTGCCGCATACGTGGCATCGGCAAGGACGGCAAGGAGCACACATACTATGTATACAACAACTGCAAGCACCAGGAGGCGTACAAGGAGACGGGCATGCAGGGTGTGAGCTACACCACGGGCGTACCAGCGATGATTGGTGCGATGATGTTCTGCAAGGGCATCTGGAAGAAGCCAGGCGTGTTCAACGTAGAGGAGTTCGACCCAGATCCATTCATGGAACAACTCAACCAGCAAGGACTACCGTGGCACGAGCAGTTCGACGGTGATCTGGAGTTGTAGAATTCAGGAACAAGAAACAGCTTTATTCAAATAAGAAAATAAATTGTAAACTATCATCATGGCAAAAAAAGAAGAAGTAAAAATCGACATGAGCACGCAGGAAGGCAAGCTGAAAGCCCTGCAGGCTGCCATGTCGAAGATTGAGAAGGATTTCGGCAAAGGCTCGATAATGAAGTTGGGCGAAGAGAAGATAGACAACGTAGAGGTAATACCGACTGGAAGTATCGGACTGAATGCGGCACTCGGCGTGGGGGGCTATCCCAAAGGACGTATCATCGAGATATACGGACCGGAGAGCTCGGGTAAGACCACACTCGCCATACACGCCATAGCCGAGGCTCAGAAAGCGGGAGGCATAGCAGCATTTATCGACGCAGAGCACGCCTTCGACCGCTTCTATGCCGAGAAGCTGGGCGTAGACGTGGACAACCTCTGGATATCTCAGCCCGACAACGGCGAGCAGGCTCTCGAGATTGCCGACCAGCTCATACGCTCTTCTGCCATCGACATCATCGTGATAGACTCCGTGGCGGCACTCACACCGAAGAAGGAGATTGAGGGCGACATGGGCGACTCTGCCGTCGGACTACATGCACGACTGATGAGCCAAGCCCTACGCAAGCTCACATCAACAATCGCTAAGACCAATACCACGTGTATCTTCATCAACCAGCTCAGAGAGAAGATCGGAGTCATGTTTGGCAATCCTGAGACAACGACGGGTGGTAACGCCCTGAAGTTCTATGCCAGCGTACGACTCGACATACGTAAGATATCATCCATCAAGGACGGCGACAACGTGCTGGGTAATCAAGTAAGGGTAAAAGTGGTGAAGAACAAGGTGGCTCCACCATTCCGCAAAGCCGAATTTGAGATAACATTCGGCGAAGGTATCAGCAAGATTGGCGAACTGGTAGACCTCGGAGTAGACTACGGCATCATCCAGAAAAGCGGATCATGGTTCAGCTACGGCGAGAGCAGACTGGCTCAAGGACGCGACGCCACAAAAGCACTGCTCGCCGACAATCAGGAGCTATGCGAAGAGATTGAAGCAAAAATCATGCAAGCGATTGCAGATAAATAGAGACAAGGAGGTGAGTAACTACTCACCTCCTCAACTTTTCACCTCCTCAACTCCTCACAATCACTTTCCTGCATCCAGATACCACTTGCCTTCCTTATTCTTCAGCTTGATGTCTGTGGTATCATTCTTATTCTCATAAGCTATCGCCATCTTCACGGTAGCCATAGTGTCCTTTACTTCCTCAGACACAAACTCGTAGGTTTTGATATTGCCCTGGGTCTTGGTAGCCTCCTGATACTTGTTCTGCAGCATGCTGACATACATCGTCTTAGTCTGCTCTATTTCCTCTGCCTTCTTACCATCTGTAGGGAAATACATCAGGTCTACATACCCCTTAAAGTCCTTGTTCTTCAAGCACTCAACAGACTTCTCGGCAATACCGCGAGGCGAGTTCTCATCCACACTACCAGCGCCACAACCTGCCATGATGCAGGCTGCCACGATCGCAAACGCACTAATCAATAATTTTCTCATAATAGTATTATTTTAAAGGTTAAACAAAATTCATTCTATCTCCTCAAAAGCTCACTATCGTCCTGAGCCACTTCGACTCATAGACATCGGACGGGAAATACACATCCGTCTGAACCAACGGCAGGCTGATTCCATGAGGAGCATTTGACACCAAGTTCAAGCCCGCCCTCTGGTAGGCATACATCACCAACTCGGTACAATACATTTTCGTCGTATCGCCTATCTCATAGTCATGATCGAAGAGCACCCCACGACGATATACACTCAGGGCCACGTCCGCCGCGACACTGGCTTTCAGACTGTCCTGACATCTCATCACGGCACCCTTGTTGGCATATATCGACGAGAAGAACTTCTCCACCTCGTCGAGCTTCACTCGGTCCTCGTCGCCCTCGAAATCCGGTTCACCAGGCACGGCATGGACAATCATCTTGCGCCCTAACGTGTCGACAACTATCCCTACATGTGAATACTGACCATGGGCGTCGAGCGAGATTACGGCATGACTCTCAAATCCGCCACCACGCCTAAACACCACATCACCCGTACGCAGCTCCGCAGACTTCGGCAACATACAACGCGGTGCCTTCCGTTCAGACACGCACGCTATCATCATCACTACTGCGACAAGCGTCAGACTAAAACACTTAAAGTCCATATTCACTTCGCAAATATAAGAATAAAATATGAAAACATGCCAAAACCATACTGACTTTTTTTACATATCAATAGAGATTGACTGCAATACTGACATAATGTCACTCCAATGGCACAACACCACGTCACATTTTGTCATTGGCACACGATTTGCAGAATAGTTAGTGGACTGACACGTCCATGAGAGAATTTATTAATAATGTATATTGAACAAAAAAATAAAAAATAATACACTATGGGAAAGATTATTGGAATTGACTTGGGTACAACTAACAGTTGTGTTGCCGTTTTCGAAGGCAACGAACCCGTGGTAATCGCTAACAGCGAAGGTAAACGTACTACTCCGTCGGTCATCGGATTTGTAGATGGAGGCGAACGTAAGGTGGGCGACCCCGCCAAGCGTCAGGCCATCACCAACCCGAAGAACACGGTTTACTCTATCAAGCGTTTCATGGGTGAGACCTATGAGCAGTCTAAGAAAGAAGCTGAGCGCGTTCCGTTCACCGTTGTCAACGAGGGTGGTTATCCACGTGTTGACATCAACGGACGTAAATATACTCCTCAGGAGATTTCAGCTATGGTGCTCCAGAAGATGAAGAAGACCGCCGAGGACTACCTCGGACAGGAGGTGACAGATGCTGTCATCACCGTACCAGCATACTTCTCTGACTCTCAGCGCCAGGCAACTAAGGAGGCTGGACAGATTGCAGGACTCAACGTTCAGCGTATCGTCAACGAGCCTACAGCTGCCGCTCTGGCATACGGTGTAGACAAAGCCAACAAGGATATGAAGATTGCCGTATTCGACCTCGGTGGTGGTACCTTCGATATCTCTATCCTCGAGTTTGGTGGCGGTGTGTTCGAGGTACTCTCTACCAATGGTGACACTCACCTCGGTGGTGACGACTTCGACCAGGTTATCATCGACTGGCTCGTCAACGGCTTCAAGGCTGACGAGGGCATCGACCTCTCTAAGGACCCAATGGCTATGCAGCGACTGAAGGAGGCTGCCGAGAAGGCTAAGATTGAGTTGTCAAGCACAACGACTACCGAGATCAACCTGCCATACATCACAGCTGAGGGCGGTGTACCAAAGCACTTGGTAAAGAGTCTCACACGTGCTCAGTTCGAGCAGTTGGCTCACGACCTCATCCAGGCTTGCCTCGTACCATGCCAGAACGCTATCCGCGACGCAAAGCTCAACACCAGCGATATCGACGAGGTAATCCTCGTAGGTGGTTCAAGCCGTATCCCTGCCGTTCAGACACTCGTTAAGAACTACTTCGGCAAGGAGCCTTCAAAGGGAGTTAACCCAGACGAGGTGGTAGCCGTAGGTGCTTCTATCCAGGGTGCCATTCTGAACAAGGAAGGCGGCGTAGGCGACATCGTACTGCTCGACGTTACTCCACTGACGCTGGGTATCGAGACTATGGGTGGCGTGATGACCAAGCTCATCGAGGCAAACACCACTATACCTTGCAAGAAGAGCGAAGTATTCTCTACAGCAGCCGACAACCAGACTGCCGTAACCATACACGTACTACAGGGCGAACGTCCTATGGCAAACCAGAACAAGTCCATCGGACAGTTCAACCTCGAAGGCATAGCCCCAGCCCGTCGTGGAGTACCTCAAATCGAAGTAACGTTCGACATCGACGCCAACGGTATCCTCAACGTGAGCGCTAAGGACAAAGCCACAGGCAAGGAGCAACGCATCCGCATCGAGGCTTCCAGCGGTCTGAGCGAAGACGAGATCAACCGCATGAAGGCAGAGGCAGAGCAGAATGCCGAGAACGACAAGAAGGAGCGTGAGCGTATCGACAAGCTCAATCAGGCAGACTCGATGATCTTCACCACCGAGAACTTCCTCAAGGACAACGGCGACAAGATTCCTGCCGACCAGAAGCCAGGTATCGAGAGTGCCCTCCAGACCCTGAAGGATGCTCACAAGAGTGGCGACATCGCAGCTATCGACAACGCCATCAACAACCTCAACCAAGTCATGCAGGCCGCCTCTGCCCAGATGTACCAGCAGGCAGGTCCTCAGCCAGGTCCCGACATGAATGCCGGACAGCAGCAGACTCAGCAGGAGCAGCCAAAGCAGGATGACAACATCCAGGATGCCGACTTCGAAGAAGTCAAGTAACACCATCCACGATATAACAAGTAAGAAGCGTGTGACTCATTCGGGTTGCACGCTTTTTTGTCATTTAAAAGTGCAAAAGTGCAGATGTGCAAAGTGCACTAGTGTGGTTATTATGCCTCTATCAATTCATAAAAACGCCGAAAAGCAAAAAGATTTTCATCTAACCAACTGCATGTTTCAAAAATTCTCACTATCTTTACCGCCAAATAACTAACATCTTGATATTGTTAAATATAAATTTAAAAATGAAACGACTCGTTATTATATCATTGTTTGGCATTCTTAACATGAATGTTTCTTTTGCATCTAAATCTATTATATCTTTGTTTGATTTTGAGAAAAAACCTAGTATAGATTTCTATGACAACTTCTTTAAGAATAACGGCTATGAAGTCTCAAATGACACTATGAGCATTTATGGCGAACCATATCACTCACGAGAATACTCAATTCATCAAGCCGGACATTCTAAATTTATAATTAATATTTCTTATACTCCAAAGTCCAGACAAATTGAAAATGTCCATATTCTATGTAATCCATTATTTGATGATCCAGTAAATAAGGAAGCATTCATGCCAGATTTGATGAGTTTCTATACTGACATTATTACTAAATATGGTTTACCTGACTATGCAAATGGAGAAAAATCTGAAGTTTTAATAGGAGAGAATGACTCGGCAAAGATAAGACAATATTTTGAGGTACCTACAACCTACGATGTTAGCTGGTTTAATAATAAAGACTATTCTTTATCTTTTATTCTTTCTCGAGCTTGTTGGCAATTTGAATGCTCCATAAATTATGAAAGAATTCGCGAGCTTTCTAGAAAAGAATATAAAATACTAGATGCTGAAAAAGAGCTCTTGGCACAAAAACGGGAAACAAGAGAAAAAATATTAATAATTATTCTAATAATAGCAGGATGTATTTTCTTTTGCTTCATAGGTAGACTTATACATAAAGACTATATAAAATCTAAAGAATGGGAAAAGGCCAAACAAGAAGCGGATGCAGAGCAACGAAATAAGAAACAAAAAGAAGTTGACGTTAAGCACGAAGAATATAAGAAATATCTTATTGATAAGTATGGGGCTATAACTCGTATTATTTCAAACAATCTTTATGACAAAGATTTCATAATGAATTATGACGAAATATTCATTTTTGAAAAAAACAAGAAAGTAATCTTCGATAAGAAAGAATACGACTTTGCAGAAATTCTTAGTTGTTCAATGTATGACGAAAACCACAATGGCACTTCTCCGACACAAGTAACGAGGACTAAGACAGGCAGCATGCTAGGACGAGCTGCTGTTGGTGGTTTGACTCTTGGTGTTGCAGGAGCTGTCGTTGGAGCTATGACGGCAAAGACAGAGTCTACAAGTTCCACTGCCAACTCTGACTATATTGCTTCGTATATTGTCAAGATAGGAGTCAAATCAATAGAAAAACCTACATTGACTTTAAAATTTGGCAGCGACAAGTCAAAAGCGGAAGAAGTGTATGCATTAATACAAGCAATAATTGCAATGAAATAGAATGTATAAAAAGCAAAATAAATAAGCATATGATACCAGAAGCATTATTAATGGAGGCCGTGAAGCCAGTAATTAGTACTTTAGTTAAGAATGTAATTACTCCTCAAATACAAAAATTTGCAGATAAAGTCCACATTGCATATAATGAATTACTCATTCCTCGAGGTGAACACTTTGAAGAGTACTTTTATCGTACATTTAAAAAGTATAGTATTATGAATACGTTGGTATTCAAAAATGAGCAAAGATTGTTAAAAGATTTGTATATCCCTTTAACCCTTGTTAGGGATGACTACCCCAAGAAGAAGGATAAAGAACAGACAAAAGTAGATAAATATCCTGCTGACTTAATAAGAAACTATAACAAGATTCTTATTACTGATACAGCAGGAATGGGTAAATCCACATTGACAAAACGATTGTTTCTTGATGTTATAGAAAACGGATATGGAATACCAATTTATATTGAAATGAGGCGTCTAAAAAAAGATCGTCCTATATTATTAGAAATTCAAGAACAAATTAATTCATTAACAAAAGAATTTGATAGGAAACCGCAGGGACAGATTCACTATAAAGAACATACCAGAATGTTCAGAAATCACTAATTTTGCAAACGAAATATGACGAAAGAAGAATTACAGAAAATCATAGCAATAGACGAAGGCTTCCGGATAGAGCTAACCACGTCTACTGGGAGGCTATCTGTGCTTTTGCAAATGACATGCCCGGCTCAGGAAAGAAGGGTTATCTGCTAATTGGCGTATATGACGATGGCAAGATTAGCGGAATGAAAGTTGACGATGCGCTGATGAAACGTATCAGTGGTATTCGTTCTGATGGAAACATTCTACCTCTCCCCGTCATGACTACAGAAAAAGTGCAGACGGACGAAGGTGATGTATTGGTTGTGGAGGTAACTCCATCTTTTGACACGCCTGTACGCTATCGAGGCAGAACGTTTATCCGTATTGGCCCACGTCGTGACATTGCCAGTGCAGAAGAAGAGAGAATCCTTGCAGAACGTTGTGCCGCAAGTCTGCCAACATTCGACACAAGGCCATGCCGTGAAGCAACAATAGACGATATTGATACAGGAACGATAGTCAAAGAGTATCTGCCAAAGGCCATCGATGCAGAAGCATTGGCTACTGATAGCCGATCACTAAAGGAGCAGTTAGCATCCCTTCGACTGTTTAACATGCAATGGGATTGCCCAACATATGCAGCTCTGATCATGTTTGGCCACAATCCACGTTACTTCATGCAGGGCGATTACATCCAGTTTGTGCGTTTTCGTGGTAATGACAATGGAGGAGAGATCCTAAATGAGCGTCGTTTCGAGGGCTGCTTATATAAGGTGTTGCCACAGTTGGAGAACTTTATCCGTGATGGAATCGTAACAAAACGCCCTGTTCCTATCAGCATCTTAAGAGAAAAGGATGTGCGCAACTATCCCTACAAGGTACTACGTGAGTTGATGATGAATGCCGTCATGCATCGGGATTATCAAGCAAACATGCCAACTCGACTCTATCAGTATGACAGTCATATAGAAATCATGAACCCTGGCGGTCTCTATGGTCAGGCCCGTCCAGAGAACTTTCCTCATGTAAATGACTACCGCAATAGCGTAGTAGCAGAGATGATGAAGAACTTGAACTATGTCAACATGTTCAATCATGGTGTGAGCGAAGTGCAGGACTTACTGAAAGAGAACCAAAGCCCTGCGGCCGAGTTCAATATCAATCTTGTCACAGCATTTAGTGTTATAGTTCGTGAACCCAAGGACGATGACACTGCTAATGTCGGAAAAGATGACCCAAAAGATGACCCAAAAGAACTGTCTGAACGTCAGGAACTTATAATAGGCCTCATTAAAGATAATGACCTAATAACCATCCAACAAATGACCCAAAAGACAAAAGTCTCTGAAAAGACTATTAAACGCGAACTTGCGACTCTCCAGGAGAAGGGCATCCTAACTCGTGAGGGTGGCCGCAAGGAAGGCAAATGGGTTATCATTGTCAAATAAGGTTGTCCCAAGTATGTCCCAAGTTGTCCCAAGTATGTCCCAAGTTGTCCCAAGCAAGAACATATTTTAACTGCAAAAACTGATTCAAATGACTAAGGAAGAATTCAAGAAACTGGCCAGCAGATGTACAGCCAAGCAGGTCCTCAGCCAGGTCCCGACATGAATGCCGGACAGCAGCAGACTCAGCAGGAGCAGCCAAAGCAGGATGACAACATCCAGGATGCCGACTTCGAGGAGGTTAAGTAAGACGCATAAGTAAAGACATAACAAAACACTATCAAAAGAGGTCGTGTCAAAAGTGACACGACCTCTTTTTTTTTGATTTCGACTGCTATTTTTTTACTCAACTTTCGGAAGCTCTGCCCCCGTTTTTTTAGCACTATTCTCTTGCCCCCTGCTCCCTGCCCCTTGCCCCTAATAATTTTTTTAGTTTTATTGGACGGGTGGACGGGTGGATGGTGGACGCTTACAATATTCCGCAGCTCTGCATGCCTGCCGTGCCCAGAAGGGCGGTGAGGACAGTGACAAAGCTTGTGACAAAGCTGGGGACAAGCTAGGGACAAACTGGGGACATCTATGATGTTTTCTACGATGTTTCCTACGATGTTTTCTACGACATCACCGCCAACTTTACCGCCAGTTTTACCGCCATTATCTGTTGCATAGCTTGGGTGCAATCCCCATTCATGATGGAAGCATGAAAGTTCGGGAACATCCATACAATAGGAAACAAGCGAAAAACATATATTTTGCGATTTAAGTACGATTTTTGCGAGAAAACGACAAAAATCGCACTTAAAACATGGTTAGAACTCGATTTGAACATTTTCTCCTCGGTCAACAATAGAAAATAAAAGCATGGATTAAAAAAGTGCCAATAGTGGCAGAAATTTAATGTAGAGTGATACGAGTAACATGAGTAATACGCTCTTATAAAGGAGAATGGCCCAAAAGGTGGCGTAAAAGGTGGCGTAAAGGTGGCGTAAAAGGTGGCGTAAAAGATGTCGTAAAAGATGTCGTAAAAGATGTCGTAAAAGAATTGTCTGAACGTCAGAAGATTATATTAGATTTCATCACAGAGGATCCTGCTCTTACCGCCAAGGAAATGTCGGAAAGAATGTCGGAAAGATGTGTTTACAACGTAAGCATTCGATAAACTACAGGTTGTAATACCTCTATACCATAACAATAGCAGCTACAATCACATTCGATTGTAGCTGCTATTGTTATTTGTTGT
>ONCJ01000023.1 GCA_900316295.1 uncultured Prevotella sp.
TAAAAAAAACTGCAACGTGCCGACAACCATCATAATTGAAGGTGAAAGGCGCAAAGTTGATGAGGCTTTAAGACTGGCTTTGCAAAACACTCAGTGCGCATATTCGGCACTTAGAGAACTTGAGGACTTGGGCGAAATCCCAGAACCGCACAATTGTACTTCGCAGTGGTTGGACTCCGTTATTACGAAGAAGAAAGAAGCCGTGCAACATGCCGACTTCCTAACCAAAGAACAAAAGTTAGCATTAGTCGAGCAATGGGAAAAGTTGGCAAAAACGGCATCTGGCTATGTCGGAATTATCCAGAGTTTTATTTCAAGTATTCCGTATCATCAATTTGGCTACGACGAAGAAACGGCAAACATCTACATTAAGGACTTTGCGACATTGGTTAACAGCCGTTGCGTTCGTTCCGTTCCGGCTGAGGCTCGTACTCATTATCAACTTATTCAGAATGCCAAAAAAGCAATTCAAAACCTCCGAGAGTGGGAAAATGGCGAAGACCTGAAGAAGTACAGACTCGAAGAATTGTTTGCCATGACACCAAAACAAATTGCCGAGGAATGGGCGACGGGAAATAACAAGATTGATCACCGTTACGACCATTTGCCCGGAATAGTTGAACAACGCAAACTTAACACGGGAAAATACCTATAAATTCAAACTAAAAAAAACAAATATGGTTACATTCACAGCACAACAGATTGAGGGTTTCACCCGCGAAGAAAAGGAAATGCTTTACAATCTGGCACAACGTCACTTTGTAGAAATCCCCCAGGAGCTTGAAGACTTCAAAAAGCAAGCCGACGAAGAACATAACTTGGTGCGCAAACATCTTGAAGAAAAGTTTGCAAAGGAGAAGGACGACGAGAATTACGCTAAGTGGCTGGAGTCGCAGTTTGACACCAACCAGCCAACGACCCAGTTCTTTTAATGTTATTTCTTCTTTTTGGGTGGGGTTGTGTTTCGGGCAATGCCGTTGCACAACCCTCCTTTCTATAATTTCTTATAATGAAAACAAAAGGAAAAAACAATGATTATACGAAATAAAAGACAACCGAGCAACACAGCCGAAGAAATAACATTTTCGCTTGCATTAACAGTTGCTGACGTGCGGCAATGGCTTGAGCATTATTACACGCTTGCTGGATTGTTGCCGCTTTCTCAAAGTGATTTTATCTATTTCCTGCAGCATTCACATCTTAAAGAGTTTCCCGCAAAACATTCCGCATGGATCTGCACTTGGGCGTGGAATACAGCACTAAGACATGAATTTATTACACCTTCTGACGTTGCGGATGGCATGTTTTATATTTCGGCAAGAAATGTATTGCCCAGACAAGGAGTAAGGAAATAAACATGTCTTTCGCGCGCGCGCATGTACTGAAAGTTTGTGGCTGACTTTTCATCGGAAGAAATAAAAATCTGGCAGAAAAGGGAAAAGCCGAAAAATATTTGTTACCTTTGCACATGAAATTTTGCTGACCGCTACTGCCCGTGATGGGTGGGGCGGTTTTTTCTGAAATCATTACAATCTTTCTTGCTACATTTTTGCTACATTTTTGCTACACTTTTTCTTAATTTTGCTACATTTTATTTAATCTGCCATTTTTGCATAAAACCCACAAAACACTGAAAAAGAACACATTAAACGTTAATTAAGATTTTTTGAAAATAAATAATTTTGTGCGAGTCCCACCGGGCACCCAAAAGAGAGTGCTGATAGTCATTTGATTATCAGCACTCTCTTTATATATCCATATTGTTTTGCTCAACGGAAATAGTTTAGCCCTTCCCCTTATTAATAATGTATATACCGATAGTGGCGAGTCCTCCAGCTATAGCATATTTAGGCTGGAAGGTTTCACCGAGGCAAAGGCACGAGGTGACGGCTCCTACTATCGGTATCAGCGAATTGTATATGGCGACCTTGCCTATAGGATTACAGCTGAGCAACTTGTTGTATAGTGCGAATCCGAGTGCCGAGATAGCAATGAGCAGCAGGAGACAGATGATACCAAGCAGACTGACATGTGGTAGCGTGCCTCCTAACAACAGTCCAGGAACAATCAGGAGCATGCCACCTATGGTGAGGCTATAGCCCGTTCCGACAAATACGTCTATCCTGCGACTCAGTCCGCGTGTCATCAGATTGGCACATGCCGAGCAAAGGGCATTTAGGATAATCATACCGTCGCCCAGCCAACTAAACTTGCCACTATCTGCCCCACCGAGGTTGAGTGTGAGGATGCCAGCAAATCCGATACTGCAGCCAAGTATCTTTCGGGAGGTCAGCTTGTCGGTCTTGAAACAGGCACACGCCAACAGTACGACGAGGAATGTACCAAGAGAGTTAAGGATAGCGGCTCGCGACCCTTCGCTATGTGACATGCCGACATAGAAGAAGAAATAGTGTAGTGCGGTATTCATCAGCGCAAAGGCGAGGATGAACCACCAGTCGCTACGCTTGCTCTTCCTGAACGAGCGACCGCTTCCGCGTGCTACAGAAAGGATGATCAGACCTGCGGCTGCAAATCGTATTCCTGCAAAAAGCATCTTACCTCCGGTCATATCCGCAGTTATGCCAAAGGCATTGAATCCTATCTTTATCAGAGGGAAAGCCCATCCCCATGCTATAGCGGCAGTGAGGGCAAAAGCTACTACCCACGCTGGTTGCTGGAAGATGGAGGTCCTTGTTTGTTCCATAACATATACTTTTTGAGGACGCAAAATTACTGCATTTTTGTGAGATATTACCAAAAAAGTCGTATTTTTGCATTTTAGGAACATTCTCACTTTTAGTGGTGAGAGGTGAGAGGTGAGTAAAATAAAAGAACCTGAATGAACAAAATAGAGATACATTCATGTCCAGAGATGATAGACTACATCCAGGAGGTGGGCTTGCTACCCCTGCTCAATAGCGGCATACCAGGTTATTCGGCTGAGGATATTGTCAGCGAGGAGTGCCGCTATGTGGTATTCCCTGACGGTGGTTGGGACTGGCCGTTATGGAAGTGGAAGGGACAGATTGTAGCAGAAGGCAACTGCGTATACGGAAAGTTCTTTGCAGGCAAAGCAGGATTTGTCAGTCGTGAGTGGTGGCCCGACCTATACAACTACCGTCGCTCAAAGAGTCAGGAGCCAGAAGAAGGCACCATTGAGGATGCCATCCTTCAGACCCTGCACGAGAATGGCAGCATGATAACCCGAGAATTACGTGCTGCCTGCGGCTTCACAGGAAAGAATATGCGTAGCAAGTTTGATGGTTATATCACACGTCTGCAAGGGGCGTGCCGCATTGTCACCGAAGACTTCATATATCCCACTGACAAACATGGCAGGGAGTACGGATGGGGATGGGCTCTTCTTTCTCTACCAGAGCAGTTGCTCGGCAGGGAAGCCTGTCGTTGCGACCGCACCCCCGAGGAGTCGTATGCCCGACTCCACGACCATCTACGCACTCTCCTGCCACAGGCAACAGAAAGGCAGATCGAGAAGATGATTAGTCGCTGATGAGACTCTTGCCTGTCATCTCCTTAGGCTGTTCCAGCCGCATGATATACAGGATTGAGGGAGCCACGTCTGCCAAGACTCCATTCTGCACCTTTGCATTCTTGTTCTCTGTCACATAGATGAAAGGAACAGGGTTGAGAGAATGTGCAGTATTAGGGGTGCCATCGGCATTGAGAGCATGATCGGCATTCCCATGGTCGGCGGTGATGACGGTTTCATAGCCCATCGCCTTAGCGGTTTCCACCACCTCCCTCAGACACTGATCTATCGTCTCGACGGCTGTCCCGATGGCTGTGTATACGCCTGTATGTCCCACCATATCGCTGTTGGCGAAATTAGCAACGATCCAGTCGTACTTCTTTGTTTTGAGCGCCTCCACCAACTTGTCTTTAACCTCGTAAGCCGACATCTCTGGCTTCATGTCATACGTAAGCACATCGGGAGATTGGACCAGAATACGGTCTTCACCTTCGAATGGCTCCTCACGCCCTCCATTGATAAAGAATGTCACGTGGGCATATTTCTCCGTCTCAGCGACATGTAGCTGCTTCAGCTTCTTGCTGGCGATATATTCGCCAAGTGAATTTCCAACATTATCTTTGGGAAAGAGAACATGAACACCAGTGAACGATGCATCGTATGGAGTCATGCAGTAGAACTGCAGATTGGGGATGGTAGTCATATCCTGCTCATCCATATCTTTTTGCGTAAGCACCGTCGTCAACTCTTTGGCACGATCATTGCGAAAGTTATAGAAGATGACGACATCGCCCTCCTTGATACGTCCGTCAACACTGCTATTGACAAGCGGTTCCATGAACTCGTCGGTATTCTTATGCTCTTCGGTGTGGCTATCATAACAGGACTGCACGCCATCTACCATATCAGTCACCTCACGTCCTTTGCCATATACAAGGAGGTCATAAGCCACCTTGATGCGGTCCCAGCGGTTGTCGCGGTCCATAGCATAGAATCGACCGATGGCAGATGCGATAGTACCCACGCCCACCTCGTCTATATGTTTTTGCAGGTCAGCGATGAAGCCCTTGCCCGACTTTGGATCAGTGTCACGACCATCCATAAAACAATGTACATAACAATTCTCGATGTCATATATCTTAGCTATATCAATAAGTTTCAGCAAGTGATCGAACGACGAATGAACGCCACCTGTAGAAGTCAACCCCATGAGGTGAAGACTCTTGCCGTTTGATTTGGCATAACCATAAGCCGACTTGATTTCGGGATTATCCAGAATGGAGCCGTCGGCACAGGCACGATTGATTTTCACTAAATCCTGATAGACGACACGTCCGGCACCAATATTGAGATGTCCCGTCTCCGAGTTGCCCATCTGACCATCAGGCAGACCGACATACTCTCCAGAAGCCTGCAACAAGGAGTTGGGATAGGTAGCATTAAGGTAGTCCATATAGGGAGTGGATGTCTGATATATCACGTCACCCTCGCTCTTGTCGCCGATGCCCCAACCATCGAGGATGATCAGCAATGCCCTCTTGGCATCGTCCTCCCGTTGTGGTGTGTCGCTGACGGTGTCGTTCGAAGAGCATGCCGCAAACAAGCCTGCCATATAGCATGCAATGGCAAACATAAATGGTCGGATAGCAACTACCCTCCTTCGCTTAATACTACACATAAATCCCTGCCCCATTAACAAATAGTTTTTTGAACTTGGTACAAAGAAAAGGCTTTTTTCTGAGATTACCAAACATTCATCCAAAGATTTTACTTCGTCTTTTGTTTGTGTTTCTACCAAATTATTCATACTTTTGTAGATGAATTATAAAACTTACATTGACACAACCCTAAAATCCTACAGCTATGAAACGAACCATGCGGCTTATGACTGTTATCATCCTATTGCTCACAGTCAGTGTTTTATCACATGCACAGGACGACATCGACTACGAACAACAAGGCAAGGCTACAACATGGTATGCCGATCGTGCCGATGGCATACTGATACGCTTCGAGGGACTACGGCACGACTCCAGCCAACTGCCACAGAAATGTTCTGTCATACCATATAGTAAGGCGGGCAGTCTGGGCTTCGCCTTGGTAGTATCGACATGGGACGAGCGCCAGATCATCCTCTTCACGCCCAAGGGCAACGACGTGAGCGGAAAGGTTGTCAACCGCAACGACCTGCCCAACGACATCTACTGGGGTAGCATCAGTGAGCTGGGAGTACATGCCACCAAGAGCAGCGACATCACCCTGTCAGAGCGCCCCCTGCCCGTGCGCGGTGTCGACAAGGACCGCAACAACTATAAGGTGGTGATAGACCACGAGAAAGGCATCGATCCTGGCGAATACAAGCAGATGATATTCAAGCCTCATAAGAATGCCGTCCGTCTGGAATCTTCCCACAACCAGGTAGAGAGGGACGAACAAGGCGCCATCGCTAAGAATGAGCTCCAATATGTCTTCAAGCTCAAAGACCCTGCCGTCACCAATAAGATGTTCCGTGGATACAACGACGACGAGGCTCTGCCTTGGATTGTAAAGAACAGCTTCTTCGACAATCACACTCTCCTGCAATACAACCGATGGAAAGGGGGTGAGCCGATAAAGAAAGCGAGTGCCTACGAGAAGCAGATCATCAGCAACTACTACGGCGGACGCCCCATCAAGGAGACACGATGGCTGGCAACATTAGAAACTGCCGAACGTACATTCTACGCAGTACAGTTCGAGCATCAAGGCACCGAAGCACTCGCAGCCCTTGTTTGCATAGCTGAGGGCGAGGTGGTATCTACATGGGAGTTTCATGGTACGATAGAAACATCACCATACGACACCACACAGTCAGTCTGGTTTGTCGACGACGAGGGCGACTTCATGGGCCACGCTCCCGAGATTCACTGTATGGTAGCCACAGACCAGGGACTGGAGCTCTACGTCCGTCTGTTCGGCGGAGAGAGCGTACAATACTTCATTCTGCGTGAGATGAGTTCGGTATGGATGGAGATGCAGGCAGACATATGGGTATATGTGTGGGACTAAAACCCATTGACAGCCTCAACGACTGCCTTGGCTTCTTCCATAGTCAAGGCAGGACTCATAGGCAGGCTGAGCTCTTCCCGATGGATGAACTCAGTCACAGGTAGCGACCAGCCGTTCCACTCCTTATAGCATGCCTGTTTATGAGGAGGTATGGGATAATGTATCACCGTCTCTATTCCCTTGTCTGCAAGATATTGTTGCAACATATCACGCTCCTCACACAGCACGGGGAAGACATGATATACATTCTGTTCGTCAGGCAACAATCGCGGCAGACGGATTTTAGGATTGTCAATATTCTCAATATAACAATGTGCTATCCGTCGGCGGCGGTCATTATCCTCGTCCAGATAGCGCAGCTTTACGCCCAGCATAGCCGCCTGTATCTCGTCGAGCCTACTATTCATGCCACGATAATCAAACACATACTTCCTGCTTGACCCATAATTGGCAATAGCCCTCACCGCCTCCGCCAGCTCTTTGTCGTTGGTAGTCACAGCGCCGCCATCACCCAGAGCTCCAAGGTTCTTGCCTGGATAGAAGCTATGTCCTGCAGCATCACCAAGACTGCCTGTGAGGTAAGAGTTACCGTTATCGTTAAACCTGCAACCATGTGCCTGTGCATTATCCTCCACCAGTTTCAGGTTATACCTCCTGCACATCTCCCCTATCCTCTCAGTATAGGCACACCGTCCATAGAGGTGCACTATCATTATCGACCGTGTCCGTGGAGTTATCGCCCTCTCTATCAGCCTGTCATCAATCTCCAGCGTCTCCCTGTCAGGTTCCACCAGCACAGGCTTCAGTCCATTCTCGGTTATGGCAAGGATAGATGCTATATACGTATTGGCAGGCACTATCACCTCATCGCCAGGCACCAAGACACCCATCTCGATATACGCACGATAGATCAACGTGAGAGCATCCAATCCATTTGCGACGCCCACACAATGCTCAGTACCTATATACCGCGCATATTCCCGTTCAAACGCCTTGGTTGCCTCACCTCGCAAGTACCACCCCGACGCTATCACCTCCTCAGCAGCCCTGCCAATCTCCTCAGCATGCAGCTCAGTCACCGCCTTCAGATCCAAGAATCTTATCATATCAATTGCAAAGGTATATATTTTTTTCGTACCTTTGAATAGAAGAAAAACAAATTTTGTACAGTTGTTGCTTGAGTTTGAGGTCGCAAACTCGCAGTTTAAGGCCGCAAACTCGCAGTTTAAGGCCGCAAACCGTTGGTTTTAGGCCTTAAACCAACGGTTTGCAAGTCCAAACTACAGACATTACGGTGTGATAACATCCCGAATCGAGTACGGAGGGAGGACTATCCTGACCAAACCGCCCCTGTCAGGGATACTTATGAAAATGTTAAAATGCACATTCCGACAACAAAAAAACGCAGTACCACTCACATAATACGAAAAATTTTAGTAAGTTTGCACAATAAACAAAACAAACGAGATGGAACAAGAATCTACAAGACATTTTACGGAAATAGACATTACGACAAAGCCTGCTGACTACCTGAAGTGTATCCTCAAGGAATGTCCGCTGTGCGACCATTGTCTGCGCTATCTGGCTGGACTGCAACAGAGCAGCGAGATAGCCTACATCGGAGTACTCAATCCCAATTACCCCGACGCAGCAACAGAGAGATGCCAGATGTTCAGAGACAGCCAGAAGGTCATCATGAAGCGCGGACTGAAAGGATTCTATCACGACATGCCCCGCTACATAGAGGTGGACATCCGCAACGAGCTCATCGACCTCTTTGGTCGCTACCACTACTTCAGCCTTCGTCGCGGCGACGCACTCATCACTCCCGCCGAGCAGCAGACCATTGCCAAGATATGCCGCAAGCACGGATGGGAGGGCGAACTGAAATACGACGCTACGGTGGAAAGTTGGCTATGGTAGGGAAACTTTCGCCAGAATGCTATAATAATAATGTATATCGGTACGTTTCTATATAGATAACAAGTAAAGAAATGTCAGTATTCAAGGATAAAACACTATTGATCACAGGAGGAACGGGCTCGTTTGGCAATGCCGTATTGCGCCGCTTCCTCGACTCCGACATCAAGGAGATACGTATTTTCAAAAGTGAAGTTCTATATAGGCAATGTACGCAACAAGCAGTCGGTAGACATCGCCATGAAGGGAGTAGACTACGTATTCGCAGCCGCAGCCTTGAAGCAGGTGCCGTCGTGCGAGTTCTTCCCCATCGAAGCCGTACAGACCAACATTCTCGGCACAAACAACGTGCTGCTCTCAGCCATAGAGCATGAGGTTAGCAACGTCGTGGTACTCTCTACCGACAAGGCTGCCTACCCCATCAACGCTATGGGTATGTCGAAGGCCCTGATGGAGAAGGTGGCAATAGCCAAGGGCAGAGAGCTGGGCGAGGACGCCAAGACCACCATCTGCTGTACCCGATACGGCAACGTGATGGCAAGTCGAGGCTCAGTCATACCGCTATGGGTGGAACAGATGATTGAGGGCAAGCCCATCACCATCACCGATCCGCAGATGACCCGCTTCATGATGACCCTCGACGATGCCGTAGATCTGGTAATCTATGCCTTCACACATGGTCATAACGGCGACCTCTTCGTACAGAAAGCGCCGGCAGCCACGCTCGACACGCTGGCACAAGCCCTGAAGGAAGTCTACTCAAAGGTAGATCCAAAATATGGCGACACCGAAGTAAAGGTCATCGGAACACGTCACGGAGAGAAGCTCTATGAGACCCTCGTAACCCGCGAGGAGATGCTTCGCGCTGAGGACTGCGGCAACTACTACCGCATACCATGCGACACTCGTGACCTGAACTACGACAAGTTCTTCACCGAGGGTAGTGAGGATATGTCGAAGATAGAAGACTACCACTCGCACAACACCCAACGACTGGACGTAGAGGGCATGAAAGAGCTGCTGATGAAGCTCAGGTTCATACGTGAGGACCTCGGTATGATTCCGAGATCGAAGTCAAAAGAAATAAGATCAGAGTAAGAAGATGAACATACTCATAACAGGAGCCTGCGGGTTTGTAGGCAAGAACCTATGCGCATCACTACGGAACATTAGGGATGGTAAGGACAAGACCCATCCCGACATCACTATTGACACCATATATGAATATGACATCGACTCCGAGGCAGCTGTCCTGGAAGAGGCTTGCGAGAAGGCAGACTTCGTATTCAACTTCGCCGGAGTGAACCGTCCGAAGGACTCAGCTGAATTCATGCAAGGCAACTTCGGCTTTGCATCACAGTTGCTTGACACGCTGAAGCAACATGGCAACACCTGTCCCGTGATGCTCTCATCTTCACAACAAGCATCGCTCACTGGTAGATTTGGCAATAGCGAATACGGCAGGAGCAAGAAGGCAGGCGAGGAGATCTTCCTCAACTATCAGCAGGAGACAGGTGCAAAGGTCTTGATATACCGATTCCCGAACCTCTTCGGCAAGTGGTGTCGTCCCAACTACAACTCAGCCGTAGCCACATTCTGTAACAACATCGCCAACGACCTGCCCATACAGGTCAACGACCCCACAGTGGAGTTGGAACTACTTTATATTGACGACCTCGTAAGTGAGATGCTCGGCGCCCTTGAGGGCAAGGAGCACCGATGTGAATTTGACGGATTGGAGGTAGCACCCACCCCGTCAGGCAGATACTGCTATTGCCCAGTAACCCACAAGGCAACACTCGGACGCATCGTGGAACTGCTCAACACCTTCCACGATCAGCCACAGACATTGGTGATACCAGAAATCCCCAATGGCAGCTTTGAGAAGAAACTATACTCTACCTTCCTGAGCTACCTGCCCAAAGAGAAGGTAGCCTTCCCTCTGAAAATGAACGTAGACCAGCGAGGAAGTTTCACGGAACTTATTCGCACGCTGAACTGCGGACAGGTAAGTATCAACATCAGCAAGCCAGGCATCACCAAGGGACAGCATTGGCACCATACCAAATGGGAGTTCTTCATCGTCGTTGCCGGTCACGGACTCATACAAGAGCGCAAGATTGGCTCGGACGAGATAATAGAATTTGAGGTTAGCGGTGATAATATCGAGGCAGTACACATGCTACCAGGCTACACCCATAACATCATAAACCTCTCAGAGACAGACAACTTAGTAACAGTAATGTGGGCAAACGAGAGTTTCGACCCCAATCACCCCGACACATACTATGAAACAGTTTAAGAACAACGGCAAACTGAAGCTGCTGATCATCGTCGGCACCCGACCGGAGATAATCCGTCTGGCAGCAGTGATAAATAAATGCAGGCAGTATTTCGACACATTGCTTGCACACACAGGTCAGAACTACGACTACAACCTCAACGGCATCTTCTTCAAGGATTTGAAGATTGACGAGCCCGACATCTACATGGAGGCTGTAGGCGACGACCTTGGTTCTACTATCGGCAACATCATTGACAAGAGCTATAAGATAATGGTGGAGACCCAACCAGATGCCGTATTGGTGCTCGGCGACACCAACTCCTGCCTCAGCGTCATCGGAGCCAAACGCCTGCATATACCCATCTTCCACATGGAGGCAGGCAACCGTTGCAAAGACGAGTGTTTGCCAGAGGAGACCAACCGCCGCATCGTCGACATCATCAGCGATGTCAACATGGCATATAGCGAGCACGCTCGCCGCTATCTTGCAGAGTGCGGACTTCCAAAGGAGCGCACCTACGTCACAGGATCACCTATGGCAGAGGTGTTGCACCAGAACCTGGCAGAGATAGAAGCCAGCGACATACACCAACGACTTGGACTACAGAAAGGCAGATACATACTGCTCTCTGCCCATCGTGAGGAGAATATAGACACCGAGAAGAACTTCCTGTCGCTCTTCACCGCCATCAATAAGATGGCAGAGAAATACGACATGCCGATACTCTACAGCTGTCATCCTCGTAGTCGCAAGCGCTTGGAGCAGAGCGGTTTCCAGCTCGACAGCCGAGTGATACAGCACGAGCCATTAGGATTTCACGACTACAACTGCCTGCAGATGAATGCCTTTGCCGTTGTCAGCGACTCCGGTACACTGCCTGAAGAAAGCAGTTTCTTCACAAGCGTGGGTCACCCCTTCCCAGCTATCTGCATCCGCACCAGCACCGAACGCCCCGAAGCACTCGACAAGGCATGCTTCTTCATCGCTGGCATCGACACAGAGTCATTGCTACAGACCGTCGACACAGCTGTCAGCATGAATGCCAATGGCGACTACGGCATCCCCGTGCCCGACTATATCGAGGAGAACGTATCTACCAAGGTGGTGAAGATTATCCAGAGCTACACAGGTATTGTAAACAAAATGGTTTGGAGAAAAGGATAAGACAGGAGAATGAAGATACTGATTTGCACCAACCACTTCTATCCGGAGACCTTCAAGGTCAACGACATAGCATGGCACCTGCAAGAGCAGGGACATGAGGTTACGGTGCTGACAGCTATCCCCGACTATCCCAGAGGCCATTATTTTGAAGGCTACGGGATATTCCGCAAACGAGTAGAAACGGTAAGAGGTGTCAAGGTCTATCGTGCATTTATCATCCCACGAGGCAAAGGAGGTACATTGCGACTGGCACTAAACTACGTCAGCTACGCCCTGTCTTCTGTCCTACTCGTCCTGTATCTTTGTCTGACTCGTCGCTTTGATGCCGTCTTCGTACACGAGACATCTCCCGTCATGATTGGTATTCCTGGTGTACTTGCAAAGAAAATACAACGCATACCACTCTGTTTCTGGGTATTGGACCTGTGGCCCGAAAGCCTCAGCGCAGCAGGAGGAATACGCAACAAACACGTCCTCGGATTCTTCAATCGTATGACGAGATGGATATACCGCCATTCCGACAAGATCCTGATGAGTTCTAACGGCTTCAGGGAGTCGATACTCAAGAAAGGAGATTTTGCCGACAAGTTGGAATTCTTCCCCAACTGGGGAGAAAACCTTTTCCTCGATGAGACCAATCGACGACAAGCCCTCCCTACCCTACCCGATGGTTTCAGGATAATGTTTGCAGGAAACATGGGAGAAGCGCAGAACTTTGAGAACGTCATGGAGGTTGCCCGACGACTCAAAGATACCAACATACGATGGATCCTTATTGGCGATGGACGCAAGAGACGATGGATAGAATCATACATTGCAGACAACCAGCTACAAGACAACGTCTTCCTTTACGGCAACCACCCCATCACCGAGATGCCATCTTGGTACGCCCAAGCCGACATGCTCTTCCTATCCTTAAAGAGCAACGAGATATTCGACCTCACCGTCCCTGCCAAGCTACAGGCATACATGGCATCAGCCAAGCCTGTCCTTGCTATGATCAACGGAGAGACGGCACGTGTGATACATGATGCGAAGGCAGGATTCGCAACAGGAGCAGACGACATTGACGGCATGTGTTCCTTGATTAAAGAGCACATCCTTCTGAACCGTACATCCCTGACTTCCCTGGGTACGAATGCCCTAAACTACTACATGCAGCACTACCATCACGACATCTGCATGCAACATTTGGATAAGATCTTCCGTTCGCCAAACCGCTAAATTTGGTATAAATTTGGCGGTTACAACCACTAAATTTAGTACAAATTTGGCGGTTTGCGTTTTTGTTATTACGTATGGATAGAAGTTTACGACCGGCATCTCTGTTTCTCCAAATTATCACACAAGAAAACATGTGGGACTTCATTTAATTTGGAGATTACTGAAACTCTTTGTATCTTTGCATGCACAAGATGTGCCCAACAAACAACATGGGAAGAATTGCCAACTATACAAAGACTATAAGCCAATACTTCACAGCATCACTGATACCAATGGTGCTCAACTTGGCTATTAATCCATTGGTGGCAATATACATGGAGCCAGAAGACTTTGCCATCACTGGCTATTTTCTAAGCTTCACCACTTTGGTTTCACCAATCATCGCCTTTTACATGATCCATTACTACAACAAGAGGTATTTTGAACTTGATGACGCAGGAAGAAGCCACATGTATGCGCTGGTATTCAAGATGCTCATCTTCTTTTCTGCAATTGTAACAGGAGTCTGTACCTTGGCAATATACCTATACATAAAACAACAATCCGAGATCAGCTTTGCCACTTACCCCTACCTGTATATGGTTATGCTCGTAGTTCCACTCACTGGTATATACAACTTGCAACTTGCCAAATACAAGATGGAACGAAAGAGCAAGCAGTTCATGAACATATCTGTTATGAAAGGAGTATTGGGCGTTGTGCTCACCTTGCTCTTCGTCGTCATTATTCCTTGGGGAGCCTTTGGCAAGTTGTTAGGACCACTACTGCTTGAGATTGCATACTTCGCATACATACTTGTTAAGAACAAAGACGTTTGGAAAGTTAAAAACACATTCTCCGAAGTAAAACCCATACTACTCTTTTGCTGGCCACTCGTATTAGGAGCTTCCTTGGGCTATTTCTCCAACGGTTATGACAAAGCTGTTCTTGCCACACTTGGCAACAACACCGAATTTGGTTACTATTGCGTAGGAGCCAGCATCGCCGGATATCTCACCCTTTTCACATCTTCACTGAGTGCGACCTTCCAACCTGACATATACGAAGCAATCATAAAAGACAACAGGCCAAAACTCTTTAAGGTTGCAGCACTACAATGGGTAATGATTCTCGGAGTTGTTATCCTATTCATAGCTTTTTGTCCTCTCATCATCAAGATTCTCACAGCAGGACGATATATACAATCAACAGGATATGCCCGACTTCTTGCATGTGTATGCCTGGCAAACTCAATATACTACATCATCAACGATTACACCATCGCAAGAGGTTTACCGAGATTCTATCTGTACACCACCATCATTGGCAGCGGACTGATTATCCTATGTATACCTATCTTTGTCGATTGGTTAGGCTATTATGGTGGAGCATTAGCAAATATTGCCTCTTTCGTCGCGTTGAGTATCATCAACCTGATACTGCTCCTTATTCACAAAACATTTCAGCACTAACATTCTCATTAATATGACTCTAACTTTCGTAACAAACATGGTTCACCATCATCAACTTCCCGTAGCTGATGAATTTTACAGGTTGTTAGGTGATGACTATCACTATATCTCCACTATGCCCCTTACCGACGAACTGAAACGCGGCGGATATGACCCCACACTCGACCGCCCGTATATCATACGCACATATCTGTCCCAAGAAAACATGGACAGGGCAAGACAACTGATAGACAATAGCGATGTGGTGATCCAAGGTGATGCTCCAAACGAGTGGGTGTTAAAGCGAAAAGAAGAAGACAAGGTAACATTTCACAATTCGGAACGCTGGCTAAAGAAAATAAATATTCACACCTTCTCGCCAAAGGCTTTCTATTATATCTACAAGCACTATTTTCGTTTCCGACACAAGCGGACATATATGTTGTGTGCATCTGCTTTTACAGCAAAAGATGTACACAAATATCTGTGTTTTCCCAACCGCTGTTTCAAATGGGGCTACTTTACAACCGTTCCTCAAAAAGAAAACCTTTCTGCCATCATCCCTACTGCAAATGACGAACCCATAAAGATAATGTGGTGTGCAAGATTTCTTAAACTAAAGCACCCCGAGTTACCTGTCCAACTTGCCGTAAGGCTGAAACATGAAGGATATAAGTTCCAAATCAACATGTATGGCAGCGGAGAGCAGCAGGAAAACACAAGAATCCTTATAGACAAACTTGGCGTATCAGACTGCGTACATCTTTGTGGCAACCTCCCTAATGCGCAAATTCTGGAAGAGATGCGCAAACACTACATTTTCCTCTTCACGAGTGATAGAAACGAAGGATGGGGGGCTGTACTTAACGAGTCTATGTCGAACGGCTGCGTTCCTGTGGCAAGTGATGACATCGGTAGCGTTCCCTATCTAATCAAAAACGGAAAGAACGGTCTAACATTCAAGTCGGGCAACCTTGATTCTCTTGAGGAAGCAGTCACCGCCCTACTTGACAATCCTACGCAGAGAAGGCAGATGGCAGAGAAGGCACGACATACTATTGCCGATGTCTGGTCCCCGAAGGTTGCTGCGGAACGATTTTTGATTTTAGCTCAACATGCTCTTGACAATACTCTCAATCAATATAGTATTACCGAAGGCCCTGTTTCGTGGGACAAATGACTATCGCAACCGCCATTTCCGAAACAGCGGTTGCGCATTCGCAAATCATGCCAGCGCCACACAATAATAATAAGAGATGGGGTTTATTCAGAAATATATAAATATTTTATTTTTTATATTTTGAAATACAAAAATCAATAAAATATTTGTATTTTAAACCACAAAAGACTATTTTTGCACTAAGATTCCGATTAAGCGAGGGCTAAAAAAAATTTTGCTTTCAATTTGCAGAACATGAGAGATTTATCTAGAATTCACTATATATGAAGTCAATAGACGTTATGTTGCCAATTGCAGGTGAATAATGATGTCAAGTATCCTCTCCAAGGTGACTTCCTCGTCAACGACAAATATCTCTTTGAAGTTGGAGGAAGGAAGAAATCATTTGAGCAGATTGCAGATGTCCCCAACAGTTTCCTTGCTGTGGATGATACGGAGGTCGGGTATGGCAACCGCATACCTTTATGGCTATTCGGATTTACTTATTAATTTGAGACACATACCGATGAAGATACTTTGGATTACCAATGCACTGCTTCCCGAGGCAGAAGCACAACTTCGAGGACAGGCAGAAGTTAAGGGCACTGGCGGATGGATTCCAAGTCTGGCGGAGAAAGTCTGCAAGACAGACGGCATAAGCATGTCTGTGGCAGCCCTCTCCCCTCTCGTCAAGGAGATTACGACCATACAGGGTGAGGGGATAACACATTTTGCAATACCTTCAGTTGGAGACACAACGTATCAGAAATGCTACGAAGAAGCATATCGAAAGATATTCCAAGAAACACAACCCGACGTGGTACACATTCACGGAACGGAATACCCACACTCGTTAGCAGCACTCAGAGCGTGCGGGGCAGACAAGACTATCATATCACTCCAAGGTATCGTATCATCTATTGCGAGCTACTACATGGGAGGCATAAGCACTTCTGAAGCACGGCGCAACATTACCCTGCGAGGTCTATTACGACCTTCGCTGATGCAGGAACAAAAAGAGATGGCCCAACGTGGTGAATATGAAAAGCAACTGTTTAGAGAATCCAGATACATCATGGGGCGCACGGCATGGGATAGAGCACAGGTCTTAACTATTAATCCGCAAATAACATATTTCCATGGAGGAGAAATATTAAGAACAGAATTTTACGAAGGAAAGTGGGACTATAACAAATGTGTACCACATACCATCTTTGCAAGCCAAGCAGGATATCCACTAAAGGGACTCCACAAGATAATATCAGCATTAGGAACCGTCATCAAACAATATCCTGACCTGCAACTACGTGTGGCGGGGCGCGATATTACCTTCAGCAAAGGCACATGGAAGGACAGACTACGCATATCAACATACGGGAAGATAATTAAAGGACTAATAAAGAAACACAACCTGACAGGACACGTCACCTTCACGGGTAATCTGAATGCCGAGGAGATGAAGCGGGAATATCTGCATAGCAACGTATTCATCTGTCCAAGCAGTATAGAGAACAGTCCCAATTCACTGGCAGAAGCTCAGATTCTCGGTGTTCCCGTGCTTGCATCTCAAGTTGGTGGTATTCCCGACATGATGCAAGGCGACGAGGAACATCTTTATCGCTTTGAAGAAGTTGAAATGTTAGCCCATAAGATTGTACAGTTGTTTGAAAAGCAGGACGAGATTGACACAGAACCAATGCGACAGGTGGCACTGAAACGTCATAACCCAGAGAAGATTATAGAAGAATTAATCGACACATATAAAGCGGTAATGGATAAGCACTAAGATAATTACACACATTTGCGTAATGCAATTTTGCGTAATTAAAATTATTTACTACCTTTGCATCGCATAAAAGGTGTAACACAAAAGGTGTAACATTTAGAGTAAAACATCAGAAGTAAAATAAAAAGGTAGAGAACAATCGGCAGGTAAACGAGGCTATTGTAAGTATCCTGGACGACAAGTCAAGCCAGTACGAGACTCTGATAACCTTTCTTACAGACAATCAATTTCATGTACTGAAGGCTATTGCCAAAGAGGGATGTGTGGCACAACCACAATCGAATGCCTTTATACAGAAGTACGAACTGCCGAGTGCCAGCAGTATAAAAAAGTCACTTGAGGTGTTGACAGAAAAAGATTTGGTTTATCACGATACCAAGGGCTACAGCGTATATGACCACTTCTTTGAGATATGGCTTAAGAGGCTTCAGGTTTTAAGTATTTAAGGTAACTTTATACTTTTCCTTACTTTCTGACGTTTCTAATTATAAGATTCCTGAAGGAGAGATCCACAAGTTAATTTAACATGGTAGCATATTTCACAATAGCATTCTTGGCAGTATTTCTTGCTCTTATTCCATCGAACAAGAAGTTCGGACTTAATTGTGCCTTCTTGGTCATCACCACCTTCCTCGCCATCCGCTATATGTGGGGTAATGACTATCTTGCATACCTCGAGATGTACCAAAATTTCAATACTGCAAATTTTGACTTATTTGACATAGAAAAGAATGCAGCGCTCAGAGGTGGTAAAGAATATGGATGGGTAATACTGAATCGATTGTTTGGTACATTACATCTTGGGTTCTTTGGCATGATTATTGCCCTGACCTTATTCGAGAACTGGGTTATAAGGCGAATGATAATACGCTTTGTAGAACCTAAATCCTATTGGATAGCCATAGCCTTCTATGTTTTCACGACATGGTTCCCTGTAGATGCAAGTATGATGCGCCAATACCTTTGCGTATGCCTCTACATATTGGTAGTTGAGTTGATGACAGACAAGAAGGTACGTGGATACCTGTTTTGGGCTATTGGAATTATAATGTTGGGAACAACTTTCCATCTCAGCAACATGATTACAATGGCAACATTACCTGCGTTCTACATACACTTCAAGAATAATAACAAAACATATATTTTGATGGTTGGAATAGGAATGTTTCTTTTCCTATGGAACACATACGGATTTCAGTATATCGGAAGTGCTCTTGTACAGTTTATGATTGCCGACGAAGGCGTACGCAGCTATGCTGTATATGCAGGAGAACAAGGAGAAATAGCGAACTCTGGTCTTGGAGTATACTTTTCATACATCAAATTAGTTGTCCTATTATTTATATTACCAAAGATAATTGAAAAAGACAAGCAATCCATTATTCTTTTAGTAATTGCTTCCTATTTCATTGCTGCGATAGGAACCATTATTCCGCCAGCAGGGCGAATGGTCATCTTCTTTACCATTTGGGAAATCATTCTATGGCCTTGGTTATTCAAATTTGCAAAACAACATCCATGGATGTTTATTGTCATATTGGCACAAATCATTATTATGGGCAAGGAAATCACAGAATTCTTCTACTCCCCTATATGGCATGATAGGTTCTTTGAATATCACACCATTTTTAGTGCTCCGACATTTATGTAATCTTATTCTCTACATGAAATGACTGCAACAAACGATATACATATAGCCATCTTACTTACTTGTCACAACAGACAGGAAAAGACTACAAAATGCTTGTATTCCCTTAAAACTGCATTGGTAAATCACAACAAACAATCTAAAGAGAAAATCATAATAGAGATTTTCCTTACCGACGATGGATGCACAGATGGGACTGTAGAAGCGGCACGTAATATATTTCCTAACGCAAGCACCTTGCATATTTTACATGGAAATGGGAATCTATATTGGGCTGGAGGAATGAGATTCTGTTGGAAAGAAGCCATAAAAAGAAATAAAGAATGGAATTACTACCTATTATTGAATGATGACGTTGAACTGATGAATAGTGTATTTTCTGAACTATTAGACGCAGAGCAATACGAATTCAGCAAATATGGTATACACGGATTGGTTAGCGGTATCACATGTGACACTATAGACTGTTCAAAAACCACATACGGTGGAAGTAAATGGGTAAATAAATTACTTTTTACCATGACACTGCTTAACCCTACAGGAGAACCACAGCCCTGTGATATAACAAATGCAAACATTTTGTTAGTTCCGACATCTATCGTGTCAAAGATTGGCATCTTTCATGACAAATATCAACATAGTATTGCTGATTATGACTATAGCAATACTGCTCGTATCAATCAACTACCTGTCTTTGTTACGGCAAATTATTGCGGTCGTTGCGCACACGACCACAACGATTATGATACTGAGGCGGATAAGATAAAAGCCATGTCGCTAAGTGAACGAAAGAAATACTTCAATAATCCCTTACATTCTAATAAGGATTATATGCACTTCATTAGACGTATCGCTCCTATACGGCTTCCCATCGTATGGACAGGAAGAACATTGAATGTTTATTTCCCAAATCTTTATTATACACTAAAGAGAATCATGAAAATGTAAGAAATATACAAGTTATGCTCAAACAAAAATATGACATAATATTCCTGTCAAACATTCCCTCATTCTACAAAGTTAAGCAGTGGAATGAGGTTGCAAAGCATAAACATGTCTTAATCATTCTTACGAAAGTCAATTGTGACGACCGCAACGCAGATTTCGTGTCAGAATCACTAAATTGTGAGTATGAATTCCTGCAAGGAAATATATGCAAAAAAGGATGGCAACTGGCACAGATTTTGAGGAACACGAAATTCGACCATTTGGTTATTGGCGGATGGAATGAGCCAACATTTCATGTAGCTGCATGGCTTTCCCCCAGAAGCAAAAACGCAGTAGTCTGCGAATCAAGTATCTTTGAATACCAACCATCAGCCATCAAAGACATCATTAAGAAATACTTCCTTAACAGAATCTCAATAGGATACCCTTCGGGTAAGCCGCAAGGCAGGCTGCTCAGGAAATTAGGATTTTCAGGAGACTTGCACTATACAGGAGGATGCGGACTTCTAAACTATATCGACCAACCACCTTTTGAATCACGAAACAAGGTTCGCAATTTCATATATGTTGGCAGGTTAGCTCCTGAGAAGAACTTAGAAATGCTTATTTCAGTTTTCAACTCATTTCCTCACTTAACACTGACCATTATTGGCTTTGGACCTATGGAAGCTCAGTTGAAAGCAATAGCTGGTAAGAACATTCTCTTTACTGGAGCCATACCAAATAAAGAATTGGCCACCTACTATCAACAGGCAGATTGCTTTATCCTACCAAGCATACGGGAACCATGGGGATTGGTTGTTGAAGAGGCTCTAAACAACGGATGTCCCGTCATTGTAAGTGATAAGGTGGGCTGCAATGAAGATTTAGTAACGGACGAGACAGGTATTGTCTTCCAATACGACAAGCCTACGTCTTTGACAGAGGCAATAAAGAAAATATGTGATATTGACTCCTATAATCGCTTGCGACATGGTGTATCAAAGATGGACTTTGCGAAGCGGGCACAAAAACAAATAGAGATATATCTGGACTAATCACAAACAAAACAAAATTAGCGTATGAAGGTTCTACAGATAAACGTAACTGCCAACAGTGGAAGCACAGGAAAGATAGCTGAGCAGATTGGCAGATTAGTAATGGCAGAAGGATGGCAATCGATGATTGCATACGGACGTTATGCGAACCCTTCAGAAAGCAACCTCATACGCATTGGAACGAAGTTTGACTTAATTGAGCATGGCATAGAGAGTCGGTTGTTTGACAATCATGGATTAGCGTCACGACAAGCTACAAGGCAATTTATTCAAAAGGTAGAAGAAATCAAACCAGACATCATCCATCTGCACAATATTCACGGATATTACATAAACTACCAATTGTTGTTTGATTACTTAAGCAAGTTGGACACACCGATAGTATGGACACTACACGACTGTTGGTCGTTCACTGGACATTGCGCACACTTCGATTTTGCAAAATGTGAGAAATGGAGAAATGGGTGCTGTGCCCCATGTCCATGCAAGAAAAAATATCCCACCACACTAATAGCTGACAGATCAAAAGAGAACTGGGAGACCAAACAACAGTGTTTTACGTCTATAAAGAATATGACTCTTGTTCCCGTAAGTAATTGGCTTGGCGATTTGACACGACAGTCATTCCTTAACCAATTTCATATAAGGGTAATACATAACGGAATAGACCTTAACAATTTCCAGCCCACAGAGGACGTCAAAGCTATCAAAGCAAAAAATGGCATAACAGGCAAATATACAATACTTGGTGTAGCAAACGTATGGAACGGCCGAAAAGGATTTGCAGATTTCATTCGCTTACGTACAATACTGCCACAAGTTTATAATATTGTTCTTGTAGGAGTTTCTAAGAAACAAAAGTCAATACTACCAAAAGGAATTATCGGTATTGAACGTACACAAGAGCAAAAGGAATTAACGCAACTATACTCAGCTGCAAATGTATTCGTAAATCCAACATACGAAGACAACTACCCTACTACAAATCTTGAATCCATAGCATGTGGCACTCCTGTTATAAGCTACAGAACAGGCGGCAGCCCTGAAAGTATAAATAAAGATACAGGAATAGTTGTAAAGCAAGGGGATATAAACGGATTAGCTGAAGCAATTCAAGGTGTATGCAAGAAAGGAAAAGATTTATATAAAGAGAAGTGTAGAACATGGGCAGAACAACATTTTGACATGCACCAATGCTTTGAAGAATATATACATCTATATAAAGAAATAGTTAGCCAAAAAGGCTAACTATTTTTTATTCTGACCTAAGTTCATTCGCTATCAAATCCCGACAAACATACAGACCCGTCAAAACTGCAGTGAATACCATAAAAAATAAGATGTTCAACATGCGTTTCGGTCCTGCTGGTTTTAGTGGAACGGTGGCCCCTTGAATTACTGTAAATGCAGGAATACGTTCCTGCAACTTTGCCTCAGCCATCTGCAACTGATTGAGCATTACAGAATACGCATTAAATTTCAGTTGCATATCATTTTCAAGATCACTTTCTTTCAGTTTGTAGCTTTGCATGACGACATCTGTATTCTGGTCTGCATAGCTACCATAGCCCTGACGCGCCTTTTCGTACTCGCGTTTCGCCTCAGCCGTTAACTTCCTATAGTACTCTACATCATTACGAGCCTTATTGGTACGATATTCTGTTATAAAGTCTTGAAGTTTTGCCCTGACAGAATCAGCAACGGTTGCACATATTAACGGATCCTGTTCTGTAACCGTAATAGTTATTAATCCTGTCTTCATCTCCACACTGCAACCTACAGTATTGATAATTGCTTCAAAGACATCACTTTGTTCCTTTGTCAAGTTAAACAAATCGACACCTTTAGAGGAACCTTTGCCTGATATTTCCTCTTTTTTTGCAAACAGTTTCAAAATAGCTTTGGGGACTATCGCTAATGTTTTAATTACAGGATTTCCCTTCTGAAATTTCTGCTTGTATGCATAATAGGTAGTGTCAATATCCCCATCTTTACTCTTAACATTGATATTGATAATACTATTTATAAAATCATTTGATTGCAACACTTTAGGATATATCTCTGGCACAATAGCATCACCAGCTACATTCCCATTAAGGTCGATTCCCATCATTGCAGCCATATTACCCATAACACCACCACTACCAGCCGTATTCTCTGGAGCAAGAACGACCTGACACTGATAATATCGAGGAGCTGGTAAATTCCACAGACACGCAAGGCTAAAAGACACGACACCAACAATACAGAAGAGCATTTTTTTCTTCCATATACGGTTACAAATAACAAATATATCTACGGCTTGTTTTTTCTTATTCTTTTCTTCCATGTCTAACTATTTATTTTGCCATATTTGCTATAGTAGCAATCATTGTAGCGATAGTTGCAGTGCTGGTACCAATAGCAAGTTTCTCAGCAAGTCCCATACGCGACTGGCGCTTAGTTGGAACGACAATCTCACAACCAGGACGCACCTTGGCATTATGACCAACCTTGGCTACCATACCATTCATATAGAGTACGTATGTATCACGCTTCTTGGCTTCATTGCCAAATCCTCCAGCCTGATCAATATAGTAGCTGACGCTTTTACCCGGGACGTAGCTGACTGAGTTGGGATAGAGCACAGCTCCATTGATCTTGACAGTACCATTGTAACGCGGAACGACAAGGCGGTCACCCTCACGAAGAAGGATATCGGCATCGCTTCCTGGTTTTGCTATTGCTTTTTCAAGTTCTATACCTACAGGATAAGAATCAGGTATATTGAACTTTTCGAGTTCTTTCTGTTGCGTCTGCTTAGCTATGTCACTGAAAGAGCCATTCTGACTGGATGCCGCCATCTCCAAGAGATTCTTCTGCTGACGCTCGCTCTCCATACGGAGGATGCTCTCCATACGGGCTCGTTCATCAGCATTGACCTGACGTATCAGGCGTGCTCCCTGAACGTATGCCATATCAGTGAAGCCACCAGACAACTTGACGAGATCGCTAAGACGTGTGTCACGCTTGATCATGGTATATGCACCAGAGAACATAACCTCGCCATCAATAAATACATTCTGCTGATTGTTATAACCTGGACTACGGCGTACATAGACGTGGTCGAAAGGTTTTAAGATAAAGCCTGGTTCACCATCAACAATGAAACCATCTTTCAGAGCGAAACTGAAGGTTTGGGCAATGGCTGAATCTGGCTGGAGCGCTTCGGGATTGACAACTCTACGGGCTACGTCCACCTTGACAGTAGAGGCTGTCTCCCTGAGACCACCAGCCTGAAGAATGAAGTCCTCAAGGGTCTCGTTGGCAGCATACTTATATATACCAGGATATTGTACCTCGCCATGGATTGTGAGCGTCTGCTCTTCCTGAACATCCTGTCGGGTAGGAATGAACAACACATCCTCATTCTGCAATGCTATGTCAGCTACAGAACCATCCATGATGCCTTTAACATCAACAGGGATGACCTCAAGGGAACGATCTTCGCGCATACGATGAATGATGGCTCGAGCGATGAAGGCTTCCTCTGTGACTCCTTCAGCTGCCTCGAGAAGCGAGCGAACGCTATTGATATCCTCGCCAACCTGATACATACCAGGACGGAAGACGGCACCTTTGACCTGTACCATATTCTCATAGCGAGCAATGACAGAATCAACACTTACAGAATCTTCGTCAGCAACACGAAAAGAGCCTGCATCGAACTCGTTGACGGTATAAATGGAATATTGTCTGCCATTCTTGCGAATGACACGAACAGACTTGGTATAAGCATCACCTGTAAAACCACCTGCGTAACGTATGAGCGTGCCAAGACTCTCATTCTTCTTCATCTCATAATACATTGGCCGCTTCACCTTACCTGCGATATTGACCAAGCAATCGTAGGCTCCAACAACAATAACATCATTGTCTGAAAGACGTACATTGCCTGTGAGTTTGCCATTGAGCATATAGTCATACACATCGACAACACTGACGAGGGCACCATTGCGGTAGACTTTTATATTACGAAGCGTACCAAGATCGGTCACACCTCCTGCCATGTGAAGGGCATGGAACACTGTGGCAAAAGCTGAAAGAGTGTATGTTCCAGGCTTCTTGACCTCACCCATGACATTGACAAGAATGGTCTTGGTCTGACCTACAGTGAGACGAACCTTAGAACTGCTATAGCGGGCACCGAGAGTAGAACGAAGGCGGGCATTGGCTTGCGCCACGGTGAGTCCACTGACCTGAATAGGTCCGAAGCCATCAATATTGATGTCACCATCAGGAGAGACTGTACTCTGAGTGGACTTCTGAGATGCGCCATAGATATCAATATAAACGGCATCACCAGGACCAAGACGATAATTGGCTGGTGTGGCGATATTCATCACAGGTTCAAAAGAAAGATCCTCACGATTGAAAAAATCATGACCAAAGACTCTTTTTCGGTTAAAGTATAGTACAGATTTTTCTTTTTCTTTATCTTCACCTGTCATATCACTTAGCATACCATTCATCTGCTCACCTTCTACGTAATCACTACCTGCAGGGCGATCATACGGCATAGGTCTAATACGATAGTCTGAGTTCTGTTCAACTTTTTCCGTCGCTTGTTGGTAAGCTTGCTTCGGGTCTGAATTGTTTACCCTGCCCCTGCTACCACCTTCGGCATTTTCTATATTGGTAGTGGTGACGCCACCACCACTTTTGATCTTTTCATACTGGCTACGGACACGACGTATCTGACTGATGTCCACATGGTTTTGCATGAGCTTAGTAACAATCTGGGCATTAGGGGTGCCTTTCTTCGTTTCCTTGCCTATAAAATCCATCACCTCACTATCGCTCATACCTGACTGGGCATAGACTCCAACCATCATGAACGACATGAGGAGCAAACAAAGATATCTTCTCATTGTATACAAGTGGTTTTTTCTTTTTTATAAATATAACTCCGAAAAGCTAATTTTGTTGCAAAGGTAATGGTTTTATACCTACTTTTCTGTTTTTTTATATAAAATATTTGCAAATATCGCAAAATGCTATTACTTTTGCATCCGCTTTATCATGGGGCTGTCTGGATTTGACGGCGAGACGAAATGGTACATAAGCACGCGGAGGCTCGATGGCTACCTCCTTAATCTGAGCTTTCAAACAATTAATTGGCAACAATCAGTATGCTCTCGCTGCCTAACCGAAGCATAGTAGGTTACTGGCTTTATCCCCTTACAAGGTAGGGGGACGAGACGTCGCTCAAGGGATGTTGTTCCGAATCTTCTTGATCAAGCGGCGCAGGCAAATCGGAAATAGTCTTACGGAAGCCTCGGCTGTGGGATGAAAATTTTGAGGATAAGGTATCAGTTGGTGGTCCAGGTCTTGCTGATATTCGAAAACCGAAGGCTGGAATAAGCGTGTAGAAAGTGTATGGTTTCCTTGTGCGGACGTGGGTTCGACTCCCACCAGCTCCACCACATATAAGGAGTCTCACCCACGTGTGGGTTCTTTTAGTCGCTACGCTTGGTAAAAGCGACTGGAGTCGAGCGCGACTCCCACCAGCTCCACAAAATATAAGGACTCCCACCTGCTCCACAAGAAGATATTCCTCAAAGGAATATCTTTTTTGTAAATGGAGGCAATAAAACAAATCAAATATGAGTTATTAATGTAAGCACTGAATGATAGCATGGCAATATATTATATTCTTTCTTTTTTTGCATTAGCACTTAGCACTGTGTGTGGATTCATATTCATACCACAGATTTTGGATTTTTGCAAAAAGAGAGGACTATACGACAATCCTGACAAGAGAAAGATCCACAAGAATGCTATTCCCAGACTGGGTGGTGTGGCTTTCCTACCGAGTATGCTTGTGGCATTTATGATTGCCATCACCGTATTCAACAACACATCGATAGACAGGATTTCTATGAATCTTTGGTCGATATACTTCTTTGTAAGTCTGTTGTTGATATATAGTGTAGGTATTGTTGATGACCTTATTGGGCTGAATGCTACGGTAAAGTTCACCGTACAGATTATCGCCTCATCGCTCGTACCACTTGCGGGCTTGTATTTCAACAATTTCTATGGGTTTTTAGGTATCTATGAGATACCATATTGGATAGGAATACCACTGACAGTCTTTGTACTGGTGTTTATCACAAACGCAATAAATCTAATTGATGGGATAGACGGATTGTCATCAGGCTTGGCGTTTCTGGCATTGACAGGATTCTACATGATTTTCATGCGTGAACATTTAGGGCTGTACGGTATATTGATTGCAGGACTCATGGGAGTGCTGATAGCATATTTCTACTTTAACGTTTTCGGCAAAGAAGAGTTGAATAGAAAGATCTTTATGGGTGATGCCGGAAGTCTGACATTAGGATTTATTCTGGGATTTCTGCTTGTTAAATTCGCCATGCACAATCCCAACGTAATGCCATTCAGAATGGAGGGACTGTTGTTGCCATACACATTATTGATCGTACCGATGTTTGACGTGGTAAGGGTTGTTATCGCCAGGATTAGGAATAGGAAACCATTGTTTTCCGCCGACAAGAACCACATACACCATAAGTTGATGAGGGCAGGGCTGAACCAGCATCAGACTCTTATCTTCATCCTTCTTCTCGCATTAGTTTTCTGCATGATAAATGCAATCATGTATGTAGTGCCGATAGATTGCACTATAATTGCTATTGTGGATATCATCATTTATATAGCATTCCATTTGGTTTTGGATAGGATTATAGGTAACAAAGGTAAAGAGAGTTTTGTAAATGTCGAAGAGTAGTAAAGGATATGACAGGTTGAAGAGATTGACAGATATATGTATATCTGCCATTTGCCTTATCATATTCTCTCCTCTTATACTTTTGTGCTATACACTAATCAAATGTAGTGGTGGTAAGGCCTTTTATAGCCAAGAAAGAATAGGGCTGAACGGAAAACCATTCAGAATATATAAATTCCGCAGCATGAAAGCCGATGCAGAGAAAAACGGTGAGGAGTTGCTCCAAATTGACAATGACCCAAGACTGACTCGTATCGGCAAGTTCTTGCGCGATCACCATCTGGACGAGCTGCCACAGTTATGGAATGTCTTTAAGGGCGATATGGCTTTTGTGGGGCCACGACCAGAGAGAAAATTCTACATAGACAAGATAATGGAACGTGACCCAAGATATGTATATCTATATCAGGTGAGACCTGGTGTCACCTCATACGCTACACTATACAACGGATATACCGACACAATAGAAAAGATGCTGCGTCGACTGGAACTGGACCTGTATTATTTGGAGCACCGTTCCTGGTGGTTTGACGCAAAGATTCTATTGAAAACCTTTCTGAATATCGCTTTCGGTAAGAAATTCTGAACGGGGAACATTATCTATTACGCTCAGAACTTTCTGAAACTCAAGCGTACCGTTTCTGACGACAACAACATCGTACCACTGCCAAGATGTTCGATGGTGAAAGTCTCTTCGAGATTCTCAATGAAATAGGGAGCTAACAAGTCGGTAGACTCCAATGGTTCATCGCCATTCTCTCGGTCGTAGCGATATGGTTGTGAAATGGTAAGTTTGTTTTCATCCTTTTGGAAACGCCACAAAAACGTTTCCGCCTTCCCCTCTTTATCCTCCATCTGCAAGAGCTTCTTCTGGAATGCCCAATAGTAGCGCTCAGAACTAAGGTCGGTCTTCGTGCCATCGGCTTTGAATTCTACCGAACGGACATGCCAAAGTCCCTCAAGGTCACCAGCATTATCGGTCTCAAACCAACTACACGATGACAAGGTTGCCATCACTGCAAACAAAACAAATGTGCGTAGTATGTTTCTCATAATTATTTTCCTAATATTCCTCGTTTAGTTATTGTCAGTTGAAAGCCATAATTGATTCCGCCCAATATAGCACCGAAATCCATACCATATCCCGCCGTAATAGAAGTATTGTCGAGCCATTTGCTGCGACTACTGATATGGTAGCTTCCCTCGGTGAGGAAACTGACGTTATGATGTTTGTCAAGATAGGGGATCTTATATGTACCAATACCTTCCTGCCATGTGCCAAGAATGCGATAATTGAATCGCTCTGAAGGATGACCGGCGAGTCCGAGATGGACAGCAATGAAGCGGTTGTCTTTTATATAGATCTCGCCATCTGTGTTATATATTGGTGAGAGATAGAGTGGGTTGCCCATCACCTGTCCCCAGTGCTGATTGCCTAATGAGATGCCATGATTGTAGAAATCGTCCACGCCACCAATATGGTCGGGAATAGTCTTGGTATGGTCGTGATAAATGGGACCACTCTGATACTTAGTGTATAGGAACTCTGCGACGATGGTATTCAGCCAGTTATCTGGCTTATAGTTATATTCCAGTCCAAGCATCCAGTCTTTAAAGTCGTATACAAGGAACTTTTTGTCCTTCTTCTTCTCCCACTCATCGCCAGACCCATAACCGTCATAGTCGAGTTGAAGCATGGCTGAATGGTCTTCAAAATATTTGTCTGCGTATGCGCTGAGTGTCCACCACTCGGTGTCATAATTGATTCTGGCAACCCAGCTACCGAACTGGTTGCCCTCAGCATTCTGGTAAGTCGTCTCACCGGCATCCGAACCTCCTGGCCAAAAAGCATTCCAAAAAGATTTCAATCCCTTCTTACTCTTGATTGTAGTGACGTTACCATCTTCACCAGGAATATATGTCGTTCCGCCAAAGACAGATACCATCTCCAGTCCGAGTTCTACAGACAGTGGGAAGAAACGTTCTTCATTGCCAACCTTCAGATAGCCAGCCTTACTATGGTATAGCAAGCCGTCAGCATATTTGCTTTGCTTATGAGTAAAGTCGTGCTGCCAATTGTCGTCGGTCATACGTCCATAAGCTATATGTCCCTTCAGGTGTAACCATCCCTTGGTCAAAGGTATAGCCCAATAGTCGCCAAGGGCAAGTCTGACCTGTGGTACAGGACGGGCATTGATACCAAGCGTCTGAGAGCCAGAACTCAGCGAGTCGTTTTTCAATGCCATAGGATATTGTTTGGAACCTACGGAGAGCACACCATGCAACCAGCGTCCTTCAACATACGCCTGCTGGATGACAACTTTGCTTGTATAATGGAGAGGTATGGCTACATCCAATCCGTAGCCCAGTCCCCATTTCTTTTCGGCATCTACGCTGATTGGGCGCTCTATGGCGCCACGCAGATAGCCATTGGTCTTATCCAAAGAACTAAGTCCGTATCTGTTGGCATTCAGCCATAAAGGAGTTTTATCGTTGGATAAAGCACCTTGAAACTCAACCTTATACTCGACATCTTCAAAAGGCTTTATCGGCTGCGACTTAACCTCAGGTACCTTGTATTGAGCATTGGACTGTACTTCAAAAAACATCAGCACAGTAACAACTATTGGTAGTATTTTCCTCATACACATTATATATATAATCTCTAATATAACGTATTTTTGCGGGTATTATTATAGTTTAGGGATTTTCCTCTCCCGATTAGGGAAAATCCTTTTGGAGGCATATTATTTCTTTGCAATTTTGCAATGTGAAAAAACAGAAACAAGAATATTAACACTTAAAACGATACAACTATGAAGAAATTAGTCATCATGCTGACAGCACTGTTTACAATGACAGTATCAGCCAACGCTATGAGCTACGAGCAGGCACGCCAGCAAGCTCTGTTCCTCACTGACAAGATGGCATACGAGCTCGACCTCACTGAAGAGCAGTATGAGGCTGCCTATGAGATCAACCTCGACTATCTGATGAGCGTCAACTCATACGATGACCTCTACGGTACATACTGGAACTATCGTAACCTCGACATGAGTTACGTACTCTATGACTGGCAGTATGCCGCTTATTGCGCAGCAAGCTACTTCTATCGTCCACTCTACTGGGATGGAGGCTACTGGCACTTCGGCATCTATGCCCGTTATCCACATCGTACATACCTATACTTCGGCCGTCCCACCTTCTGGGTATCCTATCGTGGCGGTCACTCATGGCACCACAATGGCGGTCGCTCATGGTATCACGGTCGTTCGTTTGGTCCTAATCACCACAAGCCATCTCGCGAACACCACGTAGGAATGCGCTCTACACATAAGCCAGGCAGTCATGGCAATCATGGATTCTCCTCACGTAATGACAACCATAACAACGGTGGTCATCACAACAATGGTCACAGCGGATTCAACAACAATGACAATCGTCACCACGGAAGTATTGGCAACAACGGGACTTCGCACGACATGAACAGAGGCAGAAATGGTCGCTCGCATAATAACAACGACACATACTCACATGGAGGCAGCATGGACAATAATGGAACTTTCACACATGGAGGAAACAGAGACAACAATGGTGCATTCACACGCGGAGGAAACAGAGACAATAATGGTGCATTCACACGCGGAGGAAACAGGGACAATAATGGTGGTCACGGATTCGGTACACGTGAGAGCTCAACAAGAACAACTGTGACGAACTCTGGTTCATCAAACCGTCCTACAAGGGGCTTCGGCATGGGTAGCCGCTCAAGCAGCGACCGTAGTTCCACCTCTCCAAGCCGCTCATTCAGTCCGTCAAGCAGCCACTCCAACAGCTCTTCATTCGGAGGCAGCTCAAGCGGAAGCCGTTCTTTCGGAAACAGCAGCTCTGGTAGCAGAAGTTTTGGCAGCAGTAGCTCTAGTAGCAGAAGTTTCGGTAGCAGTTCAGGCAGCAGAAGCTTTGGTGGAGGCAGCCATTCTTTCGGAGGTGGCAGTCGTTCGGGAGGCAGTTCTGGTGGCGGACATGGTCACTTCGGTCGCCGATAGACCATTTTTCACAACAATACTATTCAACGGTGAGGATTCTAACCTCACCGTTTTCCATTCTCGTAACCTCATTCATCTGCTTATTGAAAAGCACAGCCTGAATAGCTTTATTGATGATACCATGACCTACAGCGAGTACTGTCTGATTGGGGAATCTCTCACACAGCCAACGGAGAAACTTCCCTGCCCGTTCTTTTAGATTGTCTAACGACTCTATGTCGTCGGGCCATGTCTCGTCCTTCAAATCAGGTATATATCGACCAGTAAAACTACCCCATTCACGCTCACGCAACAATGGTGTAGTCACCACTTCCCCGTCATGATATTTAGCAATAATACTACAGGTGTCGACAGAACGTTTAAGATCGCTTGACACAAAACCATCGAAATCGACATCTGTCAATTTACGTCCCAAAGCCTCAGCCTGTGCAACACCATTCTGGGTCAGTTCGCCTTGTGTCTGTCCTTGCATAATCTTGTTGACGTTGTCCACCGTCTCTCCATGACGAACCAAGTATAATACAGTCTTTATCTTCTCCATAACTCCTTGTTACTCAGCCAAACAAAAGTCTAAAGATACCCACAGCCTCGAAGAACATAGCGATGCCAAGGTGAATGATTATTCCACCCCATAAATGGCTGGTGCGCCATGCCAACACACCCAACAGATAGCCACCAACAACCGACGAGCACAGTTCCAGATCGGGCTTACCAAGATGAATACACATATATGTCATGACCATAGGCAATACTGCCCTGCGCCCCAGCCATCGCGCCATTCCCACTACCAATGCACCACGGAACATACTCTCCACTCCAAGGAAGTCGTTAGCATAGCATAGTTCGAAGAGTCCAATCACCTGCCACCTGTTCCACCCCAGTGCACCATCGTACATTGTAATGTTCATCTTGGGGTAATAGCTAAGGAACTGAGGAGTAAATGACACAGCAAGGAATATAGGTAATAAGAGAACATATATGAGTGCATACACTCGCAGATATTGCGATGAGCGTTTCAGTCCATACAATCCAAAGCGGCCCTCCACCAACCTGTGAAATACGATTAGCGATCCTACTATGAACACCGAACGGAACAGAAAAGCCCCAACCAAGTCCAAGTAGTATTTATCCTTAAACCATACTGAATAGTCGTCAGCCCACTGAGCATAAGCATGAAATCCCTGTCCTGCGCCATCTATCGTCAACAAGACGACGGGAAACACCCACACCTGCCATCGCCTAAGCCGCCATAGCTCCGAATGCATTGCAAGTGTCGGAATCAACACAAGGAAATACATTGTTATATATATCAACGGCAGACGTATCATCGACGTTCCGTCAAGATAGGATGGAGCAATAAAGATATCGTATACGTTGTAGACCACCTGCCCGACAATCACCAGGGCGATAAGACACATTACATAGAGATACTTGGTCCAAAGGAAGTCTCGCTTCACGAAGTTAGCTATTGTACCAAGAAATTCGCCTATCTCATGTAGCAAAGAGCCCTTCCTGACGAACATGTGCCACCAGCCGAATGGTTTGCGTCGGGTGGCATATCCAAGATCACGTTCCATCTTGTAAGCCTCGCGCTCGAAATACAGGTCATAATAGGCCTTCATGAAGTTGCGACATTTGGCATATCGCCACAACCACTCTATCAGATACCACAGGGTAAAACCCACATATAGCATCTCACGCTGTTGCAGGGTGTGAATATATTCATGATTTTTCGTTACTTCGCTTAGGTGCCCCTTGTCACTGCGGCAGAATATTATTCCGCAGATATTGGTGGCGAAGAATTTGCCGAACGGGAAATACTTATTATATATTACTTTCATCCTTTCCTTGGCGAAGCCTTATGTGGTCATGTCGTGCAAAAGTACATATAATTATTGAATTTATATCTTTGTTTCATAGAAAAATATTAATTTTGTCCGCTGAAAGCAATTATAAGAAATCCGCATTAGGTGCGGTATGAGAAGATAAATACGAATAACAACTAATACTATGAGAATCTTTCAGAGTTCAATATTTCGTGCACTTGTCGCAATAACCGTAGGTATATTGTTGGTAAAATATCGTGAAGACACCATGAAATGGATGACGATAGCCGCAGGAGGACTATTCTTCGTCTCGGGTGCTATATCATATTTGGCTTATTTGTACGAGAGACATCGCTACGACAAAGCCATGTCAGAACAAGAAAAGACCGACTATCAGAGCGAAGGCATTGAGATATACGATGCCAACGGGAACCTCATCCAGCAGCGTAAGCCCATGTTTCCCATTCTCGGAGTGGGCTGTATGATTCTGGGTGTCATTCTTGCCGTCATGCCTACCGACCTTATCATAGGTGTTGCATACGTGCTTGCCTCCATTCTCATACTTGGCAGTATCAATCAGCTGATCACCTTGGCCCTTGCCCGTCGCTACAGTAGCATTCCACTGCTCTTCTGGCTCATGCCACTCATCACACTGGTCATCGGCATACTGGTAATAGCCAAGCCCATGGAGGCTGCCACTCTGCCACTAAAGGTTATTGGCTGGGGACTGATGGTCTACGGTGTGGTGGAATGCATTCACGCTGTAAAGATCTATTCTATGAAGAAGAGATTCAAGGAAGTAGAGACGCAAGCGGACGAGACAAAGAATGACGCGTCAACACAAAAAGAGGGCATTCAGGAAATCGAGAATGCCCAGATTGTTGACGATGTCGAGATTGAAGATGCCGAGGCTGTAGATTAGGTTAGGTCTAATCGTTCGGCACCAGTCCCTCGATATATTTACACAAGATAGCAATACCACGCTTATTCTCGCCGCCCTGTGGGATTATCAGGTCAGCATATCGTTTGGTGGGCTCAATAAATTGCTCATGCATGGGTTTGAGCACACTCAGGTAGCGCTCTACCACCATAGATACCGTGCGACCACGGTCTATCGTGTCACGCTTAATATTGCGTATTAGTCGCTCGTCAGAGTCAGTATCCACGAAGATTTTCAAATCCATCATATCCCTTAGCTTCCTATTAATCAAGGTCATGATACCTTCAATTATGATTACGGGCTTAGGTTCTACGTGTATTGTCTCCGGCAGTCGGTTGCTGAGCACATACGAATAAGTTGGCTGCTCGATAGCGTGCCCATGGCGAAGTTCTTGTAGCTGTTGGTTCAGTAGTTTCCAGTCGAACGCGTCTGGGTGGTCGAAGTTGATTGCCTTACGCTCCTCGTCGGTCATGTGCGTAGTATCATTATAATACGAGTCTAACGGGACCACTGCGACATAGTGCGGTGGCAGAGCCTCGACAATCTTCTTCACCACAGTCGTCTTGCCCGACCCTGTACCTCCTGCGATACCAATAATCGTTATCTTGTTTTTCATATCAGTTACACATTATTATATATAGTAAGGGGTGAGAAATCACATCTGTTTGAGCAAATAGACCACGACGGGCAAGTGATCACTATATCCATCGAGCCATACTCCGCCAGCATGAGTACGCTTGGGGTTGCCCTTGTATTTGCCTTCAGTCTGGAACAGATAGTCACGACGGAACACCTGACACTTCCAGTACTTCAGTGTCGACAAGTCTCGGCGGCCTTCCTTGTTGGTGAGGTTTGGTGTCAAGATGATCTGGTCAAACAGGTTCCACTTGCCATCATAGCGTAGCGTACCTGTCTTCTGTTTAGCCAGAATATTATAGAAAGGATTGTACATCTCGTCGTCGTCAACATCATCTATCTCATCCTTGGCTCCGAGTGACTCGTACATACTCTTGTTGGACGGGTCGTCGTTCATATCGCCCATCACAAACACCTTACACTCGGGGTCGTCTTCCAGCAGTGAGTCCTTGACGGCACGTATCTGCTTGCCACCCAATTCTCGATAGTAGCTACCGGCAAAACGGCTGGGCAGGTGACAGACAATGACAGACACATGCTCACCAGCCAGCGTGCCACTAACAGTAAAGAAGCCACGTGTCTGACGATCTTTCTCTATGTCTTCCTGTAATTCATATACGTATGGAACGAGGGTTGTGTTCTTGACTGTGAAAAGCGACGGGTTGTAGAGCAATCCGCAGTCTACTCCACGCTTGTCAGGACCCTCGATGTGGCAGAACTTGAAGTTACGGGCTTTCAGTTCTGGCTGGTCGCACAAGTCTTGAAGGCAACGAGCATTCTCCACCTCACTCACGCCGACGAAGGCACAGCCCACTCCTGGCAACACATCGGTACCCATCTCTGAGAGAACCGTCGCCATATTATGTAGCTTGTGTGAGTATTTCAGCTCATTCCACTTATTCTTCCCTTCCGGCAGGTATTCAAAATCGTTTTTCCCCTCATCATGCTCGGTGTCGAAGAGGTTTTCCAGATTGTAGAATCCAACCGCATAGGCTGCGTATCGTTTCTCGGAAGAGTCTTGTGCCATGGCGCATACTCCAATGAGCATGAACGCCAATAATGTCAATAGTTGTCTTTTCATACTGTCAGCAGTTAATATATTTGGCGCAAATATAACAAAAAAAATTGTGATAGCAATATAAAACGAAATAAAATACACTTTTTATAAAAATAATGTTATTTTCGTTTTGGCAAACTCCATTTTCTTATTAACTTTGCAAAATACAAAAAATAACTAAAAACAAATCTGAACTTATATGCAGAAAAAACTGAGATTAGCAGTGATTGCCATGTGCATCACGCCAATGGCTGTAGCCCAGACAAATACGGGAACTGAAAACCCTACTGGCACTGTCATTGTCGATGAGTCGGCTTTCACCTTCACTGAGTCACAGTTGGGCGAGGATGACAACGTCACCCAAGAGGTTGCCGTCGTCGGTTCCAACACTAATGTCTATGCCCGCGAGGTAGGATTCCGTTTCAGTCCTATGCGCTTCAAGTATAGGGCATTCAATTCTAAGTACAACGAGATCTACATCAACGGCAATCCAGTCAACGATGCCGAGCGTGGTGAGTTCCGCTACTCTTTTGTCGGTGGACTTAATAACTTCACACGCAGTGTGGAATCAGCACTACCGTTCGAGGACAACCACTTTGCCGTGAGTGCCATGGGAGGGTCAAACAACTACAACTTCCGTCCGAGCGCACAGCCCACTGGTCATCGCCTCTCCGTGTCAGGAGCCAACCGCAACTACACACTGCGAGGTATGTACACCTACAACTCGGGAGTCAACAAGGACGGATGGGCGTTCTCTGCCGGTATCACCTACCGATGGGCCAACATGGAGACATCGTATGTCGAGGGTACATTCTATAATGCCCTCTCCTACTTCCTCGGCGTAGAGAAGGTGTTCAACGAGCACCACTCCGTATCGCTTGTCACATGGGGCAACCCTACCGAGCGCGCATCTCAGGGCTCCAGCACCGACGAGATGTACTGGATAGCCAACAACCGCTACTACAACCCCTACTGGGGCTACCAGAACGGTAAGAAGCGTAGTTCGCGCATCGTCAAGGACTTTGCACCAGCCTCCTTGCTGACATGGGATTGGAAGATGAATGAGAAGACGAAGCTGACCACAAGCATCCTCACCAAATATGCTATGTATAGCAGCACTCGTCTGAACTACAACAACAGCGACAACCCACAGCCCGACTACTACAAGAAGATGCCAAGCTACTATATGGACGTCTGGCCACCATACGAGGGAGACACCGACGATGCAGCCCGTCAGAAGTGGCAGACCACATACGACTACCTGAAGGCATCCAAGGGCAATCGACAGATGCAGTGGGACCAGATGTATTATGCCAACCAGCAGAGTTCGCGTGCCGACAACGACGAGGACGCCATGTACTATCTGCAGGCCTATCACGACGACCAGCTGACGCTGAGTCTCGCCTCCACCCTGAAGAAGAATCTCACCAACACCTCTGTGCTCGACCTCGGATTCAGCGCTTCGGCTAATGTGGGATTCCACTATCAGACGATGGAAGACCTGCTGGGTGCAGCTCGCTTCCGCAATGTCAACACATACGTCATCGGCACATACGAGGCAGATGCTCCCGAGGCTCAGTACGACATGCGCCGTCCGAATGCCATCATCGGCAAGGGCGACCGCTTCGGGTACGACTATAATATATATGTGAACAAAGGTAACGTCTGGGCAACATACTCTGAGGATGCTGGCTTCATGCACTACTTCTTCAGCGGTCGCATCGGTGGTGTCACCATGCAACGCAAGGGTAAGATGCAGAACGGACTGGCACCAGAGAACTCTTACGGCAGAAGCCACACGGCTAAGTTTATCGAAGGCGGTGGTAAGTTCGGAACCAACATCAACCTTTTCCCTGGCAACATCCTGACCCTCGGCATAGGCTACGAGCAGAAAGCGCCTACCGCACGTACTGCGTTCCTCGCTCCACAGATCAACAACGACTTCGTCGACGGTCTCAAGGAAGAACGTAACTTCAGTACCGAGATTGGCTATCAGTTCCAGAACTCATGGTTGCAAGCCAACATCAATGCATACTATAGTCACCTGCGCAACGTCACCGAATACAGCATGTTCTACTACGACACCGAGCACTCCTTCTCATACGTATCGCTCAAGGGCATCAAGAAGCAGTATATGGGCATAGAGTTGGGTCTGAACGTCAAGGTTACCGACTGGCTCAATGTCAAGGCTCTCGGCACCATGAGCGATGCCAAGTACCTGAACAACGCTCGCGTCACATACATGCTCTCACAGGACGGCAAGTATCGTCAGGACATCGCCGTGACTCGCGGTATTCGCGAGGGAGGCACTCCGTTCAACGCAGCCAGCCTCGACCTGAGCTTCCATAAGAACGGATGGTTCGTTGACCTCATCGGCAATTACTACAACAAGATTTACCTCTACTATACTCCAGTAACCCGCTACGCAGGCGACTTCGTGGAATATGCTGGAGGCGAATACGGCGGACAGCCCGTACGCACCGTCACTGGTGTTGACGGCAAGGAGCACAACATCTCCACCCTGCCCGACCAAGCCAAGGGACACGGAGGCTTCATGATAGATGCCAGCATAGGCAAGAGCTTGTACCTGCGCAAGGGACGCTCAATGTCTATCAACCTCATGCTCACCAACATCCTCAACAACCGTAACATCTGTACTGGCGGTATGGAGCAGAATCGTCGCGACTTCGACGAGCAGGGCGAAGCCATCCGCACATACTCCTTCCTGAACAACCCGAAGAAATTCTATGCTTACGGTATCAATGGCATGCTGAACATAACCTATAAATTCTAAAACGAGATGAAGACAATGAAACAAATAAAATATTTCCTATTGGCAGTCATCGCCACACTGGGCTTCGCAGCATGTCAGGACGGAGACAACTGGAAGGGAGAATGGGACGAGCCAAACTTCCCCGACGGAGCGCCCTTCGGCAACAATGACATCCAGGAGACCAATGTCATCACTATCCAGGAACTACTCAACAAGTATCCTAACGTGTTTGAGGCTACTGACCGCAACGTACTCATTGAGGAGGACATACAGATCAAGGCACGCGTCACAGGCAATAGCGTGGAGGGCAACCTATACAAACAGCTCGCCATACAAGATGCCACAGCAGGCATCATGGTATGTGTCGACGCAGCCGACCTACACGGCTATCTCGTTGAGGGACAAGAGATACTCATCGACCTTAAGGGACTATACATTGGCGGCTACGGCCAGCTGCCCGAGATTGGGTTCCCATACCCACAAAACCCCAACAGCATCGGACGTATGGACAACCGCACATGGCAGAAGCACTTCAAGCTCGTAGGTGACATCAACCCCAATGCCATCCAACCTGTAGACTTCGCCACTATCAAAAGCGATAAGAAAAAAGCCAACCGACTGGTGATACTGAAGAACGTCAGTTTCACCGAGGCTGGTCAGTATGAGACTTACGGCGACGGCTCAGGCGATCACCTCACAACCTTCGCTCCAGACGTAGACACAAGAATTGTCAAAGGCAAGGAAGAGAAGCTAAAGATTGGCGGATGTGTCAACCGTACTCTCAATGAGCAGGCGAAGACCACCTTCTGCATACGTACCAGCTCATATGCTAACTTTGCAGCAACGCCACTACCCTACGACCCTGCAACGATGAAGCCACGCATGTGTAACATCACTGGTATCGCCACCTGCTATAAGGACACATGGCAGATTATCATTCGCAAGACCAGCGACATCGAACCACTCTATGCGGTATATTCTGGGAATTGAAAAAACGGCATGACGGAATAACGTTATAACGACAAAAGAGAAAAAAACGACAACAAAAAAAATAAAAAAGACAACAATATGAAAAAGATTCTAAGATCAATGCTCGCAATGATGATTGCGGCATTCACATTAGCAAGTTGCTCTGATGTGCCGAGCCCCTACGGACTCTTTACTAGCGGCGACGAAGAACTGGAGGGAGCCACCGGAACGGGTACGCTCGACGACCCATTCAACGTGCCTGGCGTGCTCAACTACATCAAGACCCTGCCCGCAGGTACACAAAGCGACGTCGTCTACGTCAAAGGCATCGTCTCAGCACTCGTTGACGGTCAGAACTATGACGCAGGTTTTGGAAACGGAACGTTCTTCATCTCTGCCGACGGCAATGCCAAGAACCAGTTCGAGGTCTATCGTGCACTCTATCTGGAGAACCAACCCTATGTCGACGGACCAATAGCCAATCTGGGTGACGAGGTGATAATCTGTGGCAAAGTTACAATGCACGGCTCCACACCCGAGACCGTTGACAAAGAGGCATATCTCTACTCTATCAACGGCACCACACACTACGATGCTCGCATCTTCGGTACTGCCGAAGAGCCTCTGTCGGTAGCTGACGCCCTCACCATCATCAACGGACTGGAGAATGGCGAGACCATCGGCAAGGGCTACGTCAAGGGTATCGTATGCCAGGCACCATCCAACATCTCGGCAGGCAAACTCACATACTACATCTCTGACGACGGCAAGAGCTCCAACTCTCTGCAGGTATACAAGGGCTTAGGCCTCAATCAGGCTAAGTTCTCAGCTGTCGGCGACCTCGCCGTAGGCGACGAAGTAGTAATCTTCGGTCCTATGACACGCTACAGCAATGGCAACCCTGAGCTCAACGACGGCAATTACCTCATCTCCCTGAAGAAGGGCGAAGGTGGTGGCGGCGAAGAGGAGACCATCGGAACCAAAGACTCACCAAAGACCGTTGCAGAGGCTATCACACTAATCAACGCTCTTGGTGACAGAGAGACATCACAACAGAAAGCCTACGTCAAGGGCAAAGTGGTGAAAGTCACCACCAACCAGACAAACTTTGAGAAGTACGGCAACCTAAACTACTTCATTTCCGATGACGGACAGGATGCTAACACCATACAGGTATATGGAGGAGACGGACTCAACGGTGACAAGTTCCAAAGTATCACAGACATCAAGCAGGGCGACGAAGTAATTGTCTACGGAAACCTCTACAAGTTTGTCAACAACAGCGGAACAACACCCGAAATAACCAATAGCTACCTTGTGGCACTCAACGATTCAGAAGGCGGTGGCGGTGAAGGTGGAGAAGCTACGCAAATGACGAAGAACGTAAACGACCTCACCATCACATTTACCACAACGGGCATATCTGAAGGCAATACTGTCACATACGACCTCACAACATGCGGTCTTGAACATCAGGCAGCCAATCCAAGTTTCACCCTCAACGAAGTAAACTTCAGTTTTGAGAAGAACACAGGCAACAATAATGCCATATATTGGAAGACAGGTGACTATAACGAATTCCGTATGTATGCACAGAACAAACTGGTGATTACAGGCACCGCAAATATTGCCAAAGTAGAATTTACATGCACCAAGAATGGAAGCAATAATGCTACTGGCAATGCCCAGTCATACGCAACCGTGAGCGGAAAGACCTTCACATTCGTAAACGACTGGACTGCCGCATCGTCAGGTACTCAATGTCGTATTAAGACAATCAAGATCACCTACGCTAAGTAAAAAACAAGCGCGAAAATTTGGCAGGGTGCGAAAAAACACCTACCTTTGCACCCTGCTTATAGTAAGCACTAAGCACTTAGATTTTTTATACTTAATAACAACAAAAAAAGAAATGAAAAAAGGTATTCATCCAGAAAACTATCGCCCCGTCGTGTTCCGTGACATGTCCAACGGCGATATGTTCCTTACAAAGTCTACGGCAAAGACAAATGACACTGTAGAATTTGAAGGCGAAACTTACCCAGTGGTAAAAGTCGAAATCTCAAACACCTCTCACCCGTTCTATACAGGTAAGAGCACGCTCGTCGACACAGCAGGTCGCGTAGACCGCTTCATGAGCCGCTACGGTAAGCTGAAGAAGTAAGAGATACACCATTGAATTGACAATTGATAATTGACAATTGACAATCCAAAAAAGTGCGGACTCGACGTAGTCGCATATACGCACCAGTTCGCACTTTTTTACTTCTCTTCTTCTAAGAAGACCACACCCGCCCCTCTCACACACCCTAAGAATAAAATCTAAGTCTACATATACCATAAGCAACAACAATACCTATGAAACAATTACGATTATACTTATATGTATTGGCTCTGTCAATGGCGCTAAGCGCATGTAACGAGGAGGCTGATAACATATCAAACAATAGCTATCACGAGCTGACAGATGCAGACTTCCTGCCAGGCTCAGCCAATATCAATGCCAACAGCCCCACCATCGACCCTGCCGTAAACAGGCTCGAGTTCCCACACATCAAGGAGAGCGGCACACAGGTGCTCGTCAACCGTACGGGAGAGACCGTAAACTACTGCGTGGAATGGGACACCGAGAAGATGTCGCAACGCTACAGCTGCTACCAGATGGATGCCCAGCTCGGAGCTAAGCGCACATCAAGATACTACCCCAGCGGTGGCGAACTGCAATACCCCTTCGACGACCGTATAGCCACATACTTCAACCACGTAGACCCCTTCTACAGCACAGGCTATGACCACGGCCACATCTGCCCGTCAGCCGACCGCCTCTACTCTGCGGCAGCCAACAAGCAGACCTTCCTCCTGACCAACATGCAGCCACAGGTCAACGGATTCAACGCAGGCGTATGGGAAAACATGGAGGACCAGATACGCCAATGGAACGTGGCAGGATTCCGCCAGAAGCTCTACATCTGTAAGGGTGGCACCATCGAGAATACCGACAACGTGCCCAACGCCTACGAGACGATGGCTCGTACGGGTGGCGAACTGATCATACCACACTACTACTACATGGCGGTGCTCTGTCTCACCCCCAACGGCGGCTACAAGGCCATGGGCTTCTGGATAGAGCATAAGGTAAGCAGCGACAAGGGTGTAGCACTCACCAAGTATATGGTCAATATCGATACCCTCGAGGATTTTACAGGCATCGACTTCTTCTGCAATCTGCCTGACAATCTCGAAGAGCAGGTAGAGAGCGCCTCAATAGATGAGGTCAGGAATGTATGGCCACTTGCCGAATAATAAAATAATCGCTTTTTATTCTTATTGAAATAAAGCCTTATTGAATAACAAAACGGCCCGTTTTGCTTTGCAAAATGGGTCGTTTTGGTTTGCAATATGTGCCGTTTTGGACTCCAATATGTGCCGTTTCCACTTATTCCTTAGGTGTACCGAAGTGGCGTACTGGAGGTGCTGGCTGAGCAGGTGCGGTGGTCTCTACATCGCCGAAGCTCTTGGAATAGTAGGCCCATCTGTCATAATCGTCCCAACCATAGTCATAACCATTCCAGTAAGGAGACTCAACGTGCATCAGGCTGAACTCGATTTTTTTACCATCATCGTATATAGTACCCCTGAAACGGCTATCTGAAAGACGATAGTTGTGAATTTGTATTGTATAATTATCTTCCTTCACTAGTGTCCACTAAAAAATAGCGGAGATGTTTGTAAGTTATTTAAATATAGAGTTTTAGAGCAGAAAATTGACGGTGACGATTTGAATTGACTAC
>ONCJ01000016.1 GCA_900316295.1 uncultured Prevotella sp.
TGCATAAAGTGTAAGCGTCCACCGTCCACCGTCCACCTTATTCTATTTTTTATGAAAATATAGTAGTAGAATAATATCGCGCGAACATTATTATATATATAGTAATTTTTGCTAAACAATATTGAGTGGACGGGTGGACGGGTGGACGGTGGACGCTCCAACATCAATAAATTCGCTCCGCTTTTTGGAGTTAAAGGAGTTAAGGGAGTTAAAGGAGTTAAAGACGATAGGATATGAGTAATAAGGAGTTAGAGGAGTTAAAGGAGTTAACTCCTCTCAACTTGCGAAAGTTGAATAACATTCTTTAAGGAAAATAATCGCTCAGGAGCACAAGAACGTAATGCAAGCTATCAGAAATATGGAGCCGGCATGGGAGAAAGTTAACGGGCGCAAATTTGCGCTGGTTGAATACCGAGACAAAAAGGGGGAGCTTCGCCCCTGCTACTCCTTGACCAAGACTGAGTGTCTATACATCGCCACCAAGTTTAATGATGAGGCCCCAGATAATTTGTCTGGCTCTTGTGAGTAAGGATTTTTTTTTGTAGTTTTGCCAACGAATACCCCGACAACTAAGAAAATATGAAGAAGATACTACTGAAAGGGATAGAAGAATGATGAAATATAAGGTGGCACTATTCGACTTGGATGGTGTGGTGTTTGATACGGAACCACAGTATACTGTGTTCTGGGGAGGCATAGCTCGGCAGTATCATCCCGAACAGCCAGGACTGGAACATACGATAAAGGGCAGTACGCTGGAGCAGATATTCGGCAAGTTTTTTGCTGATGTGCCCAACGAGCATGCCTCGATAGTGGAACGGCTGAATGTCTTTGAGCAGCAGATGAGATACGAGTATGTGGCAGGCTTCGAACGGTTTGTCACCACCTTGCGCAGTCATGGGGTTCGTACGGCAATCGTCACGAGCAGCAACCGACCTAAGATGGAGGCGGTGTATGCTCAGCATCCCGAACTAAACGGCTACTTCGATGCGATACTGACATCGGAGGATTTCAGCGAGAGCAAGCCGTCGCCCGATTGTTATATCAAGGGTGCCGAGCGCTTTCATGTGCTTCCTGAGGAGTGCGTGGTGTTTGAAGATAGCTTCAACGGACTGGAGAGTGGCAGGGAGAGCGGTGCCTACGTGGTAGGACTGTCTACCACCAACCCTGCCGAACAGATAGCCTCGCTAACCAATATGGTTATTGCCGACTATGAGGATGAGAGGGTGGAAGGAAAGTTGTATGGTCTTTTTAGTTTTTAGTTGTTAGTTTTAGTTATATGCTGGGGATTAAGAATATAATAATGCTATTGCTGCTCTGTGGCGTAATGAATGTGTCGGCGCAGACTATGCGACAGGTTTGGATGGACATGCCCGATGAGATGGTGGTCTACCTGAACAGGAGCAACCGCACGGAGCTCGCCGACTATGTGGAGATGAAGGTAGATGCTGCCATTGGTAATAAATTGGGCGACACTACTCGTATCGAACGACTTACACCCGACTATATCCGTGTGAAGCTGAATGACGCCCATCGGCTTGAGATGAAGCTGGTAAGCAGGGATGACGGCAGCAAGATGGTGTGTGTAGTAAATACATTCTTTGGTCCTGCTGCCGACAGTCAGATTGCTTTCTATGATACGGAGTGGCGCCTGCTGAGCGACATCCAGGTGGCAATGCCTACAAGCGAACAGCTGTGTGCCCGTCCCGAGGGTATGACTCAGGAACGCTTTGACGAACTGAAAGCCATGCTCGATCCCGAACTTACGGAGATAATCCTCAGCGAGACAGACGACAGCATCACCTTCCGACGCTCCATTCCCGATGTCTCGTCAGACGACATGACCGAGCTGAAGAGTATTCTCACACCTTTTTTCTCTAACTTTGTTGTTATTTCAAAAAAAAGCAATAACTTTGCAATATAAAACAAATACAACTTAATACTATTGTTACAATGAATCTGAAAATACGTTTAGCCTTGATGAACTTCCTGGAGTTTGCTGTCTGGGGAGCCTATCTTACGTCGATGGGACGCTATCTGGGCAATATAGGCCTGGGTGAGAACATCGGCTGGTTCTATTCCATGCAGGGAGTGGTGTCGATATTCATGCCCGCAATCATGGGAATTATTGCCGACCGATGGGTGCAGGCACAGCGCTTGCTGGGTATCTGTCATCTGCTGGCTGGCGGATTTATGATTGCTACGGCGATGTACGGAGCCTCGGCGGGAGCCGACTCGGAGTTCTCGGTCATCTTCTCGCTGTATGCCATGAGCGTAGCCTTCTACATGCCGACGCTGGCGCTGACCAACTCGGTAGCATATAACGCCTTGACCTCTGCAGGAATGGACACGGTGAAGGACTTCCCTCCAATACGAGTGTTCGGTACCATAGGCTTCATCCTTACCATGTGGTTTGTCGACCTGATGGGATTCCAGATGAATCAGAACCAGTTCATTACCTCGGGAGTGCTGAGCATCGTGCTGTTCCTCTATACATTCACCCTGCCCGCATGTCCTGTGTCTACCAACAAGGAGAGCAAGAGCCTCGTGGAGGCGTTCGGACTTAAGGCGTTCGCCCTGTTCAAGGAGCGCAAGATGGCTATCTTCTTCATCTTCTCGATGCTGCTGGGCGTATGTCTGCAGATAACAAACGGTTTTGCCAATCCGTTCATCTTCAGCTTCGGAGCTCAGCCTGAGTTTGCCGAAACATTCGGAGTTCAGCATGCCAACATCCTGATCTCTCTCTCGCAGATAAGTGAGACCTGCTGTATCCTGCTGATACCATTCTTTATGAAGAGGTACGGAATAAAGAATGTGATGCTCATGGCTATGTTTGCATGGGTGTTGCGATTCGGACTGTTCGGACTGGGTGACCCAGGTTCGGGTGTGTGGATGTTCGTCCTGTCGATGATAGTCTATGGCGCTGCCTTCGATTTCTTCAATATCAGTGGTTCGTTGTTTGTGGACAAGTCCACTTCGCCCGACATCCGTTCGAGTGCGCAGGGTCTGTTCATGCTCATGACCAATGGTGTCGGTGCTACTGTAGGTACGCTGGTGGCACAGGAGGTAATCAATAGCTACACCCATGCACAGGTGATAGGCGAACAGGTATATACCGTCGGTGACTGGCAGGCATGCTGGTTTATCTTTGCCGCATACGCACTTGTAGTTGGCGTCAGCTTTGCTTTGATTTTCAGACCAAAGAAATCGGACATCATGGTGTGATGCTTAATGTGTAGTTGAGGATTTGAAATGAAGAACATACGACTAATATTCAAGGGAGTCTCTGAGATTATCGGTGATGAGGACCTGTGCCTACTGATCCTCACCGATATGCTTGAGACACGACAGATAGGCATAGTGTGCGACCAGTATATGCAGCAACAGTTCAACATGCGTATGGGACAACGCAAGCCGTCGCTACCTTATCTGCCCGAGGTGCTGTGCTCGATGGTGAACCGCAGGCAGGATGAGTCGTATGAGATACATATTCTCGACATCGTGAATGGCGACTATGTATGCGAGATAGTAGACAGGTTCAGCAACTTTCGCAAGCGCATGAGGGCTGGCGACGCTATCTTGCTGTCACTCATCAGCGATATTCCACTATTTATCGACACCCAACTGATGATGCGCCAGAGCGTGCCTTACCAGAGTAACTCTATGAGACTGTCGATACCTGTCAATGCCATCAGCGACTCTATGCTACAACACGCAATGGACAAGGCGGTGGAAGGGGAGAACTATGAACTCGCCTCGCATCTCAGAGACGAACTGAACAGGAGAAAGGAGAACAGGAAGGAGTGAGGAGATGAGTAGTAAGGAGTTGAGGAGATGAGTAGTAAGGAGTTGAGGAGATGAAGGAGACACGATATTTCTACGTGCCTGATGCCGCTGACAGGTGTGAATTGCCTGCCGATGAGGCTACACATGCGGTGAGGGTGCTGCGCCTGAAGACCGATGACGAGATATTCATCATGGACGGAAAGGGCTGCTTCTATAGGGCACAGGTGACCATAGCCACCAATCACCATTGCGGATATGCCATACTGGAGTCGATGCCACAACACAAGGCATGGCGCGGAAGAATACACCTCGCCATAGCTCCTACCAAGGATCTGGGCAGGATAGAGTGGATGGCTGAGAAGGCCACAGAGGTAGGCTTCGACGAGATCAGCTTCTTAGACTGCCGATTCTCTGAACGACGACAGATGAGGGAGGATCGTATTGAACGCATAGTGGTGGCAGCGATGAAGCAGAGTCGTAAGCCCTGGCTGCCAAAGGTGAACGCCATGCAGTCCTTTGACGACTTCATCAATAGCCACCAGAGTGGTCTTAGATATATCTGCCATTGCTACAACGAGATAGAACGTACCGACTTCTACAGCTCATTACAGGGCGAAGACGATCAGGAAGTCATCATACTCGTAGGTCCTGAGGGCGACTTCTCAATAGAAGAGGTAAGGAAAGCTATAGACAACGGATATATATCGACAACGCTCGGCACCGCCCGACTGCGCACGGAGACAGCTGGTCTCTCAGCAGTAATGATGGCAAACCTTGTGTTAAGAAAAGAATGAATAGTCCTATTTGTAACTAATGGAAAGAAGAATACATAACTTACTGCTACTTATCTTTGCGTCAACGATGGTCGCATGCTCGTCTGACGACTATGTAAGTGTGATACCAGAGAACAGTACGGCGCTGTTGTCGGTGGACGTTCCTAAGTTGGCTGAAAGCAAAAAAGGCGTTGATGCCCGGCTGATACGTGTGATGTTTCATGTCACTTCGCCTGACGACTGCGGCATAGACATGTCGCAGAAGCTATATGTATTCGAGAATCCTGACGGCACTTTTGGCTTTGTCGCTGGCGTAAAGGACGAACAGCAGGTGGGCAACTGGCTCACAAAGATGCAACAGCAAGGTTTTTGTGGCAGGCGACTGAAACAACAGGAAAAGCAATTTGCCATCATCAACAACCTGTGGGTAGCCGCATACGATGACCATGCCTTCTTGGTAGTAGGTCCTGTATTGCCGACAGCACAGCCTACTATGATGCGACGTATGGCGAAGATGCTCAATGGAAACAGCAACATCAGGGAGACTGCATTGTTCGGAAAACTCGAGAGTATGACTGAGCCAATGGTGTTAGTGGCGCAGGCGCATGCACTTCCCGACCAGCTGGTAGCCCTGTGCACGCTCGGAGCACCCGCAGATACTCCTGCCGACAAAGTATTACTCTCGGCTACGATTACCGATAATGACTGCTGTCTGCTATTCGAGGGAGCCCCGTTCTCATTCGACGAAACGATAGACGCTGCCCTGAAGAAGGCAGCGCAGGCATACCGACCGATGAACAATAAGTTTATTGACCTGATTCCGCAGGATGCCATATATACCATTCTTGCTAATGTCAACGGCAAAGGCTTCCTGCCTCTTCTGCAAGACAACAAACAGCTGAACGCTATGTTGTCTGGTATGAGTACGAAGGTGGACATAGATGCATTCATGGGAAATGTTGACGGAGACATGGCATTCTCTTTCTCCGGAGCTGAGGACAACCTGCGTATGCGATGGGCAGCAGAACAAAGCGACGACGCCCAGCCTCTGGACCAGGACAGTCAGCGATGGCTCGACAATAATAGTCTTCTGGTAGGAGGTGATGTCGTGTCGTCGATACCTGCCAAGGTGAAGGAAAACATCAAGGACAAACGCATGGCAACCATCATCAATCTGGCAGCATTGAAGGCTGAAGACACCAGTGATGGAGATATTGAGGATAATAGTATAGGGCTGAACCTCAGCCTCATGCCGCTCGGTATGTTCAGTGATGCCCAATATTTAGTATTTACTCTCAGCGACAACATTCATGAATAGTATATCATTCCATCGGGTATTACCCGAAGTTTTTGCCACAAGAAATGACCTGAAGTCGGAGGTGTGGCTGCAAGACATCACCTTCGAGAAGGGTAAAACCTATCTCATCGAGGCTGACTCTGGTCAGGGTAAGAGCACCTTCTGTAGTTATCTGCTTGGCTATCGACACGACTATAGCGGCAAAATCATGTTTGACGACAAGGATATATCGCAATATAAGACGGCTGACTGGACGCAGATTCGCCGCCGCAATTTCAGTATGTTGTTCCAAGAACTACGATTGTTCCCCGAATTGACAGCACTAGAGAATGTTGAGATAAAGAATAATCTTACCCGATGGAAGAACAGAGAACAGATAGAACAGATGTTCTACAGACTGGGTATCGGCGACAAGCTGAACTCGTTAGTCGGCAAGATGTCGTTCGGGCAGCAGCAACGTGTAGCCCTGATAAGAGCCTTGGTACAACCGTTTGACTTCCTCATTGCCGATGAACCTATCAGCCACCTCGACGACTCAAATGCCAACACTATGGGAACTCTCATGGCGGAAGAGGCGACAGCGCAAGGTGCAGCCATCATCATCACCAGCATAGGAAAGCATATCGACATGGAATATGATGGTAGAGTGAGGGTTTAGTTTTTAGTTTTTAGTTTTTAGTTTTTTTGTTAATTACGCATTCAACATTATGTCTCTCGTCTGGAAACTTCTACGCCAACATATCAGCCTGCCACAGTTTGCGGGTTTCTTGTTTGCCAATCTCTTTGGTATGACTATTGTACTGCTTGGAGTGCAACTATATAATGACATACTGCCAGTCTTTACGGCAGAAGACAGCTTTATGAAAAGTGATTATGTCATAGTAAGCAAACAAGTGGGGCAGGGGGGCAGTATGACGGGAGGCTCTTCGTCGTTCTCCACGACTGAGGTGGAAGACCTGGAATCCAAGCCGTTCATAGAGAAGGTGGGCAACTTCGTTGGTAATGACTTTAAGGTTACTGCGGCTATGGGAGTAAGTGGTACCAACGTGCTCAACTCCGAGATATTCCTTCAGAGCATACCGGACAACTTCGTGTCAGTCGACTCCACACAATGGAGATATGTCGAAGGTTCAACGACAGTGCCAGTCATCCTTCCGCGTACATATATAAATATATATAACTTTGGACTTGCGCGAAGCCGATCGTTGCCGAAGATAAGCGACGGGCTGGCAGGGATGATAGACTTGAACCTGCATATCACGGGAGAAGGAAAACAGATGGACGTGAGAGGACAGGTGATAGGATTCTCTACACGTATGTCGGAGATACTTGTGCCACGCTCGTTTATGACGTGGGCTAACAGCGAGTATGCCCATGCTACGGAGAATTTGCCCGTAAGACTGATCGTACAGATGCGTGCTACTGCCGATGAACAGGCAACGACATACATGCAGGAAAAAGGATATGAGATAGAAGATGATCAGCAAAACGCACGTAAGGCTACGGGATTTCTGCGTCTTATCGTGAGCATTGTGCTTATTGTCGGGCTGGTCATATCAATACTTAGCTTCTATATTCTGATGCTCAGCATCTTCCTTTTGGTACAAAAGAACAAGACGAAGCTGCAGAACCTGCTACTTATCGGCTATAGCCCCGGCCAGGTGGCTCGTCCTTATCAGTTGCTGACCCTTGGACTCAACGCCATAGTACTGGTGTTGTCGCTTGTTCTTGTGTCTGTAGCCCGTCATTATTATATGGATATCGTTTATACGCTTATGCCAGAAATACAAGAGAGCACCATGTTGCCAGCTCTCGCTTGCGGTATGGTGCTCTTCTGTATCGTTACGATAGTCAATAGTGTTGCTATACGTCAGTCCATTTCTCCCTCGATGTAAAGGCGGACAGTCTCAGCTCCATCTGCATTCGACCTCACGGTAATATTTTTCTTGACATATCCAGGGAACTTTCCCTCGCCATCGTATGTCACCTCAATCTTGCCCGATTGACCAGGAGCAACGGGCTTCTTCTCGTATTTCACATTGGTACATCCGCAACTTGCCATCACCTGATTGATGACCAGTGGCTGGTTGCCTGTGTTGGTGAACGTGAAGGTGGCATGCTGTTTCTCACTCTCCTCGAACTTGCCGAAGTTGTGAGTAGTCTTGTCAAACTTGATCTTTGCCTGAGCTGAAGTGTATGTGACAGAAGTCATCAACGCTATTGCTATTATCAAAATCTTTTTCATTGTTGTTATGTTTTATGTTCTGTTTCTTAATTAATACTATCCAGCTTGTACGGGATGTTCTATGTCTTTGATGTTCTTTGTGATGAATGGTTTAATACATTTATATATGCAAAGTTAATACTTTCTTCTAATTAAATCCATAAAGTTAAGTTTTTTTTGCGCAGAATAGCAGTGATATGATATGAAAATGTACTAAATTTGCCAAAGATTATTATATTTATTAAGTTATCATCATGAAAGATTTTGTCTATTATACCCCCACGGAAGTAGTATTTGGAGAGAAGTCGGAGGAGCAGATAGGAAAGCTGACTCGCCGTTATGGCGGCACGAAGGTTTTGGTACATTATGGTGGACAGAGCGCTATCCGCTCGGGCTTGCTTGATAAGGTGTGTAACATTCTTAGCGAAGAAGGCATCGGAGTAGTGAAACTGGGTGGTGTAGTGCCAAATCCTCGTCTCTCTAAGGTGCGTGAGGGTATCGACCTATGTCGCAAAGAGGGCGTAGACTTTATTGTTGCTGTTGGTGGTGGAAGTGTAATAGATTCTGCAAAAGCTATCGGTTATGGGCTGTGCTATGACGGTGACGTATGGGATTTCTATACTGGTAAGGCACAGGCTACGGCTATGATGCCGTTGGCAACGGTGCTCACAATACCAGCTGCAGGAAGTGAGATGAGTGATTCGAGCGTTATCACCAATGAAGATGGTGATGTGAAGCTAGGGTATTCCAACCGTTTATCGCGACCAAAGTTTGCCATTATGAATCCTCGACGCACCTTTACGCTACCTCCGTATCAGACAGCCGCGGGAGTTACCGACATGATGATGCACACAATGGAGCGCTATTTCACAAAGGATGACGATATGGATCTGACCACAGACATGGCTGAGGCCTTGTTGCGTAGCATGAAAAATGCTGTGTTCGCCGTACTGAAAGATCCAGAAGACTATCGTTATAGAGCGCAAATCATGTGGGGAGGCAGCCTCGCCCACAATGGACTGACGGGATGTGGAGTGACAGAAGATTGGGCTACACACCAGTTGGAACACGAGCTGAGCGGTATGTTCGACGTGACGCATGGGGCAGGACTGGCTGCAATATGGCCCAGTTGGGCACGCTATGTGATGAAGGAAAACCTTAGTCGATTCGTGCGCTTTGCTGTCAACGTGATGGATGTGCCTAATGACTATACCAATCCGGAAGGTACAGCGCTGAAGGGTGTCGAGGCTATGGAACGCTTCTACCATGCAATAGGCATGCCAATAAATATTCATGAACTGATAGGCAGGGAGATTACTGACGACGAGATTCAGGAGATGGTGCGCAAGTGTAGCCGTGACTACAAGGCAACATGTGGTGGACTGAAGCCTCTGCACGCAGAAGACATGAAGGCAATATACGAGATGGCTAAATAATGGGATACATAAGAAAGCAACAGATATGAGAAGAATGATGATGGTATTGGTTGTTATGTTCACAACCATCGGATTATATGCAAAGGAAAATGTGACTATTCGACGTAATCAAGTCGGTTCGGCTATAGGTCAGGAACAAACGATAGTAGTGGAAGGAACAAATCCTGCAGGCAAACTGAAGGTGACATCTCCGAGCGGAAAGACTATAAAACCTGTGATGACAAAAAAGGTTGTTTCTCCGTTCTCAAAGAAAACACGCTATGTCGTAGGACTTGGTAAACTTACGGAAGAGGGCGATTATAACGTTCGACTCGGCAAGGAAAAGTGCGACCTGCATGTGAGCAATCGACCCTATGGTGGTATTGCTACAAGCAGTCTGCGTCTGTTTTATCTAATTCGCTCGGGTGTAGTCATTGACTGTGCAGGTAAGTACAACCGACCTGTTGGTCATACAGATACGAATGTCTTGGTGCATCCTTCGGCAGCCAGCAAGATGAGGCCTGCAGGAACAGTTATCAGTTCGCCGCTTGGCTGGTATGATGCTGGTGACTATAATAAATATGTCGTGAACTCGGCATTCTCTATTGGACTGATGTTTGCCGCATACGAGCAGTTGACAGACTATTTCCACCAACTGTCTACTGATATTCCAGAGAGTGGTAATAGTACTCCTGACCTGTTAGATGAGATAATGTTTAATCTGCAATGGTTTCTTACTATGCAGGATCCATACGATGGCGGAGTATATCATAAACTGACAACACCAAACTTTGAGGGCTTCGTCATGCCGGTAGATTGTCATCAACCACGCTATGTTGTAGCTAAGAGTGTAACTGCAACCCTTGACTTCGCTGCAGTGATGGCTGATGCCGCACGACTCTTCGAACCTTATCAGCATGACTATCCTGGATTCTCTGCTCAGGCTGCGGCTATGGCAGAGCGTGCTTATGAATGGGCAAAGGCAAATCCTACGGCATATTATCATCAGGAGGAACTGACAAATCCAGCAGTGACTACTGGCACATACGGTGATGATAATGCCAACGACGAGTTCTTCTGGGCTGCTTCAGCTCTGTACCGTCTCACTGGAAAACAACAATACAAAGAAGACGCACTCAGCAGACGTCCTTCGCAATTTACTACTCCTTCATGGGGTAATGTTGCTTCGCTTGGAGCTTTTGAATGGCTTGCATGTGGAAAAGATAGTGAGCTGTATGGCTCTACACTCAGCCAGTTGACAGCATATTGTGATGCGGCAATTCAAGGAGCGAATACGTCTTGTTTCAAGTCACCTTTTGGCAACAAGGCAACCGATTTTGGATGGGGATGCCTGTCGGAAGGATGTTGTTGTCAGGCAATGCTCTTGCTGTATGCAGACAAATTGTTAGGTTCTGACAAGTATCGTAGCTATGCACTTGGTAATGTAGACTACCTCTTGGGACGTAATGCTACAGGATATTGCTATGTGACAGGCTTTGGCGACAAGAGTCCAATGCACCCGCATCACCGCCCTTCTGCTGCAGATGGAGTGGAGGCTCCATTCCCAGGAATGCTGGTCGGGGGCCCTAACCCAGGTCAGCAGGATAAGGAGTATGTCAAATATGCAAGCAATATTCCTGATGAGTCTTATGAGGATGTCGAAGGATCGTATGCTTCAAACGAGATAGCTATCAACTGGAATGCATCACTTGTAGCATGCCTCTGTTGGGTAGATTCATTTAATGCACAATGAAACTGTGGTCGATAGTTTTCTTTATACTGCCATTGCTGGCAACAGGCTATGTTAGTTGGCGAGTGTGGCACATCATGCCATGGGGCTCATGGGTGAGTGGTGTTGCTGTAGCACTTGTATGGTTGGGTATGTTCGTGATGATAGGCAATTTCGTCATCGGACTCGACCGTGTGCCAATGACATTAGCAAAGGTATTGTATCACTTTGGTACATCATGGTTTATCGTGATGCTCTATCTTGTGATGATATTCTTGTTGTTGGATATTGGCAGACTCTGTCATGTAGTTCCTCACTCGTTTGTGATAAACAGTCTAACAGGTACTTTGTCTGTATGTATCTTAATGACGGCCGTTTTCACTTATGCTTACCTACATTATAAGAACAAGGTCAGGGTAGAGATAGAGCTGCAAAGCCATAAGATAAAGGCTAACGAGCAAGATACGAAGGCTAACGAGCAAGAGATAAAAACCATCGTGATGATGAGCGACCTGCATCTTGGCTATCATAATGGTCGCAAGGAGCTGGCACGATGGGTCGACATGATAAACATGGAGAATCCTGATCTGATACTCATAGCTGGTGATGTCATCGACATCAGTGTCCGGCCGTTGATAGAAGAGGATATGGCAAAAGAGTTGCGACGACTCAAAGCCCCTGTATATGCATGCTTGGGTAATCACGAATATTATAGTGGTGAGCCGAAAGCCCAGCAGTTTTTCCGTGATGCAGGAATACACATGTTGAGGGATTCGGTTGTGAACATCGCAAATATTTGCGTTATTGGCAGGGATGACCGCACCAATGTACACAGACAGGCGCTGGGTAAGATAATGAAGCAGGTAGATCGATCCAGATATACCATATTACTTGACCACCAACCATATAATTTGGAACAAGCAGAAAAGGCTGGCGTGGACTTCCAGTTCAGTGGACATACTCATCATGGACAGGTGTGGCCAATCAGCTGGATAACCGAAAGAATATACGAAGATGCTTTCGGACCGTACCAACGTGGCAATACGCGGTACTATGTCAGTTCTGGTATTGGTATCTGGGGCGGTAAGTTCCGTATTGGTACACAGTCGGAATATGTTGTTGCAAAGCTAAACACTAAACGCTAAATACACAAAACTCAAAATTTGAAGGATATGGGAAATTTTTTGGAAAACATCATTAAAGCTGCTGGTGAGGGAGGAACCCTCAACGAGATTGTGAAGACTGCATCTGAGGGAGGCAGTCTTGGTGACATTATCAATGTAGCTACTGATAATGAGTCTGTAGGTGAGCTTATCAAGAAGGTGGCAACAAAAAAGCAAAATGGTGACGAAGACGTAGAAGAAGAATACGTCGAGGAAGAGGAGGTTGTCGAAGAAGAGGTCGAGGAAGAAGAAGTATGCTCTGATTCTGCAGAAGAAGAGGAGGAGTGCGAAGAAGAAACAGAAGAGGAAACCTCGAACAAAGGGCTTGGTTCTGTACTTGGAGGTGTTCTGAAAAATGTAGATCTCGGTGACATTGCTAAGGCAGTAATCGGTATCATAGGTTTGGCAGGAGTAGCTATGAAGAAGAATGCCTGAACCGTGAATTAGATATTCATTGTAAATTATTAAAGAACTGTAACCATGCAAAAACTTGTAAATACAATCAAATTGATGGCAAAGACAGGATTGTTCTTTGCCCATGCCGATGGTGAATATTCGGATAAAGAAAAGAAATATGTTACTGATTTCGTAAGCGGAATTGAGAATATTGGCGACTTGGATGGTAATCTCAAACAAGAACTGCTAGATACAGTAAATCATACATACACTTTTGAAGAGATTATAGACGAAACCCATGCTTTGCTTGACGGATTTGACGAAAACGAGCAGAATGCAATAAAAAAGAGCCTGAAGGCTTTTGTCAATCAGGTAATAAGTATTGATGGCGAGCGTAAAAAGGTAGAACAAGAAAACTATATTCGTTGGAGACAATCAATATGAAAAACCACAAAATGTACGAAGCTGATGACAAGATGATACTGCTGATAAGGGACAATTATGACCTTTTGCAGAGTCTTGGACGTTTCGGCATAAATCTCGGATTCGGTGAGAAAACGGTCAAGGAGGTATGCGAAGACCAGAATGTGGATTGCTATACCTTTCTCTCTGTTGTCAACTATGCCATCAATGGGTATTATGAAACCAGAGATCTGGATAAACTATCAGTTCCTACCCTGATTCATTATCTTACGGCAAGTCATGAGTATTTCCTGAATTTTGCCTTCCCAACTATTAGAAAACAGTTGAGCGAGGCTCTCGATGCAAAGGATAACTTGGCACGACTGATCCTGAAAGTGTTTGACGAATACTCACACGATATTCATAATCACATGCGATATGAAGAGAAGACGGTGTTTCCGTATGTAAAAAAACTTCAGGAAGGAACAGCAGACGGTGCGTATGATATTGATACATTCTCAAAACATCACGGACAGACAGATGTCAAACTCAGAGAACTGAAAGACATCATTGTGAAGTATCTTCCTACAGACATGTTTAAGAACAACCAACTGACTGCCACATTATATAATATATATAACTGTGAAAAATGGTTGGGACAGCATGCTGATGTAGAGGAGAATATCTTTATACCTGCTATCCGTCGATTAGAACAACAGACAAAACAGAGCGATGTGACCGTGAAAATATCACACATGATAAACAAAACTCCAAATTCTGGTGAGGTAATCTCGGACAGAGAACGTGATGTGATTATTGGTGTTGTTCAGGGAATGACAAATAAAGAGATAGCCGACCAACTTTGCATATCTGTCAACACGGTCATTACTCATCGCAGGAACATAGCACGTAAATTGCAGATACACAGCCCAGCAGGGCTTACCATTTATGCAATAGTTAATAATTTGGTAGATATTTCATCTGTTAAATTATAAAAAAGTTGTACTTTTTGGAAAAATTTTATTCAAATTCTGGCACATAATGTCAGAATTTGTTTTATCTTTGTAACCGATTTCGATTTGCTAAAAAGTATAACAATAATAATTAACCAAAAAGAAAAGTTTTCCAAAACGGACAACTTTATCTTTCAAAAAACAAAAAATGTTTCCCGATGATGGAGATTAAGAACTTTACAATCACGAAGCGTGACGGCTCGAAAGATCGCTTCTCGTTAGACAAAATTATGAATGCTATCATCAAAGCATTCGAGAGTGTTTCAGAACCTATCGACCTTGGTCGTATATCGAAGATACTCAGTCACTTGGATATACGGGATGATATAAAGGTTGAAGATATTCAGAACCAGGTAGAGGAGGCTCTGATGCGTGAAGGATATTACCGTGTGGCAAAGTCATTTATGCTCTATCGCCAACAACATTCAGAGGATAGGGAAACTTTGGCAAAGTTACAGTTTTTGGCAGACTACTGCGAGTCGGTTAATGCTGCAACAGGTTCAAAGTATGATGCGAATGCAAATGTTGAACATAAAAATATTGCAACTTTGATTGGTGAATTGCCAAAGTCGAATTTCATAAGATTGAACCGTCGCCTTCTTACTGACCGTATTAAGAAGATGTACAGCAAGCAGTTGGCTGATGAGTATATCGACATGTTGACTCACCATTTTATATATAAGAATGACGAGACGAGCCTCGCCAATTATTGTGCCTCTATCACTATGTATCCTTGGTTGATTGGCGGTACTGCGTCCATCGGCGGAAACTCTACGGCTCCTACTAATTTGAAGAGCTTTTGTGGTGGGTTTGTGAATATGGTGTTCATGGTTTCCAGTATGTTGTCTGGAGCCTGCGCTACTCCTGAGTTCCTTATGTATATGAACTACTTCATTCAAAAAGAATATGGTGAGGATTACTACAAGAGGGCTGACGAAGTTGTAGATCTCAGTTTACGTCACAGGACAATAGATAAGGTCATAACTGACTGTTTCGAGCAGATTGTATACACTTTGAATCAGCCAACTGGTGCCCGTAATTATCAGGCGGTATTCTGGAATGTGGCTTACTATGATAAGTTCTATTTTGAAAGTCTCTTTGGAAATTTCTATTTTCCTGATGGAAGCCAGCCTGACTGGAATGGACTTTCATGGTTACAGAAACGTTTCATGAAGTGGTTCAATCAGGAGCGTACAAAGACACTGCTGACTTTCCCTGTGGAGACAATGGCTTTGCTCACGGAGAATGGTGAGTGCAAGGATAAGGAGTGGGGCGATTTTACAGCAGAGATGTATTCTCAAGGTCACTCGTTCTTTACGTATCTCAGTGATAATGCCGACTCTCTGAGTTCTTGCTGTCGTCTGAGAAACGAGATACAAGACAATGGTTTCAGCTATACACTTGGTGCAGGTGGTGTGTCGACAGGATCAAAGAGCGTGCTCACTATCAACCTCAACAGATGCATACAGTATGCCGTAAACCATAACCAGGACTACAAGGAATACCTTTCGCATATTGTTGACCTCTGCCATAAGGTACAGTTAGCATACAACGAGAATCTAAAGGAATTGCAGAAGCATGGTATGTTGCCTCTCTTCGATGCAGGATATATCAATATTGGCCGACAGTATCTTACCATCGGTATCAATGGTCTGGTAGAGGCTGCCGAATTCATGGGGCTGAAGATTACGCCAAACGATGATTATAAGCATTTCGTCCAAGACATTCTTGGCATCATAGAGAAATACAATCGTCAATATCGTTCTAAGGATGTGCTGTTCAACTGCGAGATGATTCCTGCCGAGAATGTAGGAGTAAAGCATGCAAAATGGGATAGGGAAGATGGCTATTTCGTTCCACGTGACTGCTATAACAGCTATTTCTATGTCGTAGAGGACGACTCGTTGAGCATTATAGATAAGTTCAAGTTGCACGGAGCACCATATATAGAACATCTTACAGGTGGCTCAGCCCTGCACATGAACCTTGAGGAGCATCTGTCTAAGCAGCAGTATGCCCAGCTGTTGAAGGTCGCAGCCAAAGAGGGATGCAACTATTTCACCTTTAATATTCCGAATACTGTATGCAATGACTGTGGAACAATAGATAAGCGCTATCTGCATGAGTGTCCTCATTGCCACTCAAAGAATGTTGACTACATGACCCGAATTATAGGATACCTGAAGCGGGTTAGCAATTTCTCACAGGCAAGACAGGAAGAGGCAAGCCGCCGCTACTATGCTACAAAGCAGAAATATACAGTAGCAAAAGAAGATAAAGCATAGTGTTTGGTGGGAGCAGAGGGTAATGCTTAAATACGTAAACACTGGAATAGTTTTTCAAGAGATACCCGACGAAGTGACACTGGCAATTAATATTTCTAATTGCCCGTGTCGCTGTCCTGGGTGTCATAGCCACTATCTATGGGACGATGTGGGGCTTCCGCTGACTACAGATGCGATAGATGCGCTGGTGGAAAGTGATGGAAGCGACATTACATGTATAGCCTTTATGGGTGGTGATGCTGATCCTGTAGGAGTGAATATGCTGGCTCAATATGTGCACGAGGAGTATCCTGAACTCAAAGTTGCATGGTATAGTGGACGACTGCGTATTCCTTCTATCGTTCATAAGGCTGATTTCGACTACATCAAGGTTGGACCATATATCAAACACCTTGGTCCGTTGAATTCGTCCACAACTAATCAGCGCATGTATCGACAAAACGAAGACGGTACATTCGATGATATCACAAGTCGTTTTTATAAGAAGTGAGCGAATGAATTCGCCCACTTCTTTATTTAATATGTATTATAAGATTGTATCTATCAGCTGCTCCTCAGGTTCTCTTATGTCCATATCCCATTTGTCCTCATCTATGCTGAGACTGTCGGGAATGCTGTCCGTTTCTACGTAGAAGTCTACACACTCAAACATTGAGGGATCTATTTCGAGATCAGAAGGTATTGCCCAACGGGTGTGATAGCCGGCGAATGCTCGGTCGTGGAACACTTTCTGAAGGAATGAACCACATATCGGAAGGGCAGTTCTCGCTCCTTGTCCCAATGCTCCTGTACGGAAATGTATGCATCGGTATTCGCCGCCTACCCATGCTCCGACAACAAGACGTGGACTGACACCAATAAACCATGCGTCAGAGTGATTGTTACTGGTACCCGTCTTACCTCCCCAGTCGGTGTCGGTTGTAATGTAGTTGCGCAGTGATTGTGATGTGCCACCAGCTTCATTCACTCCTGCCTTCAGGATTTCTTGCATCAGGAAGGCAGATTTGTACGGAATCACCTTATGGGTCTTTGTAGAGCAATGATAAATTTCTCGTCCGTTCTTGTCAGTAATAGATGTGACAAGTACCGGGTCTATATGTTTGCCGTCGTTGGCGATGGTACAATATGAATTGACCATCTCCAGCAGATTGACGTCGCTTGAGCCTAACACCAGTGAAGGTTCATCTTCCAGCTTACTTTTAATGCCCATGTCCTCTGCTGTCTTTATTATATTCCTTATGCCCAATTCCTGACCTAATCTGACTGCGATTGAGTTTACACTCTTGGCAAATGCCATCTTTAGCGTCAGTGAGTCGCCCGAGAACCTTACGTTTGCATTCGTCGGCGACCAGCTGATGGTTTTACCAGTCTTGTTGTCGAACGTCTCTATTGTGATGGCTTCGTCACAACGCTTGTCGCATGGTACCATCCCTTGATTCATTGCTTCGGTATAGACAAAGAGCTTGAATGTGGAGCCAGGCTGACGCATCGCAGTAACCTTGTCATATTGCCAGGAAGAGAAGTCTATATCGCCCACCCATGCCTTCACCGCACCTGTTTGTGGCTCCATTGCTACCATTGCGCAATGCATATATTTCACCATATAGCGTATGCTGTCGAGCGATGACATTTCCTTGTATATTGCCCCTTTGGAATAGTCGAAGAGTCTTACTTTATGGGGCTTGTTTAGATAGTATCTTATACTGTCCTCATTGCCGTTATACTTCTGTTCGAGTGTCTTATAGAAGGGTTGGCGTTTTGCGATGTCTTCAATGAAGTGGGGTATCAGTTTCCCGCGTTCGTCTCTCCATGGTTCCTGTCCACTCCAGTGGGAGTTGAAGTTTTGTTGTATCTGTCGCATCTGTGCGGAGGCTGCCTGCTCTGCGTATTTCTGCATGCGTGAGTCGACAGTCGTATATATCTTCAAGCCGCTTGAATACAGGTCATATCCGTTGTCTTCAGTCCACTCTTGCAGGTGGGCAATAATGGCCTCGCGGAAATAATCTATCTGTCCGTATTCTCTTTCTTCCTTATATATATCTAAGTCTAAAGGTTTTTTTGAAAGAGAGTCGAGAGCCTGAGTCGAGAGATCTCCGTGCTCCACCATATTGTTGAGTACAACATTACGCCTTTCGAGGGCTCGGTCTGGGTGTAGAGTAGGGCTGTAGTATGTAGTACCCTTTAGCATTCCGACAAGCATTGCTGCCTGTTGTGTGTTCAGTTCTGCGGGTGTCGTGTTGAAGTATGTCTTTGCTGCAGTTTTTATTCCGTATGCGTTATTGCCGAAGTCTACGGTGTTGGCATACATCGTTAGGATGGCTTTTTTGTCGTAGACAATTTCCAGTTTGGTGGCAATGATCCACTCTTTGCTTTTTGTCACAAGCATTCTCAATCCTGGTATGCGAGTAAGAATACCGCGGGACTGTTGGCCTCGCATGTGGAACATATTCTTAGCCAGTTGCTGTGTGATGGTCGACGCACCTCGTTTGCCTCGTCGTGTTATCGCATCCTTGATAGCTCCGCCAACACCTTGAATGTCAATGCCGTAATGACTGTAGAAACGCTCGTCCTCGGTGTCAATCAGAGCTTTCCAGAAGTCCTGGCTTACTTCATGGAATTCTACAGGTGTGCGGTTTTCCTTGTAGTATTTTCCTATTAACACACCGTCGGCGCTATATATTTCAGATGCTTCGAATGTGGGAGGCTGCATGATGGAGCTAAATCCCGGTGTCTTTCCAAAGAGCCACAAGAAGTTGATGTCTATCATTCCCAGCCATATAAAGATGCTGACGATAAATGACATTACTCCCACTGCCGTCTTCACATACCATTTCCTTCCACGATAGAGGTTTATGTACCAATGTATTGCCGAAGCAATCTTGTTATAAAGTTGTCGGACGATATTCATTTTATGTTTTGTTTTATGTAGTCAATTATTTCGTTTGTTTGGTTGGGTGCGAACCATTTCATACTTTCATCACGTTTGAACCATGTGAGTTGTTTTCTTGCATATCTGCGGGTGTTGCTTTGTATCTTGAATATGGCTTCTTCGAGCGTTGCCTTTCCGTCGAAGTATTCAAACAACTCCTTATATCCCACTGTGTTCAGTGCATTGAGATGTCGCAACGGGTAGACTTTGCGGGCTTCTTCTATCATACCTTTGTCTATCATTTGCAGTACACGCTGGTTGATTCGGTCGTAGAGTTGCTCCCTGTCAATGTTGAGTCCAATCTTGATAATGTCAAACGGACGTTGTTTCCTGCTGTTGGTACGAAAAGAAGAATATGTCTTGCCCGTCATGTGGCAGATCTCTAATGCGTGAACTACCCGACGAGGATTGTTCTTGTCTACAATAGCCCAGTGCTCAGGGTCAAGCTCGTGTAGTTCGTCTACGAGTGCAGGCAGTCCCTCGGTGGCAAGTCTCTGCTTCATCCATTCGCGCGTTTTGTTATCGATGGTAGGTATGTCGTCTATTCCGTTGCAGACGGCATCTATATACATCATCGAGCCGCCTGAGAGCAGGTGCAGGCCTTCCGTCTGTCCTATCAGTTTCAGTACATCCTGTTCGTACATTGATGCGCTGTAGTATTCGGTGATATGATGTGTTCCCACAAAGTAATGGGGCACATGCTCCATCTGCTCTTTTGTTGGTGCAGCAGTTCCTATGGGTATTTCTTTGAAGATTTGTCGTGAGTCGGCATTGATGACAGGAATAGCAAAAGTGTCAGCAACACGAAGACACAGCTCCGTCTTGCCGACACCTGTAGGTCCTGTTATTACTATAAGAGTGCTCATCACTTGATGATGCCTCGCTGTGAGGACTCAACGAAGTCGATGATATACTGAATCTCTGGAGTTACGGTGAGAGTGTTTTTTATCTGCTCGATAGCTTCCGCACGCGTACCGGTACCATTATATATAATGTTGTAAGCCTCCTTGATGAGTTCGATGGTCTCATTAGAGAATCCGCGGCGTCTCAGTCCGATAATATTCAAACCAGCAAAACGGATCGGTTCTTTGCCGGCAATGATATATGGAGGAATGTCCATAGAGAATCGGCTGCCGCCCTGTATCATCACGTAGCTTCCGACACGGCAGAACTGGTGGGCGAGTACGGTGGCGCTGATAATTGCAAAGTCATCTACTATCACTTCTCCGGCAAACTTTGTGGAGTTGCCGATGATACACCCGTTGCCTACTACACAGTCATGAGCCACGTGCATGTTCTCCATCAGTAGGTTGTTGCTGCCCACCTTGGTGGTTCCTTTTGACGCAGTACCTCGGCTGATGGTCACATTCTCCCTGATAGAGTTGTTGTCACCAACCTCACATATCGTATCTTCGCCACGAAACTTCAGATCCTGTGGTTTGGTTGAGATACTTGCACCAGGGAAGAACTCGTTGCCGCTGCCGATGCGTGCTCCGTAGTTGATCGTCACACTGTTTTGCAGAACGTTGTTGTCGCCCATCACGGTGTTCTTGTCAATATAGCAGAAGGGACCGATGATGTTGTTGTCTCCCAGTTTTGCTTCGGGATGAACGTATGCCAAAGGACTTATTTGATTCATATTTTTTGAGTTGTGTTATTTATTCTTCACTATTTGTGCTGTGAATGTAGCTTCGGACACTACTTTGTCGCCTACGAACATGTAGCCCTTCATCGAGCTCACTCCGTGGCGTACGGGGTGGAGCAGTTCGACACGGAAGAGTAGGGTGTCACCAGGTACTACCTTCTGGCGGAATTTCACGTCGTCTATCTTCATGAAGTAAGTAGACCATCGTTCGGGCTCCTCCAGTTGGTTGAGCACGAGCAGACCGCCACATTGTGCCATCGCCTCTACCTGTAGCACACCTGGCATGACGGGTTCATCAGGGAAGTGACCTGTGAAGAAAGGTTCGTTGGCAGTAACGTTCTTCACTCCAACGATAGTGGTAGGTCCAATAGACAGCACCTTGTCTACAAGCTGCATTGGATAGCGGTGGGGTAGCAGCTCGCGAATGCGGAGGTTGTCCATCACCGGCTCCTCATTTGGGTCGTAGATAGGAGCTTGCACCTCATGCTTCTTTATCTCCTTGCGCATCAGTCGCGCAAACTTGTTGTTGATAGTGTGTCCTGGGCGTGTGGCGATGATGCGTCCCTTGATAGGCTTGCCTATGAGTGCCATGTCGCCTATGATGTCGAGTAGTTTGTGGCGTGTGCACTCATTCTCCCATACCAGAGGCTTATGCTGTATGTATCCGAGCACATTAGCGTCCATATGAGGAACGTTGAGCATGTCAGCCAACATGTCGAGTCTCTCCTGAGTGGTCTGTCGCTCGTATATTACGATGGCATTGTCCAGGTCGCCACCTTTAATGAGGTTGGCCTGAAGGAGAGGCTCTATGTCGCGCACGAATACGAAGGTACGTGCTGCGGCTACCTCCTTGGCATAGTTGGCCATGTTGTCGAGAGTGGCAAACTGGCTGTTGATAAATTTCGATTCGAAGGAGCACATAGCTGTGATAGAGAACTGCTCGTCAGGCAGAATGGTGATACATGATCCTGTCTTGTCGTCTCTTACTTCTATCTTCTTACGTATGATATAGTAGTCCTTCGGTGCGTTTTGTTCCTCAATGCCTACCTGATTGATTTTCTCAACATACTTTGCTGCAGATCCGTCAAGTATAGGAAATTCAGGACCATTGACCTGAATGAGACAGTTGTCGATGCCCATGGCGAAGAGTGCGGACAGTCCATGTTCTACTGTCGACACTTTGATGTCACCATTAGCTAGCACTGTTCCGCGTTGTGTGTCAACCACCTTCTCTGCTACAGCGTCAATGATGGGGTGTCCTTCGAGGTCGATACGTTGTATTTTATATCCGGTATTCTCTGGCGCAGGATTGAATGTCACGGTGAGGTTCAATCCCGTGTGCAGTCCTTTTCCGAAGAGTGAAAAGCTGCCTTTAAGTGTTTTCTGTTTTGTTGTTTCCATTACTTATTTAGTAGTTTTGGAGTTGGGCTTGTTTTTTATTTCTCCTTCAGCTCCTCTATATCTCGTTTCATTGTGTTCAGTTGCTGATATATCTCAGGCAGTCGACGGTATACTGCGTATGCTTTCATATACGTCTTTGCGTCGATGGCGGGCGATCCGATTATTGGTGCGTCAGCTTTCTTAATGGTGTTGGTTATTCCAGCCTGAGCACCTACATTTGTGTGGTCGGCTATGCTGATATGGCCTGCCATACCCACTTGTCCGCCAAACATGCACCACTTGCCAATCTTTGTGCTTCCAGCCACGCCTCCCTGGGCAGCCATCACGGTGTTCTCGTCTATCTCTACGTTGTGAGCCACCTGTATGAGATTGTCCAGTTTCACTCCTTTGCGTATGTATGTGCTGCCCATTGTCGAGCGGTCGATACATGTGTTGGCACCAATCTCTACGTTATCCTCGATGGTTACGATGCCGATTTGTGGTATTTTGTCATAACCGTCAGCACCTGGTGCGAATCCGAAGCCGTCGGCACCGATGACGCTGCCTGAGTGTATGGTCACGTTGTTGCCCAGTTTGCAGTCATGATATATGCTTACGTTAGGGTAGATGAGGCATCCTTTTCCCAGTTTGGCTCCGTCGTAGATCGTTGCATGTGGATATATCTGGCTTCCGTCGCCGATTTCTACGTTGTCACCTATGTATGCGAATGCTCCGATGTAGCAGTTTTCGCCTATCTTGGCCGATGGTGAGATGAATGCCAATGAGTCAACACCGGTCTTTTTGGGTTTCATTGAGTCGTAGAGTTGCAGTAGTCGTGCCACACACTCGTATGCGTTTTTCACTCTGATGAGTGTCGCCTTGGTTGGCTTTTCCAGTTCTACGTTCTCGTCTATGAGCACTATGCTCGACTCTGTGTCGTAAATATAGTGTGTGTATTTTGGATTAGAAAGGAAGGAGATGGCCCCAGGCTTGCCTTCCTCTATCTTGGCAAATGTGTGGATGGCGATGTTTTCGTCACCCTCTATCTTGCCTTGAACGAACTCAGCAATTTGTTTTGCGGTAAATTCCATGTTGATATGTTTCTTAGTTAATTTGTTTTTGTATATGCTGCAAATATAGGTATTTTCTGTGACAATATTTGATAATGCGCTAAATATTTAGTTTTATTTACCTAATTTTCTGCGTTTTTGTTCCAATTCCTCGCGCTTGCGTTGCAGTTCTGCCTGCTGCTCCTGCATGCGTTGTATGCGGGCAGCCAGTCCGCTTTGTTTTTTCGGATTGTTCTTGTTTTCCTCATATCGTGCCTCGAGTATCGCAAGGAGTTTTGCGTCGTTGGTAGTCTTTCTCAGGGCAAACATGATAGCCGCCGAGAAGAAGAGGCTGACGAAGTAGTAGAAGTTGAGACCGCTGGAGTAGTCGTTGAACATGAAGAAGAACATCACTGGCATGAGGTACATCATCCATTGCATCATCTTCATCTGCTCGGCCTGCTGTCCTACCATCTGGTCCTTCTGCTGGCGCATGGTCATGATAGAGTACAGTACGTTGGACACACAGAAGAGAATACACGTGAGCGAGAGATGGTCGCCAATCATCCACAGGTTGGTTCCCCATTCGATTATTGGGTCGTATGTACTCAGGTCGTCTATCCATAGGAAGCTCTGTCCTCTTAGCTGTATGGCGTTAGGTACGAAGTTGAACATCGCAATCCAGATAGGCATCTGTATGAGCATCGGCAGGCAGCCCGCCATAGGGCTCACGCCATATTTTGCATATTCCTGCATCATGGCCTGTTGTTTCTGCATGGCGTCCTCAGGCTTGTCGTATTGTTTTGTTGCAGCCTCGAGTTTTGGCTTCAGGACCCTCATCTTCGCACTACTCATGTAGCTTTTCTTTACCAGTGGATATGTGATGAGTTTCAGTAGCAATGTGATGAGTATCAGTACTATACCCATCGGTATGCCCATGCGTGTGAGCCAGTCAAATACGTAGATGGTAAAGAATCGGTTGATCCATCTAACTACCGGCCATCCCAGATATACCAGTTTCTGTAGTTCCAGGTCTTTGCCGAAGGTACTCTCATCCTCTATGTTGTTGAGTATCTGGAAGTCATTAGGACCGTAATAGAATTCAAACTCGGTAGGAATTTTGCCTGTTGGGTCAAAGGTTGTCTTCATCTTTGCCTCGAACTCTTTCAGGTAGCCGCTACCTTTCTCTTGTGGCACGGATGTCATGAGAGCGTTATTGGCAAAATCTGTCTTTGCGATAAAGATTGACGAGAAGAACTGGTCTTTGAATGCTACCCAGTCGAGAGCCTCTTCGATAGCTACATCACGCTTCTCGGATGTCTCGTTCAGGTAGTCGGTGCCACTGCCTTTTTCCTTGTATGTTAGTGTTGCATATCGGTTTTCGAATGAAAAGCCTCGCTCTTGCTGACGGCAGCGAGCCTGCCAGTCTATGTCCATTTGTGAATAGTTAGGTGCGAACATTCCCTCCATTCCGATGGTTCTTAATTGCATGTGTAGCATGTAGTTACGCCCCAGCTTGTAGGTCATCTCTATGCTTTTGCCTTCGCCTGCTTGTGCGGTCAGGGTGACTGTGGAGTCAGATTGTGCCGACGGAGTAAAGTACAGGTCTTTAGTCACGATGTTGGCATCCTTGGCGGCAAGCATGAAGTTGAGCTGCTGGTCGTCGCCATCAAAGAGAGTAAGGTCTTGTGTGTCGCGCGACTTATCCTGTTTTACGCCTTTGGTTATGTTGTGGCCAGTATACCCTTTGATGATTGCTCGCTTTACTGTTCCACCCTTGGTCGAGAGTGTCAGTTCCAACTTGCTGTTTTTTAGTGTGATATTACTTGCCGTTCCGTTTAGCGCATTGTGAAATAGAGCTGTGGAGTCGCTTTTGGCTTCTGCTTCTATTTTTGCTTGTTTTGCCTGAGCCGCCTTTGCGTCGTTTTGTTTCTTTACTGCGGCTATTGAGTCTTTTACAAACTGTTCTCTTTGTTGTGCCAACTGCTCATCCGAAGGCTGGTTGTAGATGCTGAAACCGATGAGTACTGCGGCAATCAGGACAAAGCCTGTAAGTGTGTTTTTATCCATTTATTATAAATTATATCTGTTTCAAAGGTGCAAAGATAATCATTTTTATCAACATCTGCACTAAATTAATGAAAAAAGTAGTTATCTTTGCAGTCAAAATAAATATAGAGCAAATAATGAGGAAGTTTTTTATGTTGTGTCTCGTACTGCTTTTGGCTATTTCTGCCAATGCACAGAGTAGCAGGAGGGCAGGAGGACTTAGGGATACAACTATAATACGTAGCTATATGGATTCGCTCTCCGTGGCTCGCAGCAAGACTTTGGGCGACACCGCTCAGTCCTACGCTAATGGCAACCTGCGCTATTCGCCTCGGATGTTCGGTCCAGCCACATACTATCATGATATTGTCCGTGATGCCTTTACTCCTGGACTACGTATGGAACCTGTGAGCCTGAGCCTGCTCAGCATCTATATGTCACGTCCTGACCTTATCAGTAATACCCAGACGGCGATGGATGAGGCTCGAGGCGACGTGATGGAACCGGAGAATCCCATTGTGTCGAAGCCTTCAATTGCTGAGCCTGAACTGGAGATGCCTGCCGAGAATGTAGACGTGCCTGTGGATGTGCTGGTGATAAAACCTCGTTTCTGGACGTATAAGGGTGACTATGCGCTGCAGTTCATGCAGAACTATGTTTCTGACAACTGGTACAAGGGAGGCGAGAGCAACTATGCGGCATTGGGTGCAGTCACGATGGAGGCTAACTTCAACAACCGTGATAAGGTGAAGTGGGACAATAAACTGGAACTGAAACTGGGTATGCAGAGCTCGCGTAGTGACTCGCTGCGCAACTGGCTGACCACAGAAGACCTCATTCGTCTGACTTCCAAATATGGTCTGCAGGCTACTAAGAAGTGGTACTATACTTTGCAGCTTATCGCTCAGACTCAGTTTACTCGCGGTCTCAAGACCAACGATCCTAAACTCTATTCCCATTTCCTTGCACCAGGAACGTTGAACCTGTCTCTTGGTATGGATTATAACGTGGATTGGATAAACCATCACTTGAAGGGCACTTTCCATCTCGCTCCTTTGGCATATAATATGAGGTACACGCGACTGCTCGAGTTGTCCGAACACCTTGGTATTGACCCGGGCAAACATTTCCTGCATGACCTCGGTTCGCTGTTTACGATCGACCTGACGTGGGAGATCAACGAGTCTTTACGATGGAAGACGCGAATGTATGGTTACACTACCTATAAGCGTGTGGAATACGAATGGGAGAATACTTTCGTGTTCCAGTTTAATAAATGGATCAGCGCCCAGCTGTTTGTCTATCCGCGCTTCGACGACAATGTAGAGCGTGGCATCAGTCACGGCTATTGGCAGTTTAAGGAGTTTGCCTCAATAGGATTTCAGTATGTGTTTTGATTAGCAGTTGATGGTGACATAAAAATAATAAAGGCGCTCAGTATTGAGCGCCTTTATTGCTTATGGTATATAAGTCAGTCTTACTTCAGCTTAGTGAAACCATACTTAGCCTGTGCTCCGAGCTGCTCCTCGATGCGGATGAGCTGGTTGTACTTAGCCATACGGTCGGTACGAGAGAGCGAACCTGTCTTGATCTGACCAGAGTTGGTAGCAACTGCGATGTCAGCGATGGTAGTGTCCTCAGTCTCACCAGAGCGGTGGCTGGTAACGGTGGTATAGCCGTGACGATGAGCCATCTCGATAGCGTCGAGGGTCTCAGAGAGCGAACCGATCTGGTTAACCTTGATCAGGATAGAGTTGGCAGCGCCCATCTTGATACCCTTCTCCAGGAACTTCACGTTGGTAACGAAGAGGTCGTCGCCTACGAGCTGGCAGCGGTCGCCGATGCGCTCGGTCAGCTTCACCCAGTTGTCCCAGTCGTTCTCGTCGAGACCATCCTCGATAGAGTCGATAGGATACTTGGTGATGAGCTCCTCGAGGTAAGCGATCTGCTCCTCTGCGGAGAGCTTCTTGCCGTTAGGATCTTTCTTCTTGCCGTTCTTGAGCTGACGGTAGTCGTAGAACCACTCGCCGTTCTCCTGTACTGCAAACTCGCTGGCAGCGCAGTCCATAGCAATCTTCACGTCCTTGCCTGGCTCGTAGCCTGCAGCCTTGATAGCCTCCATGATGGTGTCGAGGGCGTCCTCGATGCCGTTGAAGTTAGGTGCGAAACCACCCTCGTCGCCTACGGCAGTAGAGAGTCCGCGAGCCTTCAGCAGCTTGGCGAGGTTGTGGAATACCTCAGCACCCATACGGATACCTTCCTTCTCGCTGGTAGCGCCTACAGGACGGATCATGAACTCCTGGAATGCGATAGGAGCGTCAGAGTGAGCACCACCGTTCACGATGTTCATCATAGGAACAGGCAGAGTGTATGTGTTTGTTCCGCCAAGGTAGCGGTAGAGAGGAATCTGCAGGTATGCAGCAGCAGCGTGAGCCACAGCCAGGCTGACACCGAGGATGGCATTGGCACCGAGGTTCTTCTTGGTTGGTGTGCCGTCGAGCTCGAGCATCAGAGCGTCGATCTTGCGCTGTTCCAGTGTGCTCATGCCGATGATTGCAGGAGCAATCTTTGTGTTGACGTTCTCAACAGCCTGCTGAACGCCCTTGCCCAGGTAGCGATTCTTGTCGCCGTCGCGAAGCTCCAGAGCCTCATTCTCGCCTGTTGATGCACCAGAAGGAACAGAAGCACGACCTACGAAGCCGCTCTCCAGTGTTACCTCAACCTCTACTGTTGGATTGCCGCGTGAATCCAAAATCTCTCTTGCATGTACGTTTTCAATAATCATAGCTTGTGATTTTGTTTTTTATGATTTAAATGTTTATGATTCTATACTTCTGTTTTACCTTGTATTATTTACGCCTGCAAAGGTAATAAAAAATCCCGAACCAGTATAGTATCTTTGTCTAAAGAAGATTAAATTTTTCCTGCTTTTCCTTTAAAAAGGTTTGTTGGATTGATGGCATTACCTCAATTTGTAAGCCGTAGTTTCCATTTTGTGTTTAGTCAACTTTTCGGAAACTATGTTTTCCCTCCTCTCTCCTCATTCATAACGGTCACCGACGGTCAGTCTTTATGATTGCTACAAAAGACTCGTAGCCTCAGACTTTCATTGCGTTAGCGCTTTTTGGGTAGTGTCGTCGCCCCGCCAAGAGTCAAATTCGGCACGTTTTGTCGTTCAAAACGTGCCGAATTGTCGTTCAAAACGTGCCCTTTTGCCGTTCAAAACGTGCCCTTTTGCCATTCAATTCGGCACGTTTTGCCATTCAATTCGGCACATATTGCAAGCCGATGTTTTTTATTTTAGGTTTTTCTTGAAGAAGTCTGCGAGCTTATCCCACGGGATGAGATTCTTTGACTCACCCTTGCCTTCCAATTTCGTAAATCCACCATCGTATAGGTCGCAATGGGTAGCGCCCGGAATGATGAGCAGCTCTTTGTTGTCTGGGTTTGGATTAGGCTTGCCTACGACGTTATATCCTTCGGCTTTGCCATCAACCATATAGTGATAGGCAGCCTCACCGAAGTAACGTGAGTGGGCTTTCTCGCCATGCATCACGAGTACTGCAGAGCGAATCTCGTTGATATAGTAGAGGAAGCGTGCGTTGGCATAGGCCTGAGTTCCAATGACGCGCCATCCGTCGTTAGAGTTGCCGCTGCGCTTATGATATCCGCGGGGTGTGATGTAGTAGTCATAGTAGTCTTTCACAAATTGAGGAGCATCCTCTGGCAATGGATTGACGACACCTCCTGCCATAGCTCCTGGGTCGCTCAGACGCTGTCTTGCCATAGCCTCGCGGGCTACGTGGCGCGACTCTTCCTTGTCCTCGCTGTCAAAATAGCCATTGCCGCTCACGCGAGTCATGTCGTACATGGTACTTGCAACGGTAGCCTTGATGCGAGTATCGGCAGCGGCAGTATTCAGGGCGATACCTCCCCAGCCGCAGATGCCGATGATGCCTATACGTTCTGCGTCCACATCCTCCTGGCACGACAGGAAGTCGACTGCCGCCATGAATGATGCCGTGCGACGCGGTTTACCGCTGCTCTCACCAGTATATGAGGGGTCGAAGGCCAACGCCACGAAGCCGCGCTCAGCCATACGCATGGCATAGAGTCCGCTCGACTGCTCCTTTGTAGCTCCAAATGGGCCGCTGACGGCTATGGCAGCCATCTTGCCCTGAGCGTCCTTCGGTGTATAGAGGTCAGCCGCAAGGACCAATCCGTACTGTGTCTGAAACGTAACCTTCTTGTGGGTCACCTTATCGCTAAGAGGGAACACCTTGTCCCACTCCTGTGTCAATTCTCGCTCGACGCTTGCGTCGCCTTGCTTGTCAAATAACTTCTGCATATTATCTCCTGATTTGTATTGGTTCTCTTGCTGACCGTGAGCCGACAGCACGCTGGCTGTGAGCATCGCTGCTAATAATAGTTTTGTCATCTTAATATTTTCTTTCCGTTCTGAATAATAATACCTCTCTGATTCGTCTGTGCCAGTGTGCCTTGCAGGGTGTAGACTTTTGACGGATATTTGCCTGTACTAATATTGATATTGCTGATACTTGTTGTATTGTCCAGAGACAATGTGACCTTGATGTTGCTGTCGCCAGCTTTCAGAAATGATGCAAGTTCGCTTGCAGAAAGATTGTCGACCTTACCCAGACGGGTGTAGCTCCATGAATTAGTGCCATAAAATATACAAATGTTGCTACCGTTATAGAGAATGACGTCGCCAGGCTGGGCATTAATCTGCTCGTTGCTTGTAGGCAAAGAGAACCCCAAGGCACCCCAAATCTCAAACCCGCCACTCGAATTGAGAGTTATGGTGACAGGAGCTTCTTGGAGTCTTGCCACAAGCGCTTTGGTAGCATTATTGTCGGCAAGTGTGATGGACTCAGTCCTGCCATCAATAGTGATATACATTTTCTGTGCCATGTTTTCGTTGTTTTGTGCTTGAACATGTGTGTCGTCGCTGCTGCATGAAATGGCAAATAGAGTCAGAAATATGACTAACAACCGATGAATAAAAACAGTTTTCTTCATTTTTTATTTCGTTTTGTTTGTTTTTCCGCATGCAAAGATACGAAGATAAAACGGTAATAGGCGTAGACAGATTACGGACAAAACTACCAAAAATGAGGTTCTTATTTCTTGCGCTGATTGTCGAAGAACTGTTTTGGCGTGTACCCCGTAGCTTTCTTGAACATTCGGGTGAAATGCTGTGGGTATTCAAATCCCAACTCTTCAGCCACATTGTCGATGGGCTTGCCGCTAAGGATGAGGTTCTTGGCGCGTCTGACGATAAAGTCTCGGATGTAGTCTTTCGGGCTTTTGCCAAGAAACTTCCTGATGATTTCACCAAAATAGCTTGGTGAAAGACAGAGTTCGGCTGCACAGTATTTTACGCTGGGCAGACCTGCATGCTTTTGTATGCCTTGAGTGTAGTAATTGGTCAGAACATCGTGAAAACGGCTGAGAATGTCGCTACCGTCGGTACTGGTCTCCTTGAACTGGCGCAAGTAGAAGCGGTTGCAGTATTCGAGAATAAGCAGGATGTAGTTCCTGATAATGTCGTCATGCCCTGGAGACTGTGCCTGCGTTTCCAGCTCGCTGCGCAGGTTTGCCATGAGTTGTTCCAAGATGTGTTTTTCCTCCGAGGTCAGAATCAGTGCTTCGTTGGAATGATAGTTAAAGAAATGATATCCGTCGAGTTTCTGATCTATGACCGACCCGTGGATAAACTCGTTGTCGAAGATAAGTACCCAGCCGTGATACTGACGATGAGTGCCATCATCCTGCTTGCCTCCTATCTGACCTGGCGAATAAGCCATCAGCGAACTGTCGCCGTCACGATAAGTGCCAATACCGTATGTCAGACCCTCAGGAAACTCGTTCTGGAGGAAAATACCATAGCAGTTGATAATATTCAGCGAATGGCGAATCTCGCCCACTTCGTCATAGTGAATCACAGAGACGTGGGGATGATATACCGGTGCACCGATATCATGTGCGTAGTCATTAGCATTATTGATATATAAGTCTATAGTCATAACTGTTGCAAAGTTACGTAAAGTCGAGAGAAAAGGCAAATTTATTTTCACTTTTCCGAGATGGAGTAACTTCTCCGAAGGAAAAGTTACGTAAATTCTTCAATAAAAAAACTGTCGTAAGGAGAAAACGTGCGTAAATGAAGTCGATTTGGAAGAAAATAATCAGCCTTTTAGCTCGCTATTTCAATTATTATGTATAATTTTGCAGGCAAAATAAGAAAATCAAGAAAAAAGGAGCAAAAACGATGCTTACACTTAACGTAATCAAGGAGAATACCGAGCATGTGATTGCCGGTTTAGAGAAGAAACATTTCGAGGGAGCACGACAGGCTATAGAGCAGGTGCTCGCCATAGACAAACAGCGCCGAGAGGCTCAGCAGAAGATGGACGCAACCAAGGCGGAAAGTAACCAGCTGTCCAAACAGATTGGAGGGCTGATGAAGGACGGCAAGCGTGAGGAGGCTGAGCAGATAAAACTCAAGGTGGGCGAACTGAAAGCTGACGAGAAGACACTCAAGGAAGCAATGGAGACCGCCGAGCAACAGCTGACCACATTGCTGTGCCAGATACCTAATACACCTTACGACGAGGTGCCAGAGGGAAAGACGGCTGAGAACAACCGGGTGGTGAAGAGCAACCTCAGGGAGTGTACGCCAGAGGACACCGTGGGTAACTGGAATACCAACCCCGAACTGAAGGTGAAGAACCCGCTGCCTCACTGGGAGCTGGCCAAGAAATACAATCTCATAGACTTCGATCTGGGTGTGAAGATCACTGGTGCAGGCTTCCCTGTATATATAGGCAAGGGCGCAAGGCTGCAGAGAGCACTTATCAACTTCTTCCTGGACGAGGCGCGCGAGGCAGGATACACGGAGATTATGCCACCGACAGTTGTCAACGCTGCCAGCGGATACGGCACAGGACAGCTGCCCGACAAGGAGGGACAGATGTACCATGCCGAGGTGGACGACTTCTACCTCATTCCTACAGCCGAGGTGCCTGTGACCAATATCTATCGTGACGTGATACTCGACGAGCAGCAGCTGCCCATCAAAAACTGCGCCTATACGGAGTGCTTCCGACGCGAGGCAGGATCGTATGGCAAGGATGTGCGCGGACTCAACCGACTGCATGAGTTCTCGAAGGTGGAGATAGTACGCATAGACAAACCTGAGCACTCGCGCGAGAGCCATAAGGAAATGCTCGCACACGTGGAGGGACTGCTCAAGAAACTGGAGCTGCCTTACCGCATACTGCTGCTCTGCGGCGGCGACCAGTCGTTCACCAGTGCCATCTGCTACGACTTTGAGGTCTATTCGGAGGCGCAGGAACGATGGCTGGAGGTGTCGTCGGTAAGCAATTTCGACACCTATCAGGCCAACCGCTTAAAGTGTCGCTACCGCCATGCTGAGGACAAGAAGATAGAGCTGTGCCACACTCTCAACGGCTCGGCACTGGCTCTGCCACGTATCGTGGCTGCACTCTTGGAGAACAACCAGACGCCAGAGGGCATCAGAATACCAAAAGCTCTCATACCGTACTGCGGATTCGAGATCATCGACTAAGAAAAACAGAAAAGCTCCCAACGGGAGCTTTTTTTCTAGCCATTCTAGCCATTCTAGTAGTTCTAGCCATTCTAGTAGTTCTAGCCATTCTAGCCCTTCTAGTTTTTCTAGATTATTCCAGGCATTCCTTAATCTTCTCAACGATATACGCTACGTGCTCGTCGGTTACCAGCGGTCCGCTGGGCAGGCAGAGACCTTGCTTGAAGAGCGACTCGCTGACACCATTGACGTAGGCTGGCACATCCTTATATACAGGCTGTTTGTGCATAGGTTTCCACAACGGACGACTCTCTATGCCTGCCTTGTCCAGAGACAGGCGCATAGCCTCTACGTTGCGGTTGGGCTCGCAGTCGGTGTGGATGCTTCCGCCGCCATGTACCACTCCTGCTGCACCTCCCACGGCACCGGTGATGGCTTCGGCGTATGCCTGATCCTCACCCTTAATCTTGAGGTTCTCATCCAATACGATTGTGGACAGCCAGTAGTTTGACTCCATACCAGCGCCCTTAGGCTCGGCATGGTAAGTGATGCCGTCGATGTCCTTGAATGCCTCCTCGTAGAGACTTGCTATGTGGCGATGGTGGGCAATGTGGTCGTCAACCACGGTCATCTGACCACGACCTATACCAGCACAGATGTTCGACATACGGTAGTTGTATCCAATCTCCTCGTGCTGATAGTAGGGATAGGCCTCGCGTGCCTGTGTAGCGAAGAACATGATGCGCTTCTTGGCTTCGACATCGGGTACAATCAGGGCGCCGCCACCCGAGGTGGTGATCATCTTGTTACCATTGAAGCTCAGGATGCCGTAGGCTCCGAGTGTGCCGCATACTCGGCCTTTGTACTTGGAGCCCATTCCCTCGGCAGCATCCTCAATGACGGGGATGTCGTACTTGCGGCCGATGGCAAGAATCTCGTCTATCTTGGCAGGCATACCGTAGAGGTATACCAGCATGATGGCTTTGGGCTTGCAGCCAGTCTTGGCTATGCGGTCGTTGATTGCCTCCTCCAAGAGCTCGGGCGACATGTTCCATGTGTCGGGCTCGCTGTCTACTAATACGGGCTTGGCACCGAGATAGGTGATGGGGTGACAGGAGGCACAGAATGTGAAACTCTGGCATAGTACCTCGTCGCCAGGCTTCACACCCACAGCGATGAGCGACAAATGGACGGCAGCCGTGCCTGCTGACAGGGCTACTATCTCCTTGTCACCGCCACAAAACTGTTTCAAGTCGTCCTCAAATCCATTTACATTAGGTCCCAAGGGTACTACCCAGTTATCACGAAATGCCTGATCAATGTATTCTTGCTCCTTGCCGCTCATGTGGGCAAGACACAGCAGTATTCGGTTACTCATAGTCTTTTATTTTTTTAATTTGCATGCAAAGGTAAAAAAAAATATGTATTTAGAGTGACGCATTTCAATTTATTTACTATCTTTGCCGCAAATTTCAAATAGAGAAAAGTAAATCAAGCATGAAAATATTCAACAGACTACTTGACTGGTACTTTGCCAAGAATGCATTGCCATATTGGTGCATTCTTTTGTTGGACCTGCTGATTTGCTACATGTCTGGAATTTTTGTGTTCTGGCTATATTATCATGGTGCGGTGACCATGGAACACTTCTGGATTCTGACGAAGACCATATTTGTATATATGATTTTCAACCTGATAGGCTTCCGCATGTTCCGTACCTATTCTGGCATCATTCGCTACTCCTCGTTTGTTGACCTTCAGCGGGTGGGAATGGCGATGGCAGTATCGTGTGTTGTGGCAGAGTTGTTCCATTATGCCATATATCCCTATCATACGACACTAAAATTTGTACCCCTTGAGGGTAGGCAAATACTTGCGATGTATGTCATTGCTACCATTCTGATGTGGGGCGTGAGAGTGTTGGTGAAATCGCTCTATGACGTGATTTTCTTCAACGGTTCTGGCTACCGCACACTTATTTATGGTGTACATGAGGGGGGAGTTGGACTGGCTAAGAATATTCGAAATATGAAGCCATCGCCCTTTCAGCTGAAGGGATTCATCTCAAACGATGCTCACTACGAGGACCATTTGTTGATGGGAACAAGGGTGTATGAGGTCAACGACCAACTGCCACGTATACTTAAAGAGAAACGCATACAGGCAGTGCTGGTATCACCGATTCAGAATGACCGATTCCGCAATGACGAACAGTTGCAGAACCTGTTGATAGAGAACGGTATAAAGATTTTCATGACTCAAGGCACACGTGAGGTGAGCGATAAGGAAGACATCATCAATTGGGCGATGGATCTGAAGGAGGTGAGCGTGGAAGACCTCTTGCCGAGAGAACAGATTGAGGTGGACATGAAAAGTATCGGAAGCTTGCTTTGCGGCAGGAAGATACTTATCTCAGGTTCGGCAGGAAGCATCGGTAGTGAGATGGTTAGGCAGATTGCCAAGTTTGGTCCTGCCGAACTGATACTAATCGACCAGGCTGAGACCCCACAACATGACATCCGCTTGATGATGAAGCGTGAATGGCCACAGATTAAGGTTCAGACTATCGTCGCATCAATTACCCATGCTGCCCACATGGAGTATGTGTTTAGTACTTGTCGCCCCGATTACGTTTTTCATGCGGCGGCATACAAGCATGTGCCGATGATGGAGGATAATCCTGGCGAGAGTATATATAATAATGTGTATGGCACAAAAGTACTGGCTGACCTCAGTGTGAAGTATGGTGTCAGGAAGTTTGTGATGATCTCAACTGATAAAGCCGTGAATCCAACCAACGTGATGGGATGTTCAAAGCGCATCTGTGAGATCTATGTGCAGAGCCTGAATAACCAGATCAGACAGCAGACGGGAGAATCGGGCAACAGCCAAAACACATCATCTGTCACTCAGTTCGTCACCACACGCTTTGGTAATGTGCTCGGAAGTAATGGTAGCGTAATACCGCTCTTCGAGAAACAAATCAAGGAGGGAGGACCTGTCACCGTCACCGATGAGCGTATTACACGTTTCTTCATGCTTATACCTGAGGCTTGTAAACTGGTCCTTGAGGCTGGTACTCATGGGCATGGAGGCGAAATCTTCGTGTTCGACATGGGAAAGCCTGTACGCATAGCAGAACTTGCCAAGCGAATGATAAAGCTGAGCGGTAGGAAGAATGTGGATATCGTATACACAGGATTGCGCGAAGGCGAGAAATTGTATGAGGAAGTGCTCTCAAACACTGAAAATACCCTGCCAAGTTTCCATGAGAAGATACGTATAGCACAGGTGAGGGAATATGACTTCCATGAGATATCCGAGTCTATTGACGAGCTGTTGGAACTTGCCAAGTCGTATGATGAGATGCAGATTGTGAAGAAAATGAAAGAGATTGTACCCGAATATATTTCCAACAATTCTAAGTATTCGGTGTTGGACAAAGAAAAATAGAGCTTAGAGCTCTATTTTTCTTATTTCCTGCTACGTCCCCATGCATGAAATATTTTCTTGGGAATACCTAATAATAGACTTGCACGTACCTCGCGAGGCGAGAGTCGGTAGAACAGGCGATAGTGGCTTAGTTTGATGCTTGTCTGTTCTATATAGTAATTTGTACCCGAGCGTACAGCAGTCTTTCTGCCGTATTTACCGAAATTGCCTCGTTGGAACACAATCTCCAGTATGCCGTCAGCGTGTTTGCGATCATTGTTGTCATAGGGTAGTGGACATTCTTCCGCAGGCAGACCAAGATGGTCGACCAATATAGTCTCGACAACACGAAAGGCTTTGTCAAAATCCAAATCCCTGAGCATACGAGCAAATAGTTGTTTGTCGAGATGCTGGCAATAAGCATGACAGAGTACGGCTACATCGCAAAACTGACGCAGACCGCATCCCAACTCCACCAGATGATGGTATAAGTGGAGGAAGGTATAAAGGAGATTGGATTCAGGAGGCAGGGTAGGAATGTCTTTATGAGTGAGGGGTGAGGGGTTAGAGGTGAGATTCTCCATCGCCATTCCTCCCGCAATTATCTCGTCAAAGATCCTCTGATTCTTTTTACTGGCAAAGGCGAGTAGTCTGAAATGCATTTCAAGAATGACCCCATTATGAGTGAAAGCCAAATGTTGTTCGCCTTCCTCCTCATCGTGTTCATATTCCACTTGCCATTCGCGCGCTATCAGTTCTTGTGCCTGTTGGAAATGGGTAGGCGGTATATAGAAGTCGATGTCGCCAGGCGTGCGGGTCTCGGGGTGAGCCATCAATCCTGCGATGGTTTGTCCTTTCACTATAACGAAAGGGATATTGTTGGTGTGCAACAAAGAACACAATTCGTTGAGAACGCCATTGAGCCGAGTGTTCTCGTGAGCTATTTGTCGACTCTTGGCGATGATGTCAAACACATCATCACGCTCAGCCAGTCGTATGTGGTTTTCTGGCTTGGCCAAGGCATAGTCGAGAATTCCCTCGACAGTCTGCTTGGATGCGTGGTGTTTTAGGTAGGCATAGTGCTGATGTGACAGATCTGCAGGCTGAATCACACGATCCCATAAGCCGCTTCTTAACAGCTTGAATAGGATTCCTCTGCCTCTCAATTCTCTACTATCTGCATTCATCTATGGTCTCTCACCACTATCTTCTTACCCCTTCACTTATACTATCTTCTCACCTCTAAAACTTCCACCAAGGCTTCTTTTTCGTGTGAATACCTCCACCACCAACGTATGCATCATGACCCTCTTCGTCATAGCGCGAAAATGGTTTGCCAGAGGCAATCATCTGATAAATCTCGCCCCAATCAGGCAAACCGCCGATATTGCGGTCGTCAATCCAGATGTCCACTTCGCTTAGCTTGCGACTATAGTATTGGTTGTTGCGCTTGGTTTCTTCAGGGTATTCACGGTTTATCGCATAGAATTCTACTCCACGTGCCCTACACCAGTCGACAGCTTCCTTCAGGAGCTCGCCCTCGCGAACAGTCCACAATATTAGTTTGTGATGATCACGGATAAGCATCTTCAACGTATCTGTGGCAAAAGGACGCTCTGCACCAATCTTTGGATAGTTATGCTCGACGATGGTTCCGTCAAAATCAACAGCTATTGTCATAATTCTGTCGTTTCTATTGTGTGTTAGTACTCTACTTATCGCTTGATGGAAGTGTCTTTCTTGTTACCATAGTTGCTGTTGGCGTAGTGGCCGTAATTGCCATAGGTACCGTAACGTCCGTACGATCCGTATGAGCCATAGCGACCATATTTGCCATACTTGCCGTAAGAACCATAACGTCCATACTTGCCATAGCGTCCATAGCCATAAGCATAGCCATACTTCTTCTTAGACATGTCGATACCATTGATAACTATGGCCATGTTAGGTAGCTTCTTCTCGTCGGCAAGAGCGTTGATGAGTTGGAAACTCGACTTCGGTGTGAAGTCGGCACGACACATATAGATTGTAGCATCGGCTACACGGGCTATCTGCAGGGTATCGGTTACAAGTCCGACAGGAGCAGTATCTATGAGGATGTAGTCGTAGTTCTTCCTAAGCTCTTGGAATATGTGGTCAAGGCTTGGACGGGCAACCAACTCGGCAGGGTTCGGAGGAATAGGACCAGCCAGCAGCAGGTCGAGGTTGTCGTTGATGCCAGATGGTAGAATATTGCTTGATATCTGTTCCCAAGTAGGATTCTCTTTGGTAAGCAGAGGTGTGATACCATGATGATGCTTATCCTTCAATTCGAAGAGTTCGGCAAGTCGTGGCTTACGAATGTCAAGACCTACAATGATGACTTTCTTGTCGAGCAAAGCAAAGCTGACGGCGAGGTTAGCACAGTTGAATGTCTTTCCTTCGCCTGATGTGCTTGATGTGAACATCACCACTTTGTCGCCTTCCTTGAGCAAGAATTGCAAATTGGTACGCATTGCACGGAATATTTCCTCCATCTGGTTGTTCTTGTTGGCATGTACCACGATGTCTGCCTTTGTCTTTGCCGTCTCACTTGCTACAGCAACGTCGGCAAGAATAGGCAGCTTGGTAAGTCCAACGACATCGTCGTGAGCCTCAATCTTGTAGCGTAGCAGACGAGAGAAGAATATGAGGACAGAAGGAACAGCCAAACCCAGCAATATTCCGATGAGGATAATCATGCGCTCGTTAGGACTGATCTTTCCTGTAGGCTGTGGCTCGTCGAGCAGCTGACCTTTGTTAGCAGTAGCAGCCATAGAGATATTATTCTCCTCACGTTTCTGCAATAGCATCAGGTAGAGTCCCTGCTGGATGGACTGCATACGTCCAATCTCAGTCATGTCTCGTTCCATCTTAGGAACTTCTGCCACTTCGCTCGCAAATTGATTGCGCTGGCGGAGCAGAGCATCACGCTGAATCTCCAGAGTCTTACGTGACTGACGGAACGAACGGCGTATGTCTTTGTTAAGCTGGATGATCTGTTCGGTGATAGGCTGTACCACGGGTGAGTTTTCTGATGCGGTACGCAACAGTTTGGCACGTTCGATGACCAGCTTGTTGTATTGAGCAATAAGGTCAGAGGCAGCCCCATCAACGAGTCCTGTGGTGGAAGGTAGTACCTGGAAGTCACGACTTGACTCCTCCATGAACTGAGAGATGCTGTTGAAGAGTGCAATCTGGGTCTCAAGTTGTGTGAGCTGATCTTCTGTGCCAGTCATCTCGCCCCATGAACGTCCAGCGCTCTCGGGCAGTTCTACCATCTTATTCTTCTCCTTGAACTCCTGAACCCTACCCTCTATGTTGTCAAGTTCGGCCTCTACCTTCTGCAGACGTGATGCGAGGAATTCTTCCGTACGTCGTCCGATAACATTCTTGTCCTCATTAGCCTGAATGTTATATACGTCACAAAGATGCTTCAGATAGTCAACAGCACGCTGAGGAATCTCATCGGTCTGTACCAGACGCATGATAGATGTTGCTTTGGAAAGCTGACCTGAACTAAGACGTGATGAGTATATCGGAGCAACCATTGCTGGTGACTTGATGCTCACCTCTAATTCCTGACCGTCTCTCATTGAGCCATTGCCGCTATGCGAGAAATGGATAGCTCCAGCACGTGTGTTCATGACAGCAGGCATCGTGGTAATTACCTTCTTGGTCTCCTTGCCGTCAATCACTCCTGTCACCTCATACTTCTCTCCGTTACGTGTGATGACGAGGTTGATAGGTTCTTTCAGGTTGTCAAGCGCAGCCGAGTCCATCTCTACGGAGATAGGCTCAGTCTTGTATAGTTCAATCTTCTTGACACGTCCCTCAGTGACGTAGGTGATGCTAAGTCCAAGATCTCTTACAACGGTCTCAGCCATCGTGCGAGAACGCAGAATTTCCATTTCGTTGTCAAAACCAGCAAATGTGGATATGGTTCCAGAGAGGCTCTGCAGATTCTTTGCGTTTACCGTCGTCTCCAATCCCTTAATCAGAAACTTTGCAGCAGCTTGATATACTGGTGTTGTATATCTGAGATACAACAGGGATGCACCTACAAATATTATCAACGATAAAAAAAACCAATACCAGTTGAGAATGATGTTTTTCAAAATATCTTGAGGATCAAAAAACGCCGCTTTCTCCTCTGGTTGCATACTCTCCATTTCGGGTGTCTTAATTTCTTCAGCCATTATCTATTTTATTTTTTTAAAACTATGAACTATGAACTGCAAACTACTCTTTCCCTTCCATTCTGCGCAGCAGATACTGTCCGTAATCATTCTTAGCCATCGGCAAAGCCAGCTGGCGCACCTGCTCGGCTGTAATCCATCCACGCTTGTAGGCAATTTCTTCGAGACAAGCGACCTTCAGTCCCTGACGTTTCTCGATTACTTCGATAAAGGTACTCGCCTCCGAAAGACTATCGTGAGTACCAGTGTCGAGCCATGCAAATCCACGTTGAAGCGTCTGTACTTTCAGCTTTTTCGCCTTCAGGTATTCCTGATTTACTGTAGTAATCTCCAGTTCTCCTCGTGCACTTGGCTTTATGTGCTTGGCAATCTCCACTACACTGTTGGGATAGAAATATATACCTACAACAGCATAATTGCTCTTCGGATTGGCGGGTTTCTCCTCAATACTTAGGCAATTGCCTTCAGCGTCAAATTCTGCCACGCCATAACGCTCGGGGTCATTAACAAAATATCCGAACACAGTGGCGTCGCCATCTTGTTCAGCTGCTCTCACACTCTCTTTGAGCATCCCCGTAAATCCGGCACCATAGAATATGTTGTCACCAAGAACAAGGCATACGCTGTCATTGCCTATAAATTTTTCGCCAATAATGAATGCCTGTGCTAGTCCGTCTGGCGAAGGCTGTTCGGCATATTCGAAACGTACTCCCCATTCGCTGCCGTCACCCAGCAGTCGTTTGAAACCAGGCAAATCGTATGGAGTAGAGATAATCAATATCTCTCGAATACCAGCTAACATAAGTGCTGATATTGGGTAGTAGATCATTGGTTTGTCAAAGATTGGAATAAGCTGTTTGCTGATTCCCTTTGTTATGGGGTAGAGGCGTGTGCCTGATCCTCCTGCCAATACTATTCCTTTCATAGTGTTTTATGTTGTTTTTTTGTATTTTATATTCAGGTTTCGCGTGCGTGTACGCGTACATTTTGAAATTTTGTGCAAAGATAGCTTATTTTGTTGTTACAACCAACAAACGAAAAGAAGAATTTGCAATTTTATGTAACTTTTTCTTTTTTAATGTTCATTTTTTTACTACTTTTGTATGCCCTAAATGGGTATAGATTGTTAGTTTTAAATAAAAATACTTTACAAAACGTATGGGACTATTTGCAAAAATATTCAAGCGGAAATCCAATGACGAAAATAAGGTTGGAGGAATGGAAGATTTTATGACTCTTGTTAGAGTTTACTTTCAGTCAGCCTTGGCTATTCGTCTGGGGATAACCAATTTAGCTATGCTCCCCGACCTTCGTACATTTAAGGCAACCTTGCGTATACCAACAGCCAACAATAAGCTGGGCGTAAGTGAGGGTAAAAGGTGTAAGAAGCTATTGGGAGAGATGTATGGTATTGATGATAATTTCTTTACAGAAATCGATGCCAGCATACGAAAGAACTGTCGGAAACTACAAGATGTACAGCCTTATTTGATACAATTTCAGAGTTTCACGCAGGATTTGATGATGCTTACTGGCAATTTGATGAAATTTAAATTAAGGCTTCCAGGATTCTTCAAAAAAGCTATATATGCCATGACAGAGAAGACCGTTGGAGAGATTTTTACGAAGAACGACTACACTGATGCTGGTGTTATCAAGACTGTTATGGCTGTGCGCGGTTACAATAAGCGATTAAGTTTCTCACAACAATGGGTTACTGATTTCGTATATAATATTGTAATGCTGGCGAAGAAAGAACCTAAAAAAGAGTAAAAATTTTAAGAAATATTTTGTCGGTTGATATAATTCGACTAAATTTGTAGCCAAATCAACATAAGTGTATGACTGCAAACGAGAAAGCCATAAATGAATTTTCTACACGAGTAAGACAACTTATTCTCCAATATAAGCAAACAAAGCAGGAGAACGAGGAATTGTATGCGTTGGTAGAGAAGCGTGATCAGGAGATTTCGCGTCTTCAGGATCAGTTGCGACAGGAGCAGGCAGAGTACCAGTCGTTGAAGATGGCAAAGATGATAGAGATTACGGATGGAGACCTTGAGGGAGCGCAAAAGCGACTTGCAAGGCTTATCCGTGACGTCAATAAATGTATAACACTACTTAGAGAGTAGAAGAATACCACGGAATGGCAGAAGACAAATTACATATAAAGCTGCATGTCTATGACATGGATATCTCCGTCAACGTGTTAAGGGAGGACGAAATATATTATCGTCGTGCCGCAAAACTCATTGACGAGACGGTGAATACCTATGCTAAGGTATTTAAGAACCGTAAGGAAATCAAGGAGATCTTGTACATGTCCTTGATTGATATTACCTTACGTCTGGAGAAAGAAAGCTCACGTAATGACACTGCTCCATTCAGTGATATTCTCGGAACGCTAACCAAGGAAATTGAAGATGTGCTATAGCTTGATAGCACTTTGGTAGTAATGAGAATATTAAACAACATATAATTAAAATGAGTGTACTACTTACATTGATTCTGGTTTGTGCCGGCCTGATAGTAGGTGGCGGCATAGGCTTCCTGATTTTCCGATATATTATTAAAGGAAAATATAACGAGATGATTTCAACGGCTACTAAAGAGGCCGATGTCATTAAGGAAAAGAAACTGCTGGAGGTGAGGGAGAAATTCCTGAACAAGAAGACTGAACTGGAAAAAGAAGTTCAGCAGCGCAATCAGAAAATCCAGCAAAGTGAGAACAGACTAAAGCAGAGGGAAATCTCGCTGAACCAACGACAAGAGGATATCCAACGTCGTCGTCAGGAGGTAGAACAGATGCAGCAACGTCTGGAGAACGACAAAAAGGTCCTTCTGTCACGTCAGACTGAACTCGAGAAGATGCAAGCTCAGGAGCGTGAGAAACTTGAGGAACTGTCTGGGCTCAGCGCAGAGGAAGCGAAGACACGTCTTATTGAGAGCCTGAAGGATGAGGCTCGTACTGATGCCCAGAGCTACATCAATGAGATTATGGATGAGGCAAAGCTCAATGCCAACCAGCAAGCCAAGAAGATTGTCATCCAGACGATACAGAGAGTGGCAACTGAGACAGCTATCGAAAACTCAGTAAGCATCTTCCATATTGACAATGATGAGGTGAAAGGACGTATTATTGGTCGTGAGGGTCGCAACATTCGTGCTTTGGAGTCTGCATGTGGCGTTGAGATTGTTGTAGACGATACACCTGAGGCTATCGTGATTTCAGGCTTTGACCCTGTACGTCGAGAGGTCTGTCGTCTGGCTCTCCATCAGCTTGTCGCTGACGGACGTATCCATCCGGCACGTATTGAGGAGGTTGTTGCAAAGGTTAAGAAACAACTTGATAACGAGATAGTAGAGACGGGTAAGCGAACAGCTATCGACCTGGGTATCCACGGATTACATCCCGAACTCATTCGTATCATTGGTAAGATGAAGTACCGTTCTTCTTATGGTCAGAACCTGTTACAACACGCTCGCGAGACAGCCAACCTTAGTGCCGTCATGGCAGCCGAACTGGGTCTCAACCCAAAGAAGGCGAAGCGTGCCGGATTGTTGCATGACATAGGTAAGGTGCCCGATGAGGATACTGACGACCCACATGCAATCTATGGTGCTAAGATCGCAGAGAAATATAAGGAGAAACCAGATATCTGTAATGCTATCGGAGCCCATCACGACGAGATGGAGATGCAGACGCTGCTTGCTCCTATCGTACAGGTATGCGATGCCATATCGGGCGCACGTCCTGGAGCACGTCGTGAGATAGTAGAGGCGTATATTAAGCGACTCAATGACCTTGAGGCTATCGCCATGAGCTATCCTGGTGTTACTAAGACATACGCTATTCAGGCTGGGCGTGAGCTTCGTGTTATTGTCGGAGCAGACAAGCTCGATGATGCCGATACCGAGAAGTTGTCAGGTGAGATAGCTACAAAGATTCAGAATGAGATGACTTATCCTGGTCAGGTCAAGATAACAGTTATCAGGGAGACACGTAGCGTGGCATACGCTAAGTAAGTCACGCCTCTCACCATTACACCCCTGACATTTTAATTACCAAATAGTTCGCGTAGAGCTTCTTCCACTTTCCTTACAGGATGAAGTTCTATGCGAAACTTTTTTGTGTCAAGTCCTTGCAGATTGTGCTTTGGCAGGATGAAGTGTTGGAATCCTAATTTCTCCGCTTCGGCGATACGCTGATCTATACGTGCAACTGACCTTACCTCGCCCGACAATCCCACTTCTCCAGCCATACACCATCCTGACTCTATAGGCATATCCACATTAGAAGACAATACTGCTGCAATCACACTCAGGTCCATAGCAGTATCGGTGACACGTAGTCCGCCGGCAATGTTCAGAAAGACATCTTTCTGCAACAGCTTGAAGCCCACACGCTTTTCTAATACGGCTAAAAGCATGTTCAGTCGACGGTGGTCAAACCCCGTTGCCGACCGCTGTGGCGTACCGTAAGCTGCCGTAGATACCAATGCCTGCGTCTCTACGAGGAATGGTCGCAGACCCTCTATTGCTGCTGTGATGGCTACACCCGATAGTCCTTCGTGGTCTTGACTTAACAGTAGTTCCGAAGGGTTGCTTACTTGGCGTAGTCCGTCCTGTCTCATCTCGTAGATTCCCAGTTCTGAGGTGCTGCCAAATCTGTTTTTTATAGCACGAAGGATGCGATACATGTTTTGTTGGTCTCCCTCGAACTGTATTACTGTGTCCACGATGTGTTCCAATATTTTCGGACCAGCCAGAGCACCATCTTTATTGATATGTCCAATGAGTATTACTGGCACACCGCTTGTCTTGGCAAAGCGTAGCAGCGACGAGGCACATTCTCTCACCTGTGAAATACTTCCTGCGGAGCTCTCTACGTCTTCTGTGGATATTGTCTGAATGGAATCTATTATTACTATTTCAGGCTTCACCTCTGCGATATGGTCGAAAATGTTCTCCAAGGACGTTTCTGGCAGAACCATAAGGTTGTCGTTCATGCCGTAGTTGTCTCGTTCGCTGAGTCTCTCCGCCCTCATCTTCAGCTGATGGCCACTTTCCTCACCGCTTACGTACAGTATGCGTTTGCTGTGCATTCTCAGTATGGTCTGTAGCACCAATGTACTCTTGCCGATACCTGGTTCACCGCCCAACAGGGTTATGGAGCCAGCCACCAGGCCTCCGCCCAGAACTCTGTTAAGTTCTGCGTCACCCATGTCTATGCGTGGCTCTTCCTTCGACGATATCTCGTTCAGCTTCATAGGCCTTGCTTTCTCTGCAGTTGACTTGGCAAGCAAACTGACTCCCGTATTGGTTCTGCCGCTCGGTCTTGAAGTCTTGTTTTCTACTCTGATTTCCTTGAAGGTGTTCCACTGTCCGCAACTGGGACATTTGCCGATCCATTTTGTCGACTCTTGTCCACAGTTCTCACAAACGTATGCTATCTTGTCCTTTGCCATGCTGCAAAGGTACTATTTTTTTTAGTTTTTGTGTTATCGTTATCATGAAAAAGTAGTACCTTTGCACACAAATTTATTGTATATGTTCAAAAAGAAGAAAAGACGGTGGCATCTCATCCCTGGACAGGAACCTACAGAGATGGATCGGCGTATTATTGCTGCAGAGGAGAGAGGCAAGCTTGTGCCTACACGTGATTTGATAAAGACTCCTGAGCAAATCGAGGGTATTCGTCGTGCTGGAGTTGTGAACACAGGAGTGCTCGACGAAGTCGGCAGACAGATCCATGCTGGTATGTCTACTCTTGAGATCGACGAGATCTGTATGCAGTATTGCAAGGATCATGGTGCCACGCCTGCCTGCCTCAACTACGAAGGTTTCCCCAAGAGCGTATGCACCAGCATCAATGAGGTGGTGTGTCACGGAATACCTAAGGCAGAAGATATCCTGCAGGAAGGCGATATTATCAACGTTGATTTCACTACTATTCTTGATGGCTATTATGCCGATGCCTCACGTATGTTTATCATCGGCGAGACCACTCCCGACAAGGAACAACTGGTCAGGGTTGCTCGTGAGTGCTTGGAGATAGGTATGGAGGCAGCCAAGCCTTATAGCTTTGTCGGCGATATTGGCAATGCCATAGAGAAACATGCCAAACGTTACCATTATGGAGTGGTACGCGACTTGTGCGGACATGGTGTCGGGCTCCAGTTCCACGAAGAGCCTGACGTGGCTCACTTCGGAAAGAAAGGTACGGGCATGATGCTTGTACCTGGTATGGTGTTCACCATAGAGCCTATGATCAATATGGGGACATGGAAGGTGTTTATTGATGCCAATGACCCATACGAGTGGGAGGTGATATCTGAGGACGAACTGCCCAGCGCACAGTGGGAACATACGCTGCTGATGACAGAACACGGAGTAGAGATTCTTACTTACTAATTGACAGTTGATAATTGATAATTGAAAATTGGACGAACACATATTTATATTAGGTATAGAGAGTAGTTGTGACGACACGTCGGCTGCTGTTATTAAGGACGGCGTTCTGTTATCGAACGTCACAGCTTCACAGGCGGTACATGAGGCTTACGGTGGCGTGGTGCCAGAGTTGGCATCCAGAGCCCATCAGCAGAATATAGTACCTGTAGTCGATCAGGCTCTGAAGCGGGCTGGGGTAGACAAGAAGCAGCTGTCAGCAATAGCCTTCACACGTGGTCCTGGCCTTATGGGCTCACTTCTTGTGGGAGTCAGCTTTGCCAAAGGTTTCGCTCGTTCGCTCAACATCCCTCTGATAGATGTCAATCACCTTCAAGGTCATGTGATGGCACATTTCATCAGCGAGGGCAAGGAGGACGAGAAGATGCCACCTTTCCCCTTCCTCTGCCTGTTGGTGAGCGGAGGCAACTCCCAGATCATCAAGGTATGTGGCTATAATGACATGCAGATTATCGGTCAGACCATTGACGACGCAGCAGGCGAGGCTATAGATAAGTGCTCAAAGGTGATGGGACTCGGTTATCCAGGCGGACCCATCATCGACCGATTGGCTCGTCAGGGCAACCCCAAGGCATACTCATTCTCAGAGCCACATATACCTGGACTTGACTATAGCTTCTCCGGACTGAAGACCTCCTTCCTCTACAATCTCAGGAAATGGGTTGCCGAGGAGCCCGATTTCGTTGAGAACCACAAGGAGGACCTGGCGGCAAGTCTTGAGTATACCATTGTCGACATCCTCATGAAGAAGCTCCGTCAGGCAGTCAAGCTGACAGGCATCACCCATGTGGCTGTAGCTGGCGGAGTGTCGGCAAACAACGGATTGCGCAATGCCTTCCACGATCATGCTCGGAGATTCGGGTGGACTATTTATATACCCAAATTCAGTTATACCACAGACAATGCCGCGATGATAGCCATCACGGGATATTTCAAGTACAAAGACAAGGACTTCTGTAGTATCGACCTGCCCGCATTTGCGAGAGGCTGACATGGTCGTTATGAATGTTGTGCTAATACAAACAAAGAAACTATATAATAAGCAATATGAGTTTAGAGAATAAAATTATCAGCAGAGAGATAGGCGACATATTGTATGCGTCGGGTCTTACCGTAGGTACAGCCGAGAGTTGTACTGGTGGACGAGTGGGCGAGGGGATTATTGCTATTCCTGGAGCATCCAATTATTTCAAGGGAGGTATCATTTGCTATGCCGATGAAATCAAGGAAAACATTCTGAAGGTGAACCCTTCTACCATCGAGGAGCACACCGTCTTTTCAGAGGAGGTGGCACGAGAGATGGTGGTAGGTGCTATCAATGCCCTCAATGTCAACTATGCCATCGCCGTCACAGGTGTTGCCGGTCCTGGCGGAGCCCTCCCAGGTATTCCCGTAGGCACCATCTGGATTGCGTGCGGAACGGCTGATGATATTGTTACCATGCGACTGACCGAGGATTTTGGCCGTGACATCAATCTCGCCATAGCTACCAGCAAAGCCCTTAAGCTGTTCTTGGACTTCCTGAAGGAACGAGACAGAGAATGAAAGGTACTTTTGTATAGTTGTTTGCTTGAGTTTGAATACGCAAACCATTAGTTTAAGGCCCCAAACCGTTGGTTTTAGGCCTTAAACCAACGGTTTGCAAGTACAAACTACAGATATGGTGGCGTAAATGCTGTCGCGCTTTATTATTGACGACAAAGAAAAACAAAAAAATCCTTAAATGCAAAGATTATTTAAGGAAAAGTTTTGTTAATAACAAGAAAAATAGTAATTTTGCACCCTGTTTGGAATAGGTATCATTTTACGAATACTAAAAAGTAGATAGAAATGTCTAAGATTTGTCAGATTACAGGAAAGAAGGCACAGGTAGGCAACAATGTGTCTCACTCAAAGCACCGTACTAAGAGACGCTTTGACGTTAACCTGTTCAGCAAGAAGTTCTACTATGTAGAGGAAGCATGCTGGATTCAGCTTAAGATTAGTGCAGCAGGTCTGCGACTCATCAATAAGGTTGGACTGGACGCAGCGCTGAAGCAGGCTGTTGCCAATGGATATGTTGATTGGAAAGACATTAAAGTGATAGGAGACTAAAAAGATGGCAAACAAGAAAGCAAAAGGCAACAGAGTACAGGTCATCTTAGAGTGCACCGAGATGAAGAATAGTGGACTGCCAGGAACAAGCCGTTATATTACGACCAAGAATCGTAAGAACACAGCTGAGCGTCTCGAGTTGAAGAAGTATAACCCCATTCTGAAGAGAATGACTGTCCATAAGGAAATAAAGTAATAAAACAAGTAATACACTATGGCAAAGAAAGCGGTTGCAACCCTCCATGAAGGATCTACGGACGGTCGCGCATACACTAAGGTTATCAAGATGGTGAAGAGCCCCAAGACTGGTGCTTACATCTTTGACGAGCAGATGGTGCCCAATGAGGCAGTAAAGGATTTCTTTAAGAACTAAGTTTTTTTTGACTCTCAATATATAGGGGGCTTATGGAATAACCATAAGCCCCCTGTTATGTCTTCGTGAGTTATGTATACTCTCACTCTTCACCTCTCGCTTCAAAGACGTCAGCCTTCTACTCTGCCAGGATATTCCTCAAGGGCTTTCTGCAGTACGACGAGAGCCCGTTCGAGGTCGTCCTTCTTCAGTACGTATGCTATGCGCACCTGATTGATGCCTGCGCCAGGGGTGGTGTAGAATCCGGCTGCGGGTGCCATCATGACAGTCTCGCCCTCGTAGTTGAAGCTCTCCAGACACCAGCGGCAGAACTTCTCGCTGTCGTCTACAGGTAGCTTGGCTACGGTATAGAAAGCTCCCATGGGGATAGGCGAGTATACGCCTGGTATGCGATTGAGTCCGTCGATGAGACACTTTCTGCGCTCTACATACTCATCGTATACGTCACGATAGTATTCCTCAGGTGCGTCAAGTGACGCCTCTGCCACAATCTGTCCGATAAGGGGAGGGGAGAGGCGAGCCTGACAGAACTTCATTACTGCCTGACGTATTGCCTCGTTCTTCGTGATCAGCGCACCGATACGTATACCACATTCGCTGTAGCGCTTTGAAACAGAGTCGATAAGTACCACGTTTTGTTCTATGCCCTCAAGATGGCATGCAGAGATATAAGGCGAACCTGTATAGATGTATTCACGGTACACCTCGTCGGAGAACAGATAGAGGTCGTACTTCTTCACGAGGTCACGTATCTGGTTCATCTCCCTGCGGGTATAGAGATAGCCAGTAGGGTTGTTGGGATTACAGATCATGATAGCTCGGGTGCGCTCGTTGATGAGTTCCTCGAACTTTTCTACCTTTGGCAGCGAGAATCCCTCGTCGATGGTGGTCGCAATGGTGCGTATCTTGGCTCCTGCGGAGATGGCGAATGCCATATAGTTGGCATATGCTGGCTCGGGAACGATAATCTCGTCGCCAGGATTAAGACAACTCATGAAGGCAAACAGTACCGCCTCAGAACCGCCACTGGTGATGATAATGTCATCGGGAGTGACATTGATATTATACTTGGCATAATAGTCCACCAGTTTCTCCCTATAGCTAAGGTAGCCTTGGCTGGGAGAATATTCCAGTATTGTCCTGTCAATGTTTTTCAGGGCGTCGAGTCCGCATTGTGGAGTTGGAAGGTCGGGCTGTCCGATATTCAGATGGTATACCTTGATACCCTTCTTTTTCGCTGCTGCAGCCAGTGGTGCCAATTTCCTGATTGGCGATTCTGGCATTTCATGTCCGCGTTTAGATATTTCTGGCATGTTTTGTCTTTATTGTTGCATTCAGAGTGCAAAGATACTACTTTTTAAGAATATCGCTATCTATAAGTGCTAACTTTTTTTCTCTTTATTATTGGTTCCATCCTTCTCTTACATATTTATAGATACTGAAAGCTATTCCAATCCAATAGTATATTTTGACGTTTGTATTCACTTCATAAGGCACAGGCAACCAATTGAAGACTAATTTATCTCTTCAAGCTCACCCGTTTCAGAGTCAATGATAAATCCACGCACAATGATGTCCTTAGGTACAAGAGGATGGGTCTTGATAGTCTCAACAGTCTTTCTCACGGATGTTGGCGTGTCCTTGAACCCCTCCAACCAGTGATGTAGGTCTATGCCGCATTTCTGGATGGTGTCGAGCGTTTCGTCTGTTATACCACGAACAATCATCTCATGATGGAAGTGGTCGTAGCTCATATGACAGGCGCCGCAATGTGAATGAGCTACCACCATGATTTCTTTCACACCTAACTCATAGATGGCAACAATAAGACTGCGCATAGCTGAGTCGAAAGCAGAAATGACCAAGCCTCCCGCATTCTTTATGATTTTAGCATCTCCGTTCTTTAGTCCGAGTGCTGCAGGAAGTAATTCGGTCAGTCGGGTGTCCATGCACGACAATACAGCCAGCTTCTTGTCTGGAAATTTGCTTGTAAGATATTTCTCGTAGCCCTTTTGTTCTACGAAGGTCTTGTTGTAGTCAATAATTTGGTCAATCATATATAATATGTATTTTAATAAATCCGGATTTATTCTTTACCTCCGCAGTATGGAAGTTTATAAAAAAAGAGGGCCCGACTCAGGCAGAACGCCATCATCGGGCTAATGAAAGGAGGAGTGGTACCACCAGGAATCGAACCGGGGACACACGGATTTTCAGTCCGTTGCTCTACCAACTGAGCTATGGCACCATCATGTCTTTTGTTTTGCGGATGCAAAGGTATGAAATTAATTCTTAATACGTACTGCTTGATGCATAATTCTTTTTATCCTTAACTTTTTTTAGGAATTAGTCAGCGGATTCCATCCTTGAGCCTTTAGTTCAAACTCTTTGTCGTCGCGCGTTATTAGAACACATCCGAGTTCTGGTTTGGTGATATGTCCCACAATACGTATGTCTTCCATTCCCTCCACTTTCTCATAGTCGCCGATGGGTACGGTGAAGAGTAGCTCGTAGTCTTCGCCGCCGTTAAGGGCTGCTGTGGTGAGGTTCATGTTAAACTCCTCGCATGTCACGGCAGTCTGATAGTCAATGGGTATGTTTTTTTCGTATATCCTGCAACCAGTATGGCTTTGTTTACAAATATGCATTAGTTCGCTGCTGAGTCCGTCGGATATGTCCATCATTGCTGTCGGATGGATGTTGGCATCTCTTAGTGCTTTAATGATGTCGCCCCTTGCCTCAGGTTGCAGTTGTCTTTCCAACAGGTACTCTTTGCCTGCGAAATCTGGTTGGAAGTACTTCATGTCGTCCAGCTCCTTGGATAGCTGTTTCAGTAAAGGCTGGTCGTCCTTTGCTTTGGCAGCTGCCATCTTTTGGTTTATCTCCTTTACCTGTTGGTAGTAGACCGCTTTTTCTCGTTCCAGGATTTGCAGACCCATATATGCCGCACCAAGATTGCCGCTCACGCAGATCAGGTCTGTCTCCTTTGCACCATTACGATATATGATTTCGGTCTTATCGGCTTCTCCAATGCAAGTTATGCTGATGGCAAGTCCTGTCAGAGACGACGTGGTGTCTCCGCCTACGATGTCAACATTCCATTTGTCGCATGCACGACGTAGTCCTTCGTAGAAAGCCTCTAAGTCTTCAACATTAAATCTTTTGCTCAATGCAATGCTGACCGTCATCTGTCTTGGTGTACCATTCATGGCAAAGATGTCGCTGATATTGACCATTGCCGACTTATATCCAAGGTGCTGCAGGTCAATGTATGTCAGGTCGAAGTGGACTCCTTCCATGAGCATGTCTGTGGTGACGAGCACCTGCTTGTCATGATAGTTGAGCACTGCGCAGTCGTCGCCTACACCGTATAGGGTAGAATTGTTGTGGTGGGGTAGGTCTTTGGTGAGTCGTTCGATTAGTCCAAACTCTCCAAGTTTAGATATATCCATCTCTGTGTTTTTTATATAGTGATGTCAATTATTGTTGTTGATTATCCACAAAGTGTCAGTAGCTTTTGAAACTAATAGTACGAGGACTTTTCGTGGATTTATCATTGTTTGCTGCTTTATGGTCGTCCTTTCGTTTAACCAAGATGCTGTTTTTAGAATTCTTACGTATGTAGCTTATGATCTTATGCTTAAATTTTTCCTCTTCGTCAAGCATGAATCGGATCTCTATTGGCAGCACATAGATGTTATTACTTACCTCATTGCTCAGTCGGCTTAGTCCGTCGAGCCTTGTAGCATCTTTTTCTGTGGTGATAATCACCTTTGGCGAGGGCATGGACTCGAATACCCGATTGATTTTCTTTTCGTCTTTGCGCGTGAAACGGTGGTGATCAGCGAACGACAGGGTGGTGATGCTTTTGCATCGAGGCTCCATGTCTACGATTATCTGTTGTGGTGAGGCAATGCCTGTGAGTAGCAACACATTCATGTCTTTTAGTTGCTCTGGCGACATCGTGTTGCTGCCAATCATATGTCTCAGGGGCATGTATTCTATCCTTGTGTAGAATAACTTTTGATATGGGAAAAGGTTCATGGCCTTTTTCAAGACACGATAGTCTATAGCCTTCAGATTTTCAGGACATTTTGTTATGATTACTATATCCGCCCTTGATTTACCTTCTTTTGGCTCCCTGAGTCTGCCTGCTGGTAGCATTTCGTCGTAGATGATAAGTCTATGATAGTCTACTAACAGGATGTTAATACCAGGTTTGACGTATCTATGTTGGAATGCGTCGTCAAGCAGTATCACGTCGGTATCCTTAGTCTCTTGGTCGTTGATGAGCCTGTCTATTCCCTCACACCTGTCCTTGTCGACAGCTACGTATATGCCTTGGAATTTCTGTTTCATCTGGTATGGCTCGTCGCCTATTTCGTCCATGGTAGTATCGTCATTAGCCAGAACATACCCTTTACTCTTACGCTTATACCCTCGACTGAGCACCGCCACCTTTACCTTGTCTTGCAGCATTCTGATGAGGAACTCTACATGAGGAGTCTTGCCAGCGCCACCTACGGTAATGTTTCCTACAGATATGACGGGTGTGTCAAAGCTGCGACTCTTCAGGAACCCGAGCTCAAACATCTGGTTCCTGAAGTTCACGATTAGCCTGTATATCCAACTGGCTGGCAATAGCCATTTCCTTATCTTTATAAAGTCGCCTATCATTTCCTTCTTAAACGTTAATACGTGCTATCGCAAACACTCTTTGCCTTTTACCTTACATATATATAATAAGGTATACGCGCCTGAATAGCCGACTGTTGGTTCATGGTCTTCATGGTCGAGAAGACGTCATAGTATTCGCCCAATGTGACGCGCATCTGTTCGTCAAGATAGTTGCTGCCTTCCATACGATCCATCAGTTGGGTAATCCAGTCGGTCTGGGCAGGGTAGGACTGGGTATGGAAGTCCTTGATCTTAGCCAGAGCAGCAGCTTTGTTGATAGCCTTCTCAATGCCACCAAGCTCGTCAACCAGTTTTATTTTCATAGCATCCTGACCTATCCATACGTGACCTTGGGCTATTTGCTCTACCTGATCGGTAGTCATCTTTCTGCCTTCTGCCACTCTTTGTCTGAACAGTTTGTATCCTCTGTCAACATATTTCTCAAGAATGCTCATCTCCTCTGGGGTGAATGGGCGTGCTCTGGTTCCAAATGCACTATTCTTGTTGGTCTTTACTTCGTCAAACTTAACCCCGATTTTCTCAGTTAACAGTCCGCTCATGTCAGGGAACATTCCGAAGATACCTATACTACCAGTGAGTGTGGTTGGTTCGGCTACTATCCAGTTTGCTGGCGCGCTGATGTAGTATCCACCTGAAGCTGCCATTCCACCCATTGATACCACAACAGGTTTTTTCTTCTTCAGCTCCATGAGCTGGTGCCAGATCTGCTCTGATGCGTATGCACTACCGCCACCCGAATTGATTCTCAGTACCACAGCCTTCACATCGTCGTCGTTGGTAAGTTCCTCTAAATCCTTGCATACGGTCTGTGCGTCTATCACGTGTTCGCGAGATGTCATGTCGCCAACTACTCCGTCTACAATGTTTCCGTAGGCATAGTAAACAGCTATCTCGTCGCCATCAGTCTGTGCGCCCTTAGCCTTCGTCATGTCGTTTACGGTTACCTGCTTTATCTTTTCGTCGTCTTTCAGGTTGAGTCGTTTCTTGATCTCTTTCTTTACCTGGTCGGTATACAGCAGCTGGTCTACCATCTTCATCTTGACATAATCTTGTGGTGCGGCGAATGTTATCAGGCTGTCAGCATACTGGTTGAGTGTTGCCACGCTTATCTTTCGGCTTGTTGCAACAGCTTGAGTTACGTTCTGCCATATACCATTGATGTATGCTTCGGTTTGTTCTCTGTCAGCGTCGCTCATCTTGTCTCCTGTAAACATCTCTGTAGCACTCTTGTACGAGCCCACCTTAGCCACTTGCATCTTTATGCCCACTTTAGCGAGTACATCTTTTATAAATATCGGTTGTGCGGCAAGTCCGTGCCAGTCAATTATACCCTGAGGATTCAGGTATAGCTTGTCAGCAACTGATGAGATGTAGTAAGTTCCCTGTGTATATGCGTCGCCGTATGCCACAATCCATTTACCAGACTTCTTAAACTCCTCCAGGGCTCTCCTGATTGCCTGCATCGAGGCATAAGAGTCAGGTCCGAATGTTCCGGCTTCGATATAAATACCTTTTACCTTATCGCTAAACTGTGCTTTCTTTATGGCTTCCAATGTAGCGTCGAGACCTGTTGTCAGTTGGTCTTGCCCACTCAGCTGCGTAAATATGTTGTCCTCCACTCTCTCCTCCATAACACCAGACAGGTTTATCACCATTACCGAATTGTCCCCTATTGTGGCAACCTGATCTCCTGAGGATATTGCGCTTACTATTGTCATTATTGCAAAGAAGAACATGACAATACCAAATAAGAATAAGCCAACTATCGTGGCAAGAACATACTTGAAAAACTCTTTCATAATTATAGTGCTAATTAGTTGTTTTCAGTGCATACTAAGGTAATCTATTGCAAAGGTATGAATAAGTACGAATAAATCAAAGAAAATCTTGTTATTTCTTTTTTTTTTGATGAAAAGACTGACATTTTTTCATACCTGTCAGTTTGGCACGCTTTTCGCTATTCTATGTGCAGAAGTTTAACATTATAAATATTTTCAAGTATGAATATCAAACCATTATCAGACCGTGTGTTGGTATTACCCGCACCGGCAGAAGAGAAAGTTGGCGGTATCATTATTCCTGATACTGCAAAGGAGAAGCCACTTCATGGCAAGATTGTAGCAGTAGGCAATGGCACTAAGGACGAAGAGATGGTGCTCAAGGCTGGCGACGAGGTGCTCTATGGAAAATATAGCGGCACTGAACTCGAGTATGAAGGCGAAAAGTATCTTATTATGCGCCAAAGTGATGTGTTGGCAGTATTGGGATAAGATATTTATTAGTTGAGTACTTGAGTAATAAGTTGATGAGTAATAAGTAGCTCAATAATCAGATTGTAGAAATAAAATCGTAAAATCGTAAATTATAATTATGGCAAAAGATATTAAATTCAATATGGATGCTCGCGACCTTTTGAAGAAGGGCGTGGATCAACTTGCAAACGCAGTCAAAGTAACACTTGGTCCTAAGGGACGCAACGTTGTGATTGAGAAGAAGTTTGGCGCGCCTCAGATTACCAAGGATGGTGTCACTGTGGCTAAGGAAGTTGAACTGGAGGATAAGTTTGAGAACACTGGCGCGCAGCTCGTAAAGAGCGTAGCCTCAAAGACAGGTGACGATGCTGGTGATGGTACAACAACAGCAACCATACTGACACAGGCTATCGTGACAGAGGGACTGAAGAATGTCACTGCGGGTGCAAATCCTATGGATCTGAAGCGTGGTATTGACAAGGCTGTCGGCGCTGTCGTTGATTTCATCAAGGAGTCTTCTGAGCAGGTAGGCGACAACTATGACAAGATAGAGCAGGTGGCTACAGTGTCAGCTAATAACGATGCCGAGATCGGTAAGCTGCTCGCTGACGCTATGCGCAAGGTAAGCAAGGACGGAGTCATCACTATCGAGGAGAGCAAGAGCCGTGACACCAGCATAGGTGTTGTCGAGGGTATGCAGTTCGATCGTGGCTATCTGTCAGCCTACTTCGTGACAGATGCAGAGAAGTTGGAGTGTGTGATGGAGAATCCATACATACTTATATATGACAAGAAAATCTCAAGTATCAAGGATTTCCTGCCTATCCTGCAGCCTGCAGCTGAGAGCGGACGCCCAATGCTCGTTATCGCTGAGGATGTAGACTCAGAGGCGCTGACCACACTTGTTGTCAATCGTCTGCGTGGTGGTCTGAAGATATGTGCAGTTAAGGCTCCTGGCTTCGGCGATCGTCGTAAGGCAATGCTTGAGGATATTGCCGTATTGACTGGTGGTACTGTTATCAGTGAGGAGAAGGGCTTGTCACTCGACAAGGCTACACTCGACATGCTCGGAACATGTGACAAGGTGACAGTCAGCAAGGACAACACCACTATCGTCAACGGAGCAGGGCAGAAGGAAGCTATCGCTGATCGTGTCGCTCAGATCAAGAAGGAAATTGAGAACACAACAAGCTCATACGATAAGGAGAAACTTCAGGAGCGTCTTGCAAAGCTCGCAGGTGGCGTTGCAGTTCTCTATGTAGGTGCTAACAGCGAGGTAGAGATGAAGGAGAAGAAGGATCGTGTTGACGATGCTCTCTGCGCTACCCGTGCAGCTATCGAGGAAGGTGTTGTCGCTGGTGGTGGTACTACATACATCCGTGCACTGAAGGCTCTCGAGGGTCTGAAGGGCGAGAATGCTGATGAGCAGACTGGTATCAACATTGTAGAACGTGCCATTGAGGAGCCTCTGCGTCAGATTGTAGTCAATGCTGGTGGCGAGGGTGCTGTAGTTGTACAGAAGGTTCGCGAGGGCGAGGGTGACTTTGGTTACAATGCCCGCACCGATACCTACGAGGACCTGCGCAAGGCTGGTATCGTCGATCCTGCAAAGGTGGCTCGTGTAGCACTTGAGAATGCCGCATCTATTGCTGGTATGTTCCTCACCACGGAATGTCTTATCGTAGACAAACCAGAAAAGGAACCAGCAATGCCAATGGGTGGTGCTCCAGGCATGGGCGGCATGATGTAAGAATATACATAAATGGTATAAAAATGCAAACTTGGGTTTGCAAAAATCAAGGAGTAGCTCTTAGGGCTACTCTTTTTTCTTGACATAAATCAAGAAGTGTTTATTTTCTTGATTAAAAGTCTTTTATATGCAAACAAAAGCATTTATCTTTGCAATAGAAATAATTTTGATTTGTTTTAGTAGATTAGTTTTTAAGTAGTTTGTTTTGAAAATCGAATGTTGTGATAACATTCGATTTTTTTGTTTTTCTAATATTTTCTTTCTATCTTTGCACAATAATTTATATTTACGGATGAAAATACATTTCAATTGGAAGCGTTTCCTGTTGTTTTTCTTCGTCATAGGTGCAATTCTCTATCTGACGAAGTCCTTTTGGATGACACTCGGCATCATTCTGTTATTGTTTGTTATAGATCATTTCCTTAAACTCTGGGACGAGAGACATGCATAAGCTAAGACAACTATATATCGACTATCGCCATGAGGAACCAGCCTCAATGAGCCAACTACCAGGGGCTGGCAGCAATCGTGTCTATTATCGTATGCAAGACTCTGATGGTCATTCAGTCATAGGTGTCGTTGGTACCAGCCGTGATGAGAATCATGCCTTCATCTCCTTGTCGCGCCATTTTTGTCTGCGCCAGTTGCCGGTTCCAAAAGTGCTGGCTGTGAGCAACGACGAATTACGTTACCTCCAGACTGACCTGGGTGACACATCACTCTTTGATGCTGTTCGTGGAGGACGTGAGGCAGGAGGAAGATACAACCAACGTGAGATAGCCCTGTTAACCAAGACGATACGTATGCTGCCAGAGATGCAGATACGTGGTGCGCGCGGACTTGACTGGAGCCAATGCTATCCGCAGCCCGCCTTTGACATGGAGAGTGTGATGTTCGACCTGAACTATTTCAAGTATTGCTTTCTTAAAGCTACTGGACTCGACTTCCATGAATTGAAACTTGAAGCCAACTTCCGATTACTTGCCAAAGACCTTACCGTCGAGACTGGCGAAAGTTTCCTCTATCGTGACTTCCAGGCGCGTAATGTCATGCTCGACTCTGAAGGCAATCCTCACTTCATAGATTTCCAAGGTGGTAGGCGTGGACCTATCTACTATGATCTTGCCTCATTCCTTTGGCAAGCGTCAGCCCTCTATCCACACAAGTTGCGCCGTCAGCTTATCAAGGAATATTATGACGCACTGAGTAGTGTTACTGAGGTTCCTACGGTTCGTCATTTTGCTCATCAGTTAGGGCTCTTTGTTCTCTTCCGCATTCTGCAGGTGCTTGGTGCATATGGTTTCCGGGGCTATTTTGAGCGTAAACAGCACTTCATCCAGAGCATTCCGCCAGCTATTCAGAACCTGCGCGAACTGCTCGATGCTCAGGAACTGCCGTATACCTATCTTGTCGAAGTGTTGCGCAAGCTCATTGACCTGCCACAGTTTCGTGTTGTTGAGGCTCCTGCCGTACGTGCCGATGGATATCGTACCACCGACAACAATCCATATTCAGCCCATCCTCAGGACGGACCTGCCACATTTTCTAAGTTCGATGGTAAGGGACCGCTTGTAGTACGTGTATTCAGTTTCTCTTATCGTAAGGGTATACCCGAAGATGAGACAGGCAATGGTGGAGGTTATGTGTTCGACTGTCGTAGCACCCATAACCCTGGGCGATATGAGCCATATAAGAAGATAACAGGACTTGATGAACCGGTAATTCGTTTTCTTGAGGATGATGGAGAGATTCTCACATTCCTCGAGAGTGTATATCGTCTTGCCGACCATCACGTAGAGCGTTACATCCAGCGTGGTTTCACCTCTCTGATGTTCTCTTTCGGCTGTACTGGCGGTCAGCATCGTTCGGTGTATTCTGCACAGCATCTCGCCGAGCACATCCACGAGAAATACGGAGTAGAGGTACGCATCTGCCATCGTGAGCAGGGCGTCACACAAGTGCTGGAGTCAAAAGTAAAGGTGAAAGGGTAAGCCCTTTCACCTTTTTCAAATCTTCAAATTTTCCCTTTCACCTTTTCACCACTTTCTGCCCATTGTGTATATAGATACCCTTCTGTGTGGGGCGGCTTGAGAGTTTGCGTCCGTCAATGGTGTACCAGCCTTTATCCAGAGTAGGGTAGGGTGAGGAGTCGGCTGAGATTTCGGTAATGCCAGTGATAGTCTCGTCGCCAAAGTTGAGGACGAAGGTTTTGACACTATTCATATCTTCTTCCGGTGTGGCGGATGCAACTTTCAGTCCCTTCTTCAGTTGGAAATAACCACGACAGGACTTTATCGTATATCCTTCGCTGATAGGGTGGTGTAGCTTATTGTTAGAGCCGAGATAGAGTTTTGTCTTGTTGCCAGTATCATAGATAAAATCTGGTGAATATGTACCAATGAAGTCGATATATTCGGTCGAGGTGTTATTTCTTCAGCCAACGGTCTAACCATGAGAAGAAGGTGCGCTGCCAGAGGATGCCGTTTTGTGGTTTTAGTACCCAGTGGTTCTCATCGGGGAAGATGAGGAGTTCGGCTGGTATTCCACGCAGACGGGCTGCATTGAAGGCTCCCATGCCCTGATTGGCATTGATGCGATAGTCTTTCTCACCATGGATGCAGAGAATGGGGGTGTCCCACTTGTCAACGAAACGATGAGGAGAGTTGGCGTATGTCTTGCGGGCACGCTCGCTCTGATCACTATTCCAGTAGGCATCGTCATATTCCCAGTTGGAAAACCACACCTCTTCGGTGTCGGTATACATGGATTCAAGGTTGAAGGCTCCGTCGTGAGCAATGAAGCACTTGAATCGTTTGTCGTGATGTCCTGCAAGATAGTATACGGAGAAGCCGCCGAAGCTGGCACCTACTGCGCCCAGACGATCCTTGTCTACGTAGGGCAGGGTGGCTACGGCGTCATCGATGGCAGAGAGATAGTCGTGCATACACTGTCCTGTCCAGTCGCCTGAGATTTGTTCACACCACTCGCTTCCGAAACCAGGTAGTCCGCGACGGTTGGGAGCTATGACGACATAGCCTTGTGATGCCATGATCATGAAGTTCCAGCGATAGCTCCAGAACTGACTGACAGGACTCTGTGGTCCACCTTCGCAGAAAAGCAGGGTGGGGTACTTCTTCTGAGCATCGAAATGAGGTGGCAGAATGACCCAGTACATCAGGTCCTTGCCATCGGTAGTCTTGGTCCAGTGTTCTTCGGATGTAGGTATGGCAAGCTGGTCGGTGATATGCTTGTTCTCGTGAGTGATTTGTGAAATAATGGTCTTTTCTTTAGTCTTTCCTGGTGTAACGACATACAGGTCGGCACTCTCAGTATAGCTATGACGTTCAGCGAGAATCTGTTTGCCATTGTTGAGCATTTGCAGACTGCCGAAGTCTGCCTTGCAAGCTGTGAGCTGCTTGACCTCTCCCTTCCAGTTGACGCTATAGATATTCTCCTTGCCATGCCATACTCCGATGAAATAGACAAGTGCATCCTTGGAGTCTGACCAGCAGAACTCATCGACATTGGAGTCGAACGACTCGGTGATGAAGACTTTCTTGCCAGTAACGAGGTCGTAGACACACAGTCGGTTACGATCGCTCTCGTATCCGTCACGCTTCATGGAGAGCCATCCGAGGTATTTGCCGTCTGGTGAGAACTGTGGATTGGTGTCGTAGCCAACCATGATGTCATCGCCCTGCTGATTGACCGATTGGGTTGCCATCGTCTTGGTGGGGTCGACTTCTGGTGCCTTATAATCTGCAGGCTTACAGAGGTTGGTTGTTTTACCTGACGACAAGTCATACAGGAATATGTCAGAATCGGTAGATATGGCATAGTCTACACCTTCTTTCTTACGACATGTGTAGGCTATGGTCTTGGAGTCTGTGCTCCAGTCGAGCTGTTCGATACCACCAAATGGTGCCATAGGACATTCGTAGGGCTCATCCTTCAGTATATCAATACCCTCGTCGATGCCGTTGGCTGTCACTTGGGCAATAAAAGGGTGAGCAATAGACTCTACATAGTGGTCCCAATGACGATAGTTGAGGTCGGAGGCGAGACGTCCTGTTGCCTTTGGCAGATCTGACGGGTTTTTCTTGATGCTACCGTGATAGGGTATTGACTTGATAAGTATTACCTTACTACCATCGGGAGAGAACTTGTATCCCTCGATTTCGGTGGTGTCATGTGTGAGTTGACGACGGTCAGTGCCGTCGGGGTTCATGCTCCATAGCTGACCATCCGTGAGAAAGGCGATGCGTTTGCCACCGTCTATCCATGCAGGGTCGGTCTCGTTCTTTGCCGATGTTGTGAGTTTATTCTTGTTGAGCCCATTGGCATCCATGATGAACAACATGTGATGACCCTTGTTTTGCTTCACGCTGTAGTAGGCTACAGTGTATACAATCTGTTTACCGTCAGGCGAAGCGGCATAGCTCCCGATGCGCCCCATTGCCCACAGAGCCTCAGGAGTTATCCGGTCACCGTCGATGCGTATGTTGTTTTTCTGTATCATAGTGTCGTCTTGTGCCAATAGTGTCAGCGAGAAGATGCTGGCAATGGTGATGGATAGTATTCTCTTCATGGTTGTCGGTTTACTTGAATTTACTTAAAAAACTGTCGGCCTGTTGGTTGCCCATGCTTTTTGCCTTGTTGATATTAGCCAATCCCTCTTGTTTCTTGCCGCTCTCCACCTGTGCAATGCCCAGTATGAGATATGGCTCGGAAGCGTCGGGGTCGAGTTGTATGCAGTGTTCGGCTGCTTTGATAGCCTCTTCCAGTCTGTTGACTCTCAGACTGAGTGATGCCCATTCTGCCCAATACATTGAGTTCTTTGGGTCGAGAGCCACGGCACGTGCTATGTCGTACAATGCCAGTTGGTATACTTTGCCGGCAGCCTCGCATTGCTCACGCTGGAAGTAGAAGTCGGCTGAGAGTCGACCATACATCAATGGTTCATACTGATAATAGTCGGCAATGGCTTTGCGGTATTCTTTCATGTTGGTGAGCACGTTGGCGCGAGCTAATAGATAAGGTGCCGCAATGACGGTGTATGGCGTGTCGCAGACGGCTACAGCACTGTCGAGAAGAGTGAGGAGTTCTTCGTTGGTGCCACCCATCTGTGCCTTTGCCAGCATAGCCTGATAGAACAGTTCGCCGTTGCGCATAGATGACTTGGTGAGAGTCATAAACTTATCGTAGGCTGACTGATAGTTGCCCTTGGCATAGTCTATTTGTGCTATCATCTGTTCGTAGAGTGGTTGGGGTGAGAGTCGGTTAGCCTCCTCAATCTGTTGTAAGGCACCATCGTAGTCCTGCTCAGCCATAAGGATGCGAGCATAGTCATAGTATGCCATGTCTCGTGGTGTGGCGTTCTTGATAGACTGTTGCATGATATTGGCAGCGTCAGTCTTGTTTCCGTTGTTTGCGGCGAGCAAAGCCTTGTCGTAGTAACCTACTGGACTTGTGGGAAATCGGCTGATAAACTCGTCTATGGCAGCGGCATAGTTCTTGCCGCCACGTTCGCGTGCAAGCATCAATGCCACCTGTGCCTGCTCCTGTTCGGCAGGAAGTGACACACGGATGCCACACTGACGTATGGCAGGGGCGTTCTGGGTAAAGGCTGTCACGACAAACTCACGGGTAAGACGTATGTCGGTGACGCTACACGTGGTGCTAGACAGGTTGTAAAGTCCAAGCAGAACACCCTTGTCGTCGATGACGGGTAGACCCTTGAGCATGTCCGACTGTTCGGCACTGAGCAGATAATAGGTGTATTTATCCATAAACGTCTCACGATTGGTGACATTTGCACGCTTTGGAGAATCGCTTTTCTTATTGGTAACTATCCATACCTCAGAAGCAGTTGACGCAGATGTGGGTAGGGTGACGAATGCTGGTGACTTGCCGGCAATGCGTACAGATGTGAGATCGTATATCTCGTTAACTCCCAGTATGGCATCGATATCGTGTTTGACACCATTAGCGTCAATGGCTACAGCATGATCGGCGCTGGCAAATGGCGACCATGGAGCAGCTATTGTTCCATCAGCGGAAATGAATACTCCGTTGGTGGTGGCAAGTATCTTGCCGTCGGCATCGAAGGTTGTGATGGATACGACAGCATTGGCAGCCTTCTTGACTGCCGATGACTGAGCAAAGATGCTGGCAGGACATAGTGTCAGCATGAATAGTAATGTTATCTTTGATAGTATTCGTCTCATATCTGTAATAGTTCTTTTGCGTTGTTTATGGCTGCCTCGGTGATGTTGTTTCCAGAAAGCATCTGAGCAATCTCCATCACTCGTTGTTCGTCGGTGAGCAATTGCATGCGGCTTGTCGTAGAGTCAGAGTCGTCTTCCTTGTATACCCTGTAGTGGTGGCTGCCAAGGGCGGCAATCTGGGGCAGGTGGGTGATGGTGATGACCTGTCGTTCCTGAGCTCCCATTTCCTTCATTATATATGCCATCTGTTGGGCTATCTTTCCACTGGTGCCAGTGTCTACCTCGTCGAAGATGATTGTTGGCAGTTTGACAATACCTCCGACCATCGATTTTATGGCGAGCATCACGCGTGCTATCTCACCACCTGATGCTACCTGAGCGATGGGTTGGAGAGGTACGTTCTTGTTGGCTGAGAAGAGAAACTCGATAGTGTCGATGCCTGTAGGTGTAGGTTCGATTGCTTGTTTGTCACCTTTGTCAGCTGTAGTGATGCGAACTTGGAACTTAACATTAGGGATTCCCAGTGGGACGAGTCGTTGCTGAAGGTCTTTCTCTATGGTCTTTGCAGCCTCCTTGCGAGTATTGGAGATGCGTATGGCGCAGCCAAGACATGTAGTGCGCAGGGTTTCCACCAGTTTGGTCTGTTCGGTCAGTTGCTGGTCGCTGTTATCGATGCTGTCAATGCGCATAGTCAAATCGTCCCGCAGTTCGATCAGTTCGTCTACGGTTGATACGTGGTGTTTCTGCAGTAGATGATAGATAGTATCCAATTGACTGTTGATAACATCAAGGCGTGACGGATCAATGTCGATATTGTCAGCATTGTGAGTCACTTCTTCGGCGATGTCGAGCAATTCGATACGTGCGCTTTCCATGCGCTCGGCTATTGGAGCAATGGTGGGGTAGACGTCCTGAATGTTTTCAGCAAGATTGCTGGCAGTACGCAGCCCTGACAGGATGTCACGCTCTTCGCCATCAAGAATCTGTGCAATCTGGGTGAGCGCACCTCGTATATCCTCCGCATGTGTGAGCATGTCACGTTCACGTTCCAGTTCGTCCTGCATGCCTTCGACGAGTCGTGCGTCGTACAGTTCCTGATACTGGAATCGTAGGAAGTCCTCATCACGTTTGTTCTGTGCGATGTCCTCCTTTATCTCTGCGAGATGGCGTACAGCCTCTTTGTAGCGCAGGTATACGGTAAGGTATTCGTCGCGAAGCGACTTGTTCTTGGCAACAATGTCAACCACCTCCATCTGGAAGTCATCCTTTTGTAGGAGCAGGTTCTGGTGTTGGGAGTGTATGTCGATAAGGTGTTCGCCAAGTGACTTGATGAGTGTGAGCGACACTGGTGTGTCGTTGATGAAGGCACGTGACTTACCATTGTCGGTCAGTTCTCGGCGCAAGATACATGTCTCATCGTAGTCGATATCATTCTCTTCGAAGAATGACTTCATTTCGTTTTCCACTATGTGGAAGTGGGCTTCAATAGTGCATTTCTTCTCGCCAGTCCTTATCAGCTTTGTATCAGCCCGCTGTCCGAGCAGCAATCCTATGGCTCCGAGAATGATACTCTTTCCCGCACCAGTCTCGCCTGTGATGACAGAGAAGCCGGAAAAGAAGGGGATATCAAGTTCGTCGATGATGGTGAAATTTTTTATGTAGAGATGTTCCAGCATGACCGTTTGTTCTTATTTTTTTATCTTATCCCATGTGTTGCTCTGCGAGGCGTTGATGCCGAAGAGGATGTCGTATACGCTTTCCTTCTCTTTCTGTGTGCCTTTACCTTGATAGATATCTGCCAATTCGTCTTTCTTGAAATCGGTCCATATCTGTGGCAGCAGACTCAGTGGCTTGTCTTCGTGACATTTCTTCAGGTTTTCCTCAAGAGCTGTAGAGATATTGGTTCGGCCTCGTTCCACATTATTAGCCATCTCGTCAAGTCCTGTACGATAGTAGTCGTATTGCAGTTGGCGGAATGGCTTCATGCCAGGGTCGAGATAGTCGTTGATGATTGCAAAGCGGTTACGGCTGTCCTCAAACGATTTCCAGCCTGTATACTGTAGGCTTTGTGCGTTGTTTGCAAGATTCATGCAGCGCTGCAGCACGTCTTCGCCACCCATCGGAGAGAAGCTGTCGAGGTTGAGTCCTATGATTAGATAGGCATAATATGCCATGAGAGCTGTCAGTTGATTGTCGAGATATTCCTCATTGAATTCCAACTGATCAAACTGTGCAAATTCAAAGTCGAAGTTCTTGTCAGTATTATTATATAATGTGGTAGTATAGGCAGAGTTGTACACAGGTCGGTTGGCTTGGATGAGCGCCGTACATGTGAACATGTTGGATGAGTTGTCATATTTTGTTACTGTGATGTTGAAGTTGCATACGATACGTTCGTGGCGTTTGAATTGTAGATTGGTCCATTGTCGTTCGTTCATCAACTGTTCAAGTGCCTGCTGTAGATTTTCGAAAACAGAAGCGTCGGTGCCCTGTATCTGTGAGTGATTGATGGTGATCTTAGCCGACAATTCCTGAGCATGCGTCATGTTGGCGCATGCAAGCATACAAGTTATCAGTAGTAGTAAGCGTCTGATGAGGATGTTAGAACAGTTTTTCCAATTCATTGATAATATCTTTTGCAACTTCCTTCTTTGTTTTCTTTGGAAATGACGTCTTGCCTTGTGAGGAGATGATGGTTATCTGGTTGTTGTCCGACTGAAAGGTGGTTCCTGGTATGCGTGTGGAGTTGAGAACGATGAAGTCGGCATTCTTCTTCTCCAGTTTACGCTCGGCATTTACCTCCTCATCGGTGGTCTCGAGTGCGAAGGCGACGAGGTGCTGATTCTCACGTTTCATCTTTCCCAGCTTGGCTGCAATGTCTTGTGTGGGCTTTAGTGTTATGGTGAGGTCGTCGTGCTCACGCTTGATCTTTTCCTCGGCAATAGCCGATGGCTTAAAGTCAGCTACGGCAGCACACAATATGGCTGCGTCGACATTGGGGAAGTGGCTTGTTGCCGCATCATACATCTCCTGACAGCTCTCAACGTCTGTTCTCTGGATGTTGCGATGTGAAGTCTTGATACTCATCGGACCTGCTATTAATACTACTTCGGCACCCCTGTGTGCACATTCCTCAGCCAATGCTATGCCCATCTTACCGCTCGAGTAGTTTCCAATAAAGCGAACAGGATCTATCCTCTCGTATGTAGGTCCTGCGGTGATAAGTATTTTCTTTCCGCTGAGTGGGGTGGCTTCTTGGTTGTCGAAGTACTGGTCGAGCACACTTATTATGTTCTCGGGTTCCTCCATTCGCCCCTTGCCTTCCAGACCGCTGGCGAGAAAGCCACTTGCTGGCTCGATGATAGTATTGCCATATTGTTTCAGCACCTCCATGTTGTGTTGTGTTGATGGGTGCTGATACATGTCAAGATCCATCGCGGGAGCAATAAATACAGGAGCCTTCATCGACAGGTAGGTGGTGATGAGCATGTTGTCGGCTATGCCATTAGCCATCTTACCCATGGTACTTGCCGTACATGGAGCTATAAGCATGGCGTCTGCCCATAGTCCGAGGTCGACATGCGAATTCCATGTGCCGTCACGACCAGAGAAGAACTCGCTGACAACTGGCTTATGGGTGAGGGCAGAGAGTGTGATGGGAGTGATAAACTCCTTACCAGCAGGTGTGATGACCACCTGCACCTCAGCACCCTGCTTGATCAGTCCACGAATTATCAAGCATGCTTTATAGGCTGCTATCGAGCCTGTTATGCCAAGAACTATTTTTTTCCCTTCTAACATGATTATCCTTATTACTCACCTCTTCATTACTCACCTCCTCACCTCCATCAGTTCTTCTTCTGAAATTCTCTCAGTCGAATGCGTGTGAGCACCTGCTTGGTATTGTTGGTGAAGTCACTTTGTAGCATCCAGCTGTAATAGCCGGGATCCATGCGTAGCACATCGGTGACCTTGTGTCCCTTATATTTGCCGAAATTGAAGTATTCCTCATTGTCCTTCATGACAATCCTTCCTGCAAAGTCTACGTTGTCGTTCACCTTTGAGAAGGCAGCAAGCTCTTCCATGTCGTTGTTCAGCACACGATCCTCTTCCTCTTGCTTGCCAGGCGCATACATGTCCAGCTGTCCCTGTAGCACCAGATACGTAGCCTCGGTGTCTTGATCGGCAAGATGAGCCTGGAAGTCATCCTCCATCTTCCTTCCCGTATAGAACTTGTATGCAGCAGCCAGATTGCGCTTTTCCATCTTGTGAAAGATGGTTTGTACGTCAATCAGACGGCACTTGCTGAAATCAAAATCTACGCCAGCTCTGATAAATTCCTCTGCGAGCATAGGTACGTCGAAGTGGTTAGAGTTGAATCCTGCGAAGTCACATCCCGTGAAGTCCTCACATAGCCTCTGTGCCAGCTGCTTGAATGTAGGAGCGTCCTTCACTTGCTCATTGGTGATTCCCGTGATTTGTACCACCTCTTCAGGTATAGTCCGTTCAGGATTGACAAACAAGTTTTTACGCTCCTCCGTACCATCAGGACTCACTTTGATATATGAGATCTGTATGATACGGTCTTTAACGATATCAAGCCCCGTTGTCTCCAAGTCGAAGACAACCAAGGGCTTTTTCAGGTTTAGCTTCATATTTTCTTAATTTATGTTTGGACGTTCCACACTCCTCGTTCCTCGGAAGAAGCTGAGCTTCCGAAGTGAGGTGTGAGAGATTAGTCATTGAGCAGCATTGGCATTATCAGCATCAATACCTCCTCGTTCTCTGGTTGCTCCTCGGGCACTACCACGCCCGCTCTCGACGGGTCGGCAAGCTCCACGATAACCCTCTCGCTTTCCAGATTGTTGAGTATCTCCACCATGCTCGATCCTTTGAAACCTATGCTCATGGACTGTCCGTCATAGTCGCAAGCCACGCTCTCCTTAGCACTTGTAGAGAAGTCTATATCCTCTGCGCTAACCTCCAGACTGCCGTTCTCCACATGGAATCGGATGAGTTGGCTGCTGTCGCTGGCAAATGGCAGTACACGGCGCAAAGCTCCGACAAGTCCCTTGCGGTCTACGGTCAGCTTGTTAGGGTTGTCTTGAGGGATGACGCTGTTATAGTTTGGATAGCGTCCTTCAATGAGGCGGCAAGTCAGCACCCCGTCGGCAAAGCTTATCTCCGCACTACGTTCGTCGAACTTCACCACTACTTCATTCTCGTCCTTTGCCAAAACCGTTCTCAGGAGGTTTGCAGGCTTCTTAGGCAGGATAAACGATGCAGCGTTATCATTTTTGATAGAGTAGTTTCTGTTTCTTACCAACTTATGACCATCACTTGCTACGATAGCAAGACTGTCTGCCGTCAGGTCGAAGTAAATACCATTCATCACTGGTCGCAGCTCATCCTGAGCTGTGGCGAAGATGGAACGAGTGATGTTGTCGTTCAGTATGCTGGCATTGGTCACTATCGTCGTGGCACCCTCCGAGACAGCCTGAGCCCTTGGAAACTCGTCAGCATTCTGTACTGGGAAGTTGTAACTACCATTCTGGTACGTCACATACATCTTCCACTCGTCGTAGTTGATGTCGATAGCCAGAGGCTGTTCCGCCAGTTCCTTGACGGCATCGAGGATGGTATGGTTGTTAACTGCAAAATTACCCTCTCCGTCACAGCTATCCAGTGCGAGAGTTGTGCGCATGACGTTCTCACTGTCGGATGCTGTAATCGTCAACTCACCATTGTGAACCTCAAAGAGAAAGCTGTCTAATATAGGCAATGAATTCTTACTGTTGACAACCTTTGCCAGAGTTGTCAGACGACTGCTTAAAGCAGAACTTGAAATGCTAAATCTCATTAGTATTTTGTTTTTAGTTGTTATTCTTTTCGAAGCACAAAAATACAAAAAAATCAAACTCTACACAAAAAAAGCCGATAAAAGTTTCATAATTTAGTACTATTTTGTAATTTCGCAAGCGAAAATTAAAAAAAACACATCCCAACTATGAATTATGAATATGCACTATGAACTAATATAAACACATATTATAATATATAAACATGGAATTACAAGGAAAAATAATTGCAGTATTGCCCGAGCGCAGCGGAGTGTCCGCCCGTGGAGAATGGAAAGCCCAGTCATTTGTCATAGAGACCCATGACCAATATCCCAAGAAGATGGTGTTTGACGTCTTTGGCGCCGAGCGTCTTGCCTCTTTTGCTATCAAGGCAGGCGAGGAACTTTCAGTATCTTTCGACATCGACGCCCATGAGTATCAGGGGCGCTGGTTCAATAGCATCCGTGCATGGAATGTCCAGCGTGTTGATCCCTCAGCAGCACAGGCAGGAGCTCCTACACCAGCAGCCGAGCCTGCACCAGCAGGCGGTGCCACAGCCCCCTTCCCCCCAGCACCTGAGGCAGCAGGCGAGGGTAGTGCTGACGACCTACCATTCTAAGGCATAGTTACACAAAAGGGACTGTCCCCTTTGTGTGTTGTTCTTTAAAATAAAAAGAGGCATACCACTTGCGGTGTGCCTCTTTTTGTTCACTCGTTTCCTCTGTAGGTTTGAAGAGGTAGTAGGGTGAAAATGAATAGGATGGCCTTTTATCTCAGGTCGATGACTTCTGCTGTCGGGAAGTCTTTTGAGGGGAATCTGAATGTGGCATCTGGCTGGTTTTTCGCCAGAAAATTGCTGATAGTGATTGTTGTCCAGTTCTTGCCCTGACGCATTCTGATCTTGGTGGGGTGGTATTGGGCACTGACAGTGATGTATAGCTCCTGGACGGTGCGTTTCTGGTTTTGTGCCACGAGGTGTATCTCGTGGCTTGTGCCAGTCTTCTTGTCGGTCATGGTATAGCCAGTCTTGTAGATGTTGATGAAGGTGTAGGGGTTCATTGACATCTGCTGGCTCTGTGTGGGATGGCTGACGTTGACCTCATTGGTTGACTTCATGTATGACCACTGGGTCTTTCCGTCATACCAAACTTTGGCTTCTGGCGTGGATGCAAAAAACTTCTTGCCCTTGATGGCTACTGTGCCGCTTGTGGATGTGTTCTTACCATCAGTGATGGTGAAGCGGGCTGAAGCTCCGCCTTTTCTGCCTACTACGGCGGCTGTCTTGTCAAGTATCTGTGTCAAGTATCTGCTTGGCTGTCTGTGCATTTCCACTTAGTGTGAACAGACTCATGAGTATGAGAATCAGTCTATAGCGCATAATTCTTTAGTTTATAGTTCAATGTTCTTATTGTCATCTCTTTGACGAAAGACGTGCCGCATGGTTTAACCTTATCCTCTCAGTCGTGCGACGATGGCGTCGAGGCTTGCCTCGTCGCTGATGAGCACCTCGCGTGGCTTGCTGCCCTGTGCCTCGCCCACGACTCCAGCCTTGCA
>ONCJ01000021.1 GCA_900316295.1 uncultured Prevotella sp.
ATAGCCCATCCTGTTCAACTGCATAGCGGCTCCAAACAGGTAGAGTTGATGCAGACAGGAAACGTAGGCATTGAAAGCCTCTTTGGTTCCTGGTTCTATACTCTGATGACGGAGTGCATTATAGACACGAGAGGCACATTCACCAACCAGTTTCTCCAACACGGTATAGTCAACGCCTCTAAGCAACAATACATCTTCACGGATATATTCATCCATTGCATCGTAGCCCCTCTTATCTCTCATGTAGGCGTAGAGATCTTCAATCTTTGTGTAAATTTCCCATTCAGCATCCCAGAACTTAGCGATGGCCATTCCAATATACATCATCCAACCGAGTGAAGCAGAAGGGAAGTCGTTAAACTCTCTGATGCCATCGGGAATGTAGGCTTTCACTATCTGCTCCCACTTCTCTTCGACATCGGGACACTCAGGCAGACGAGCATCAATCTCTTTCATTGACTGAAGGAACTGGTGCAAATCCTGGTGTAGTTGCTCTTCAAATTTATCTATCATCGTTATATCATATTTTCCAATATTTTAACAGCCTTTGTGATGTCCTCTTTAAACCTTTTGTGGTCTCTCAGGAAGTCAGCTCTGCCACCAGAAATAACATCAAATAGTTCCTGGCTCATTTCATCGGCATAAGAGGCAATAGCGATTTCAATGTCATCCTTCTGCCAATCGAGCGTCGAATGAACATAGATCCTCTGCTTCTGATGCAGAAAACTATAGGCTGTCTCTATACTGTCTTTCGTTATCATTGACTGAGTCTTCCTCACTCACAACTCGGCAATTCATGCAAGCATGATTACTCTCGCTGTTCGTTCGTTTCTTTCTTATCATATCCTATCGGACGGAATTGCTTCTGCTTTTCGCTATAAACAAATCCATGTCTGTATAGGTAATTCTTTATATCTTTTGGCTCCGTCCCAAAGTTGTAGCACAACGCTTCCGGGTAGGTAGTCCATATCACAATTCTTTTAAATCAAAGGGCAAAGGTACTCATTTTCCCTTTATTATTCGTATCTTTGCATCCAACTTTACAAATTATTAAGATGGACTATAGAAAGATAGGCGAAACATATTATGTCCGTATGGATCGAGGCGACGAGATAGTCAGCAACCTCCTCGAAATCTGCGAAAAGGAGAATATTCCATCTGCGGTTTTCTCTGGTATTGGTGGTTGTCAGAGTGCTGAGCTTCAGGTATTCATTCCTGAGACTGGAAGCTTTGAGACAGAGCGGTTAGAAGGTATGCTTGAACTCGTATCACTCAATGGTAATGTGGTAAGAGACGAGAACGGCAAACTTTTCCACCATACCCATGCTCTGTTTTCATTCAAGAAGGATGGTCAGCATGGAATGGCAGGGGGACATCTGAAAGCTACGACGGTTCTCTATACAGCCGAAATTGAGTTACGTCCTACTATTGGTGGGGCTATCGGTAGAAAGTTTGACCCTGAGACTGGTACGGGATTCTGGAATCTAACACATGGATAAGGATCGACACCTTTGTTTATGCTGTCATGCGGGTCTGTGTGGACCTGCCACGGAAAAATCCTGGTGCGCCACATGGGGACTGTCCCCCTGTGAGCTGAGATCTCGAACGTCGAGGACTGATGACCGACTTTGGATTGAAAGTATTGCACGAAAGTAACCCCTTGTCGTCTCCGCTGAACAGGCAATCAGATGTAACAGTCTGGTTGCCTTTTTTAGTGTTGATAATCAGCGCTAAAATTGTAGGTTGATGCTATTTATGAGCAAAGGGTGTCTATTAGGATGGTGAGGGCTAACATGTCAGCACTGCCACCAGGGGAGATGAGCCGGTTAGAGAAATTGGCGTTCATTTGGTCAACTTTATTGACAGAGAAATCGACAAGTACGGCACGAGACTCCTCAATGACATAGCGTGCTCCCTCAATGCCTGCACGATAGTAGACATTCGTATCGTCAAGGGTGGACATGATAGTCAACAATGTCTGAAGTAGACCATCTGGCTCATGCTTGTGGCGACGATAGAAGGGAAGCCACAGCTGGAAGAGTTGCTGATAGCCTTCCATAGCTAAGTCGGATGCACCCTTGACACCATACTTCGACCTAACGATTGAGCCATGTGAAGGAGTTCCTACGTCTTTCGAGGAATGAGGGGTAGGGAGTGAGTAGAGACGTGAGGCGAGGGTAGCAATGGACTGACTAAGTTGTTGTGGAAGACAAGGATAGCCTATATAGGTCAGGGCTGCTACGGTGATGCCAAGAGCGTAGAGGGCACCACGATGAGTATTGACACCATGAGTGGCATGCATCATCGCCTGTTCTGCCTCGACTCCAATCTCACGTACCCTGAGAACAAAGTCTGGATCGTTTGCCGACAGACTGGCAATGGCAAGTATGAAGGGATGGAGAGTGTTGATGCTTATAAGCATTGTATGATAGTCCATATCCCTATGCGAACCGTTATCATGACGGTCTATGAGTCCAGGTTTAGGTGTGAGGTCAAGTTCTTGACGCATAGCATTGGTGGCAAGGAAGGCAATAAGATGGGGTAGGGTGGTAGGCGGTACGAGGACCGAAGCTCCTGACAGTGAATGGTGAAGTAGATGGGTTCTCACTGTGGATGCAGAAATTGGCTGACCATCGTTGTTCAGTCGGTCTACTTCTACAACCCTTATACCATGGGAGGGAAGGATGGAGTGCATCATAGTATTATACCTCGATGTCAGGGCATCTGCTGGTTCGCTACCAACAAAACGTACGGACACTCCGAGACTTGGGGCTATGCTCCTGACAAAGATGTCGAGATCGAGAGCGATATGGGTGTCTGTGGCTGAGTCAACTTGCTTAAGGAAATACGTAGGAAAGGTGACAGAAGATATCTGGAAACTGCTGCCATCAACAACAGTAATGTTTTTGATATGGCGTGTACCAGTCTCTATCATAGACTTGCGTTCTGGGTATGAGAAGTGGCACTCGCTGTGGATAGAGATGTCTTCGCGGACTACTATGACGTATAGATGGTCAACCTGACTTGCAGCCTTTTCGAGCAGATAGAGGTGCCCACGAGTGAAAGGGTTGGCATTCATCTCAACCACTCCACATATCTGATTGTTGTTAGAACTCTGTGAGAGGCTTCTCAGATATTGGCAATAGTCTGACAAAGCACTGCCCATCTCCAGCATTATGGCATCAGGACTCCGGGCTATAGTATGGAAACCTATCGACTCGAAGATTGTCTGATTCTCAGGTTTGGTAAACACCTTGACGGAATGGAAGCCACGTTGCTGGGACTCGCTGATGAGATGGGAGATAAGACGTGCCGAAAATCCCTCGTCGCGTATTTCCTGACCTACAGCCACGCACTTGATAACGTCGCCATGCAGTCCGCCGCCAGCAAGAATCTCTTCGTCATTGCCCAGTCTGAAGACGCACGCATAATAATCTACAGGCTCCAGCCTTAGGTTGTTGGCTGCGAGGAAAGCCTCTATCTGTCTACGACAGTGAGTCACAGACAGCGGCATTGGCTTTATTTCGTATTCGTTGTACATTCCCTGACGAGCTGTTTGATGTGATTGAGGACTTCTTCTTGAGTATGACTGTGGTTACGCATACAAAAGCGTGCATCGTTGTCACATAACAGACAGCGACGCGGACCATATCCCACGGATTCTCTTGACAGCGGAATGCCGTCTTTGCCTATGACGTCTATGTCGAAGAGGCGGCCCAGGGGTGCAGACTCCTCGATACGACATGCCAACCGCTTAGTCTCAATAGGACTCATTGGGCTAAGCACATAGGCCTCATAGCCTGTAACGAGATCTCTCTCGAACAGGATGTGCAGAGGTGTGGTCGCGGTACGCAGTGCATACATAGCACTCTTAGCAATAGCAAGCGAATACTGGTTACGCTTCTCCTTGCCAGGCATCACCACCGTCACACACATCAGAGTCATGCGGGGATAACGCCTGAGCAAACTTGCCTGTAGCTCATGCCGGCGGTCACGACTCTCAAGTAGTTGTTCAAGCGAGACCTCCATCCTCGATATTCTTGATGACATCCATCACCGAACCATCGCGATTCATCACTACTCCTACCACCTTATCTCCAAAAGGCAGCGGGTCAGCATGACCTATGATGCTCTCCCCTCTCTGGCGTAGGACGTTAATGTCGACAACATTCAGTCCAGCCTTACGTAGTCTGTCAGCTATTTCTGGTCGTAGAGGGTTGACGGCAATGCCATATTCCGTAACTACCACGTCGACGGTGTTGCCCGGGGTGATGAGTGTTGTCACTTCATCAACGATGCAAGGAATGCGACCTCTCAGTAGAGGACATACGATGATAGAGAGCGACGAGTCGGCTGCTGTGTCGGGATGACCACCGATAGCTCCACGGATGATACCATCGCTACCCACGAGAACATTAACATTGAAGTGGACGTCCACCTCGAGAGCTGAGAGTATAACAATATCGAGGAAATGTGTTGCAGAGCCAGGCTCTTGCGCACTGGCATATTCTATTGACGACACCTCCTTGTGCATACGGTCACTCATGAGCGACTCGGCGGCTACCTTGTCGAAAGATTGGACATCCATCAGTCGTTCGATAAGTCCTTCCTGATGCATCTTCACCATATGAGCAGTAATGCCTCCAAGAGCAAAACTCGCCTTGATGCCTTGGTCTATCATGCTCTGACGGATATATTTCACAGCAGCAAGTGACGCTCCGCCTGATCCCGTCTGTATGGAGAAGCCTGGCTTGAAATATCCACTATTGATAATAACCTTGGCGGCTTGCTGAGCCAGCAGGATATCACGCGGATTCTTAGTGTCACGTATGGCACCAGAAGCAATCTTTGAGGAGTCACCAACGCTTTCGACAACTACTACGAAGTCGACATCCATCTCAACTATTCCTGAAGGACGGTTGGGGTAGGGTACGAGGTCGTCTGTGAGTATTACCACCTTATCGGCATATTGGGCATCAGGTATGGCATAGCCAATAGAACCGCAGATACTCTTAGCATTAGGTGAGCGAGAATAGCCACAGGCATTGCCCATAGGGTCGCTCGATGATGCTCCGAGGAATGCCACGTCTATGTGCAGTTCGCCACTGGCAATGGCACTGCCACGACTACCGTGTGAGCGGAACACCACAGGTTCCTTCATCAGTCCGTGGGAAATTTCCTGTGCCAGTTTGCCTCGCAGACCAGATGTTGAAATACGTGTAATCACTCCATTGCGAATATGTTCAATAAGTGGTTCGTGAACATCGATAAGGCTTGAGGCAGCCAGATGGAGATCTTTGTAGCCCATCTCCGCCAGCTTGTCAACAACCATATTAACTACCTTGTCACCTCCGCGGAAGTGATGGTGGAAGGAGATTGTCATTCCGTCCCTTAGTCCGCTACGAAGGATAGCTTCCTCAAGATTGACCACCTTGTGAGAGTTGGTGAGTCCATCGGTACGAGGCGTGATATTCTTAGCGATACTGCTGGGAGTATATGTAGGTTTGTTCATCCATTGAGCGATCGTCTCAATGTGCTTCTTTCTGTCTTTCAGTGTGTTCATAGTACATCCTCCTTTTTTAATATACCCGACGCTATGGCGAGTTCGATGGTTCGCTGTGCTCTGATAACGACTGGTCTGTCCACCATTTTTCCATTCACGGCAATAACTCCCGAGCCTTTAGCCTCGGCCTCCTTGATAGCAGCAATGATAGTCTGCGCCTTTAGGATGTCCTTCTCTTTGGGAGCAAACACCTCGTTGACAACCTCAATTTGTCGTGGATTGATGATAGACTTGCCATCAAAGCCGAGAGTCTTGATCAGTTCTACTTCCTTACGGAAGGTTTCCATATCGTTAAGGTTAGAGTAGACGGTATCAAGAGCGTCAATGCCCGCTGCACGAGCAGCTACGACAATGGTCTGACGTGCAAGAAGAAGCTCGCTACCATCTGGTGTACGCTGAGTCTTCAGATTAGCACAATAGTCCTCTGCGCCGAGGGCTATACCCATCATACGTTTTGAGGCGGTGGCGATATCGTAGGCATTGACCACACCGAGTGCACTCTCTATGGCTGCCATAATCTGTGTGCGTCCCACACATCCGAGCGATTGTTCTACACGTTCTATCTCTCTCTCCACCTCGACCACCTCCTCGGCAGTCTCAGTCTTTGGCATACGTATCACGTCGACTCCAGCCTTCACCACGGCCTCGATGTCCTTACGACCGTATGGCGTGTTCAGCGGATTTATTCTTACCACCATCTCCGTATCGCCATAGTCGATGGTCTTCAGAGCATTATATACCAACAGTCTGGCTGCATCCTTCTCAGCTATTGTCACCGAGTCTTCCAAGTCGAGCATTATTGAGTCAGGACCGTAAATGAATGCGTCCTGCATCATACCAGGATTATTACCTGGCACGAACATCATGGTTCTTCTTAATCGCATAGCGTTATTTAGTTCATAGTTTATAATTCATAGTTTGATTCTCACCTCTAAAGGAATCATCGCTTCCGAATGTTGAGCATTCATCCCCACACATCCTTACCTGTAGCCCTCACAGCAGCAGCAGTTACCCGAGCACGTATGGTACAATCGAGAGCTCCCTTGTCAGTAGCCTTTATAGAGGCGTCGTTGATGCCAAGACCATGCAGAGTTTCGGTTATTACTGATTTGATTTGATTGCCAAACTGATAAGCAACACTGCTCTCCAATTCGATGTTGATACCCTCGGAGTCTGTCGGAGCTATCTGGACGAAGATGTCGCCAGACTCCAGCGTACCCGCTGATGCGTTCTTGATAGTCATGATTGGTAATATTTATTTATGTTAGTATGTATAGATTTCGCTTGCGAAGATAAGCATAATCGTTCGTTCGACCAAATTTTCCCATCCTTTTCTTTCACTATTCGCAAAACATCATTACCTTTGTAACTGAAAACATAATTATACATGAAGATAATACTCATAGGTGCAGGCAATGTGGCAACCCATATTGGCTTAGCGTTGAAAGGTGCGGGGCACAATGTGGCGCAAGTATACAGCCGCACTCCAGAGCATGCCATTGAACTTGCTACGCAACTCGGTAGCAGCCACGCTTCAAGCATAGAGCAACTTGACATAAATGCCGATGCATATATTTTTGCCGTGAAGGATGATGCCATCAGTACTCTTGCTGATCAGTTAGCAGGACACATAGGCGAATGTCGCAAGAAAGCATTGTTCATACACACTTCAGGCAGCACCACCATCAATTGCCTACAATCTGCAGCCACACGCTACGGAGTAATCTATCCTCTGCAAACTCTGTCAAAAAACAGGAAGATCAACTTTCGTGAAGTACCTTTGTTTATAGAAGGGTCAGACCGACAGACCGAAGTATCCATAGCAGCTATAGCCCGTTCGATAGCCGACAGGGTAGTGCCTATGGATTCTGACAATCGCCGTAAGATGCATCTTGCTGCTGTATGGGCATGCAATTTTGTCAACCATTGCTATGACATAGCAGCCTCGCTGATGGATGAAAACAATCTGCCTTTTGACATGCTATTACCGCTTATCGACGAGACGGCAAGAAAGGTACACCAACTGTCACCTCGTCAGGCTCAGACAGGACCAGCGGTGAGATATGACAAAAAAATTATAGATTGTCATCTAAAACTCTTGAACGAGAAGCCGCAGCTTGCTGAAATATACCAACTTATGTCAGAGAGCATTCATCTGAAAAACAAATAATATAATAACATGATAAACTACGATCTAAGAAAAATCAAAGCTATAGCATTCGATGTTGATGGAGTCCTGTCGAGACAGACCATCTCGTTGGCTACCGATGGTGAACCTCTCCGTACGGTCAATATCAAGGACGGGTATGCCATACAGCTCGCCATAAAACTCGGACTACGTATTGCCATCATCACTGGCGGATGGACCGAAGCTGTCAGGATGCGCTATGAACGACTCGGCGTTGAGGACATATATATGAAATGTGACGTAAAGATACGAACGTGGGAAGCCTTCCTTAAAAAGTATAACATGACCGCCGAAGAAGTGATATACGTAGGCGATGACATACCTGACTATGAGATAATGCAGCTATCAGGTTGCCCCTGCTGTCCCGCCGATGCATGTACCGACATCAAGGCTATAGCCCGATATGTCAGCGACAGGAACGGAGGCGAAGGTTGTGGACGCGACATCATTGAACAGGTGTTGCGGGCACAAGGTAAATGGCTTAGCGACGAAAGGGCTTTCGGATGGTAAGACGAATCATTCTCGCCAGCAATTCGCCACGTCGCAGACAGCTCATGGAAGGCTTGGACATACCATTCGAAGTGATGGTGTTGCCAGACATTGAAGAGAGTTACCCCGATGACATGCCTGCAAAGGAAATTGCAGAATATATTGCTAGAGAAAAGGCGGAGCCATACAAGTCTGTTATGGAAGACAACTGGCTCGTCATCACTGCCGACACCACTGTGGTGGTAGACGACATCGTACTGGGCAAACCACACGACAAGACAGATGCTCGCAGGATGCTACATGCCATCAGCGGCAGAAATCACCAGGTCATCACGGGCGTATGTCTTACCACCAAGGAGGGTCATCGTTCCTTCTCGGTGAGCACCGACGTCACATTCAAGCAACTCTCTGACGAAGAAATTGACTATTACATTGACAACTACAAGCCATTCGACAAGGCTGGTGCCTACGGCATACAGGAGTGGATTGGCTATATTGGAGTGACAGGACTCAACGGGAGCTACTTCAACGTTATGGGACTGCCAGTGCAAAGACTCAGCGAGGAGTTGAAGAGGATGGACTTTCTTTACTGCAAAGATATAACATCCGAGTAGGGGTTTGCAAGAGAAAGTTTGAGTATTTTTGATGGAGGAAGAAGATTTTTCGAAATCTTTACAAAACCGAAAAGAATTTCTAATCGGCGTTTTAGAGAATAAAAACGGATTATTTATTCTGCATAAAGCATAAGCGTCCACCGTCCACCGTCCACCTTATTCTATTTTTTATGAAAATATAGTAGTAGAATAATATCGCGCGAACATTATTATATATATTGTAACTCAACTTTCGCAAGTTGAGAGGAGTTAAAGGAGTTAAGGGAGTTAAAGGAGTTAAAGACAAATGTTTTACTTCTTAAATCTCTACTCCTATAGGAAATATTCAAAGAAAAAGACTATCGTCTTTAACTCCTTTAACTCCCTTAACTCCTTTAACTCCAAAAAGTTGAGCGAATGCGAAACTTGAATATAGTAATTTTTGCTAAACAATATTGAGTGGACGGTGGACGGTGGACGCTCAATCAACAGAGACCGAATATATGACGGGCAAGTGAATATGTACAGGGGATGAAGAGAGAGGAGTGCTGAATGAGGATATCGTAGATAAAAAAAGGAGATGTTGAATCAACATCTCCTTAATTTTTTTGAATAAACTATTTATTCGTTGATTGCTGCTACACCTGGGAGCACCTTGCCCTCGATAGCCTCGAGAAGAGCACCACCACCGGTAGATATGTAGCTGACCTTGTCTGCCAGTCCAAACTTGTTGACACAAGCTACAGAGTCGCCACCACCGATAAGTGAGAAAGCACCCTCGGCTGTTGCCTTGGCGATAGCCTCACCGATGGCACGGCTGCCAGCAGTGAAGTCGTCACACTCAAACACACCAGCAGGACCATTCCACAGGATAGTCTTTGCACCTGCGATGGCCTCAGCAAATGCCTTCTGACTATCAGGACCAGCATCTACACCCTCAAAGCCTGCAGGCACTTTATTGGATGGACAATTGATAATCTGAGCACCTTCCTTTACAGTCATTGTACCGAAATCGAGACCGTTGGTTGCGGTACAGTCGCTACCCAGAACAAGCTCAACGCCATTCTTCTTTGCAAGCTCCTCAACACCGAGAGCCACATCCAGTTTGTCAAGCTCTACGATAGAGTCACCAATCTCCCCGTCATGTGCCTTGGCAAATGTATATGTCATACCACCGCATAGGATCAGTTTGTCAACCTTGCCAAGCAGATTCTCGATAATTCCAATCTTGGAAGAAACCTTTGAACCACCCATGATTGCTACAAACGGACGCTTGATGTTGCCCAAGACGGCATCAACAGCAGCAACTTCTTTCTCCATGAGCAGGCCGAGCATCTTGCTGTCCTTGTCGAAGAACTCGTCGATAACGGCTGTAGAAGCGTGCTTACGGTGTGCTGTTCCGAAGGCATCCATGACATAGCAGTCTGCGTATGAAGCAAGAGTCTTGGCAAACTCCTTCTGAGAAGCTTTCATAGCCTTCTTTGCCTCATCAAATTCAGGAGTGCCTTTCTCTACTCCAACAGGCTTGCCTTCCTCTTCTGGATAGAAACGAAGGTTTTCCAACAGCAGCACCTCGCCTGGTTTCAGGGCATCAGCCTGAGCCTTAGCATTGGCGCAGTCAGGAGCAAACTGAACAGGTACGCCTAGTGCAGCACTTACAGCGTCGGTGATCTGACCCAAAGAGAGTTTAGGATTGACCTTGCCCTTTGGCTTGCCCATGTGGGACATGATGATCAGCGCACCACCGTCAGCAAGAATCTTCTTCAATGTAGGTAGTGCACCGCGAATACGGGTGTCGTCAGTAATCTTACCGTTCTCGTCGAGTGGCACATTGAAGTCCACACGTACAATTGCCTTCTTACCAGCAAAATTGAAATCATTGATTTTCATGTTGTACTTTATTTTTAATGATTAAAAAAATGTATTATCTGTTCATGACTCGTCAGTTGTCTTCAGAATGATGCTGGTAGCACCAAGTGTGAAGAGTGTTCCGTCCTCGATGGTGCGACGCTCACCAGGCTGTAGCAGTTCGTTGTCAACAAATGTACCAGTATTACTGGGACCATCTCGAAGTATGTATTTGAGATTGCCATTCTTGCCTTTGCTCACTGTCAGCACGCAGTGGGTCATATCCATACTGGGGTCTACAGTCTCTATAGGACAGTTGACATGACTTGACTTTTGATATCTTCCAATAACATTGTCTCCCATCTGCAGGGGAATGACTTGCTTGAAATGAAACACATTCTCTATGACAAGGATAGACCCGCAGGAAGCAGGCTGGTCTGAATGACCAGTCTTTTGGCTTTTATCAAAAAGACGGGATTTTCCTATGCGTATGCCAAACTGCTTGTCACAATTAGGACATGTGAATACTAATGTTTGACCTTCAGGATATTGGGTTTCGTCAAATGTGATGAAGCTATCACATTTTGGACATCTGACTTTTTTCATAGTTTAGTAATCCAGCCCTGAACGAAACGTTTGTTGTCTTTCTTCTGGCGCAGGGCAGAGTAGGCTTCTTCTTGTGAGGAGTACTGACCGAAGACGACCTTTGCCGTAGAACCTTCGCCTGAAATCACTGTAGCTTTTATACCCTCTGCCATAAGTGTCTGCTGGAACCATGCAGCATTCTTATTGCTGACATGGCTGCACAAGACGATAGACCATACATCCCTCTGTTGGGGCGCAGGCACAGCGGACTTGACCGTCTTCTTCGCAACTGGTGACGACGTCTTAGCCACAACGACATCATCTGCTCCCGTCGACTTTGCTGACGGCTTACTGTATAAGAATGAGAGTACGCCGCTCATATTCTTCTCCATCTTCTGCTCAGGGATGAAATCAGTATTGATAGCAAGAACGAAAAGAACGGCTATCATTGCTGCTACCGCAAACTGGCGAATGGCACTGACGCGAATATTCAGCATGGAATGACCATCGGCAGCGTCCCTGTCGATATAGATAACTCGAGATTTTCGCTGACCATCTGTATTGATTGGGGCGATGTTCTCTTGTGAGGAAGTACCAGCAGAGAGGCGATGGAACTCAAGGAAATTGAGACCATAAAGGGTGGGGGTGAGGAGACCTGCCGCACATGGTTCGAAAACGATAGATTTATCACCATTGACACGAAGAGTACCAACACCGTGTAATGTATACTCACCTTTTTCAGAGAGACGCTTCTTCATCTCAGCAACCTCAAGCTCAACTCGTCTTAGTGCCTCAGGATAACTCATGTCGTAGGTCTCTACATAAGACTGTACAAGCAGTGAGTCATTAAGCTTGAGTTGCGGATTAAAACCAAGAGTGCGTGTAGGCGGCAGGAAAAGACCGTCATGCTCATCGTAACTTGCTGAAACATGGTGAGCTACAAAACCGCCAAGACCTGGTACTACTACGCAATCGTTAGTCAAAAGCAATACTTCTATGTGACGCGATAAATCATTCATGTCTGCAAAATTATAGCATTTTTCTTAAACCAACAAGACTCGAAGCATTTTTTCGTGTTAATAAAGCAAAAAAGAATGCATGAAGAGTGGTGTGAGACTATTTTTTTATACCTTTGCGGAAGATTTAGAACATCACAAATCAAAATGGAATATATAAAAACTTCAATAGAAGGCGTTTGGATAATTGAACCTCAGGTATTTAAGGATGCAAGGGGTTACTTTATGGAAACATGGAAGCAGACTGACTTTGATAAAAATATCGGCAGACATGTAGAGTTTGTACAAGACAACGAATCTCACTCTTCATACGGTGTTTTAAGAGGTCTGCACATGCAGGCTGGCGAATGGAGTCAGGCTAAACTCGTAAGAGTCATACAAGGAAAAGTTCTTGATGTGGCTGTAGACGTCCGTAAAGGTTCTAAAACCTTTGGCAAATATGTAGCTGTAGAACTTAGTGAGGACAACAAGCGACAATTCTTCATCCCAAGAGGATTTGCCCACGGGTTCTTGGTACTGAGCGAGGAGGCTACATTTGTATATAAGGTAGATAATGTATATGCTCCACAATCGGAAGTTTGTATAAGGTGGAATGACCCTACTATAGGTATTGATTGGCCTATAGACAGAGAACAGGTACAAACCAGCGAGAAGGATCTCAAGGGAATTAGTCTCAAGGAGTATGAGGTAAGTTTAGAAGGTTAGAAGTTTAGAAGTTTAGAAGTTAATTAAAGACAAATGAACATAGCAATTGTAGGAACAGGATATGTTGGCCTAGTCTCTGGTGCATGCTTTGCAGAGATAGGCGCCAATGTGACTTGTATCGACGTGGACGAGAAGAAGATAGCAAGATTGGTTGAAGGAGAAATTCCAATATATGAACCTGGACTTGACGAGCTGGTGAAGAAAAATGTCAAGGCAGGTAGACTGAAATTTACAACTTCGCTTGCAAAGGTGTTGAACGAACAGGAAGTGGTATTCTCTGCAGTAGGTACTCCTCCCGACGAAGATGGTTCTGCCGACTTAAGATATGTTCTACAAGTGGCTAAGACCATAGGTGAGAATCTGGATAAGCCTATCGTTGTTGTTACCAAGAGTACGGTGCCTGTAGGTACAGCCTTAAAAGTCAGAAAGACCATTCAGGCAGAACTCGACAAGAGAGGTAAGGATATTAAGTTCGACGTGGCAAGCAATCCTGAATTTCTAAAAGAGGGTAATGCCATAAAAGACTTCATGAGCCCTGATCGGGTTGTTGTAGGAGTGGAGAGTGAGAATGCAAAAAAAGTGCTCACCCGTTTATACAAACCATTCCTCATCAACAACTTCCGTGTGATTTTCATGGATGTACCTTCAGCAGAGATGACCAAATATGCAGCAAATTCCATGTTGGCAACACGTATCTCATTCATGAACGACATTGCTAATCTATGCGAATTGGTTGGTGCTAATGTAAATATGGTACGTGCTGGTATAGGTAGTGACACCCGCATAGGAAGAAAATTCCTGTACCCTGGATGTGGTTATGGCGGTAGCTGCTTCCCTAAAGATGTGAAGGCGCTAATAAAGACAGCCAGCGATAATGGCTACGAGATGGAGGTACTGAAGGCTGTGGAGCGTGTCAATGAACAACAGAAGCTGATACTCTTCAAGAAATTGCAACAGGTTTTCGCAGGACAGTCTCTAAAAGGTAAGACTATAGCTCTGTGGGGACTTGCCTTTAAGCCAGAAACCGACGATATGAGGGAGTCGACAGCACTTGTGATAATCGATTTGCTCAGACGTGCCGACTGCAACATTCGTGTATATGACCCAATCGCTATGGACGAGTGCAAACGTAGGGTTGGTGATGTGGTGACATATTGTAAGGATATGTATGATGCCGTTCTTGACGCTGACGCTCTCTTGCTATTAACCGAATGGAAAGAGTTCAGACTACCCAGTTGGGAGGTTATAGCTAAAGCCATGAAACAGTCAGTAGTGATAGACGGCAGGAACATTTATGACTCAGAAGAGCTGAAGGAGGCTGGATTTAAATATCTTTGTATAGGAAAGTGAGATCGTTAATTCCGATATTTGCCACAATAATCCTGTTGGGATGCCAAGGGGGTTCTGGAACATATTACAGCCTTGAACATGAGGACAAGGATGCAAAAAATATGTTTCAGGGTATTTGGCTGAATGACGACGAGGAATATGCATCATTATACATACGCGGCGACAGCATGTTCTTTCCTGACACTACGAGCTTACCAATGCGATTTTGGATATATAAGGACAGCTTGTATACGGAAGGGCGTAATATAAATAGGTATAAGATAACTGCACAAGGAGAACACGTCTTTAAGTATATCAGTCAGACTGGTGACGAAATACGACTGGTGAAGTCGGATGACCAGTCGTTTGTAAACATATTCTTTCAACCTCGCCCATACGCTATAAACATCTTCCGAACGATAAATCGTGATACGATAGGCGAGGGGATGGGCATGAAGTATAGGTGTAACATGATCATCGAACCAACATCTGAAAGAGTTGTAAAATCGTTGCTCAATGATGATGGTATGGAGGTGGACAACATGTATCTCGACAATGTGGCAAAGGTGAATGTGTCGATTGGTGGCAAGCATATCTACTCTCACGACTTCCATAAATCGGAATTCAACCGGTTTGTGCCTACTGAGTTCATGCAACACTCCATTCTTCGTGATGTCCAGTACAACAAAGCTGACACAGGAGCCGTATATCTTGATGCGATAATCGGCTTCCCTGATGCTTCAACAAGCTATGTTGTCGAATTGAAAATCTCGAAAAACGGAAAGTTGACTACAAGGTTACGCTAACACGATGCAGATCCGTATCGCGACTGCTGTTACCAACGAACAGTTCGTATTCACCAGATGTCGTACGCATAGTGTTGGTGCTAGGATCCCAGTTCTCTAAAACTTGTTCGTCAATACTGAAACATATCGTATGTTTCTGTCCTGGCAGAAGTGTTACCCTCTGGAAACCTCGCAGGCTCTTTAAGGGACCCATAACGTCACCCTTCTTGCGCACATACAACTGGACAACCTCCGTCCCTTTGACTTTACCGGTATTCTTCACATTGACAGTTAGCTTACCATCCTTTACCTTTGGTTTGCTTAACTTAAAGGTAGTATAACTCTCACCATATCCGAAGGCATAGAGGGGCTCGCCCCTGAAATAGCGGTAGGTGCGGTTTGCCATCTTATATTCAAGAAAATCAGGTAGATCCTGCGTGTGCTTATAGAATGTAAGAGGTAACTTACCACTGGGGTTGTAGTCTCCAAACAGAACATCGGCAACAGCTTCGCCACCTTTCTCGCCAGGATACCATACCTGAAGAATGGCATCAGCATTTTGGCTTTCAGGAACTAAGGCTATAGCGGAACCAGAACAGTTGACAAACACGACTCGCTTGCCAGCGCGATGTAACTGTGATATCAGGTCGCGTTGTACCTGTGGCAGCTCGATATCAGTACGGTCACCACCACTGAAGCCAACCTCAGAGACAGGCATCTCCTCCCCCTCTAAGGCTGGAGATATACCTCCTACAAAAACAATGGTGGAGGCTTCGCCTATTTCGTTCAAGATATCTTCGATAGCTATGGCGCCCTTGATGGTGTCATTGCGGGTGTGTCCGCATCCCTGAATATACTTCACGTCACCTATCTTTGAGCGTATACCTTGAAGGATTGTTGTCGTTGCCGTAGGAGTACCAGCATAGTTAGCTCTCTGCATAATAGAATCCTCAGCATTAGGACCCATAACAACAATATTGTCAGCATGTTTCGAGAGTGGTAAAATGTGGTTTTTATTTTGAAGGAGAACCATCGACTCGCGTGCCATTTGTAATGCCAACGACTTATGTTCTATCGAGGCAACCTCAGTCATAGGAATGGTAGTCCAAACGTTTTCTTCGTCTTTATCGAAATCGCCAAGTTCGAAACGTGCAGTCAACAGACGAATAAGACTGGTATCAACCTCTGCGATGGTGATTTCGCCAGCCTTCAAGGCTTCGGGCAGTGAGTTGTATTGTGATCCACACTCCACATCCGTACCAGCGCGTATAGCCTTGGCAGTGGACTCGGAATCATTCTTGGTAAATCCATGGCGATTAGGCATCCAGAAATCATCGATAGCTCCACAATCAGAAGTAATCAGTCCTTGAAATCCCCATTCGTCACGAAGAATATGATGGAGCAAACGGGTGTTACCACAGCATGGTTCGCCCTCTAATTGCTGGTATGCACACATTATCTCTGCAACTTTTCCTTCTTGTACCAAAGACTTGAAAGCAGGTAGATATGTCTCCCACAAGTCACGTTCTGGAAGAGATTCAACATTAAAAGAATGTCTATTCCACTCTGGTCCGCTATGTACAGCAAAATGCTTTGCACATGCGAGCAATTTGCGATATTTAGGTTTCTCGGTTAGCTGTATATAACTCTTAGACTTTCGTACTCCAAGCGAACTCTCAAAGAACAGGTCGCCTTGCAGACCAGCTACGACAGCGAGTCCCATCCGTGATGTAAGGAACGGATCCTCTCCATAAGTTTCTTGTCCACGTCCCCATCGAGGATCACGGAAGATGTTGATATTTGGAGTCCAAAACGAGAGGCCTTGATAACGCTTGATCTCAGGATTCTTTCTCGCAAGTGTATTTTTTGCTCGAGCCTCATCGCTTACTGCTGTGAAGATGTCATAAAGTAACGCATCATCAAAGGATGCTGCCATACCGATAGTAGCCGGAAATACCGTTGCATAACCGTTACGCCCAACACCATGCAGGGCTTCGTTCCACCAATGGAATTGTGGTATACCTAAACGTTCTATTGCTGGTGACCTGTCCATCATCAAGGAAGTCTTCTCTTCAATTGTGAGTCTGCTACATAGATCCTTAGCTCGCTCGTAAGCCGAGAGGGAGGAGTCTTGGTAGGGTAGGGGTTGTGCACTCACAGTCATTGCAAACACAACAGAAAGTGTAAATAATATAGCTCGCATAGGTTTTTAGTTTTTTTTGGTTTTGGAGATTTCGTATCTAATGTGAATTAGTTTTTTAGCTCTTGTTTTTTGCTTTGAAAAGATACTTCAATATAAAGAATATGATAGCAACTGCGAGAATACCAAGAATGATAAATTTGATATACTCTCCGTACTCGCCGAGCTTTTGTTCGAGCTGTTCCTCTGGTACGAATGTATGCATCCACCACCCTAAGGCAGCAAGGATGATATTCCATACTCCTGCACCTATAGTTGTGTATAACAGAAAATGCCAGTAGTTCATTTTTGCCAGTCCTGCAGGAATAGATATAAGATGTCGGATGCCAGGAATGAGTCGTCCTGTGATTGTTGCCACCATACCATGTTTATCGAAATATCTTTCGCTCTTCTCCACCTTCTCTTGATTGAGCAGGCACATCTTACCCCATTTACTATTAGCAAACTTATAGATGATAGGTCTGCCAAGATAATAGCCAGCGACATAGTTGATTGTTGCACCACAATCAGCACCAAGTGTGGCAAATAGTATGACTAACCATATATTGAGTGAGCCACCTGCGGCATGATAGGCAGCAGGAGAGACCACAAGTTCGGAGGGTACAGGTATTACTGTGCTTTCAAGAAGCATTAGGAAGAATATCGTACCGTAATTCAGATGGGATAATAATGATGTTATTATGTTCATGATAATTCTTTAGTGTGACAATTGTACTGTTTGACCAGACGTAGACTGATCACTGCCCAGCATGAGCATTAGTAATTCCTTATTGTAAATAGCGTCTTCATTGTCTGGCTCGATGGCAAGCGCATAGTCTAAGGATGTAATGGCTTCAGGTATTTTGTCTTGAACGAATTGCGCAAGGGCAATGTCTTGCCACAGGTCCACCTCGAAAGGATAATCATTCAGCAACTGATTGAATATCTTTTCACTCTCATCTGCGACACCCATTCGGAACAAGGTGCGGGCATATAGATAGAGATAGTCGGAACCTTCCTTCCTAAACGACCTTTGCAGCCATTCCATACACAGAGTGTATTCCTCATAATCAAAGAAAAGATTGGCTACATCAAAAAAGTAGTCGTCAATTTCGGATTGTGATTCGTGCTGGATAACATCGGCATAATAACCCACGAGATAGTCATCGGCAGCATGTCCTCCGTCTCTGGTGAGTATTATCTCTGCCTTGACATAGTGATATTCTATATCACTCTTGTCTTGGGCTCTTTCTATGTATTGCTCAGCCTTATCGGTATCAGCTCCGTATAACAGACAGAAGCGGGCTTTGAAAGCAAGGAGACACAACGCGTCTGGAAAGACCTCAAGTGCTTGGTCAATGATCTCTTGTGCCATATTGTCATCACCGAGCTCGTCTGAATAGTATTCGGCAAGCTCGGCAAACTCATCGGCGTCAAGATAGCTGTCACCATCCGAGTTCAAGAACTGATCATATCGATTGATCAGTTCCTGAATGTCGTTGTTGTCCTTGTTGTACTCCAATATATTCTTATTATATATTATGCCTTGTTTTGTTTAGCCCAGGTGTCTTTCAGTCCGACAGTCTTATTGAAGACAAGTTTGTCAGATGTCGTGTCTGGGTCGAGCATGAAATATCCTATTCGCTGGAATTGCAGATAGTCGCCTGGTTTTTTGGTTTGCAGGAAATCTTCTACATAACACTCATTGAGGACATTCAGGCTATCCGGATTGAGCAATTCGTGGAAATCACGTTCGTCGGCTGAAGGGTTCTCTACGTTGAACAATCGCTCATATATGCGCACCTCAGCCTTCTTACAATGGTCGGCACTTACCCAATGCAGGGTTCCCTTAACCTTTCTGTTGGCTCCATCCATACCGCTCTTGCTTGTCGGGTCATATTCAGCCTGTATCTCTACGATGTTTCCGTCGGCATCTTTGGTGCATCCTGTACACATTATTATATATGCATTCTTCAGACGTACCTCCTTACCAGGTGTCATACGGAAGAATTTCTTTGGTGCATCCTCCATGAAGTCATCACGTTCAATCCATAGATTGCGTGAGAAGGTGATAGTGTGACTGCCATCAGCCTCATTTTCGGGGTTGTTGATAGCTTCCATCTCTTCGGTCTTTCCTTCTGGATAGTTGGTGATGACAAGCTTTACTGGATTTAATACCGCAGACACTCGGCATGCTTTCTTGTTGAGGTCGTCGCGAACGGCAGCCTCAAGCAGAGCCATGTCGTTGAGTGCGTCGAACTTGGTATAGCCGATAGAGTCGATAAATTTGCGTATGCTCTCTGGCGAATATCCGCGTCTGCGCATTCCGCTGATAGTAGGCATTCGCGGATCATCCCATCCATTCACCTTCTTTTCCTCTACCAATGCCAAGAGCTTTCGTTTTGACATGATGGTATATGTGAGGTTTAGTCGGTTGAACTCTATCTGTCGTGGACGGTAGGAAGTCTGGTTGTCTTTCTCCTGAAGTAAGTCAACAAACTTATCATACAGCGGGCGATGAGGTACGAACTCAAGAGTGCAGATGGAGTGTGTGACTCCCTCAAAGTAGTCGCTTTGTCCATGTGCGAAATCATACATTGGATATGCGTGCCACTTTGTGCCCGTTCTGTGGTGTGGGGTATGAATGGTTCTGTAGATGATAGGATCACGGAAGTGCATGTTCGGATTAGCCATATCCAGTTTTGCACGCAGCACCATTGCCCCTTCTTTTGCCTCAGCGGTATTCATGAGGTTGAAGAGTCGCAGGTTTTCCTCAACTGGTCTGTCGCGATAGGGTGATGGTGTTCCTGGTTCTGTAGGCGTACCCTTCTGCTGGGCTATCTGTTCCGATGTCTGTTCGTCTATATATGCGAGTCCGTTGTTGATCATCCACAAGGCGAAATCCCATAGCTTCTCAAAGTAGTCGGATGCGTAGTAGATATTGCCCCACTTAAATCCAAGCCAGCTGATGTCATTGAGTATGTTCTCGACATATTCGTTATTCTCTTTTGACGGGTTGGTATCGTCAAATCGAAGATTACAGATTCCGTTATAGTGTTCTGCCACACCGAAGTCCATACATATAGCCTTAGCATGTCCTATGTGCAGATAGCCATTAGGCTCTGGTGGAAAACGAGTCTGTATGCGACCGTTGTTCTTACCTTCAGCGAGATCTTCTTCTACCAATTGCTCCACGAAACTAAGGCTTCTCTTCTCCTCGTTTTCGATGGGTGTTGTCTTTTCTTCTATCATAGTTGGTGATACTTATATTATAATAATGTGTGCAAAGGTACAAAATAATGTGTAAATATCGTATCTATTCATGATTTTATTTAATTCCTCTCTCGTTGAGAGCCTTTGCATATTTGGCTGCGTTTTGTTGATGTTCAGAGTATGTCTTAGCAAAATTGTGAGTACCGCTGAAATCCTCTTTGGCACACATATACAGATAGTCATGGTGTACAAAGTTGAGAACAGCATCGACTGCCTGTAGCGAAGGCAGACGTATAGGGCCAGGTGGCAGACCTTTGTATTTATACGTGTTGTATGGATTGTCCACTCTGAGCATACTGTTATATATTCTTCTTGCCTCGAAATCTCCATTAGCAAACTTCACGGTAGGGTCAGCCTGTAGCGGCATGTCTATGCGTAAACGGTTGATATACATACCCGCAATCATTGGCATCTCGTCAACATTGGCAGTCTCCTCGTCTACAATACTTGCCAGCGTGACAACTTCAATAGGGGAGAGGTCTGCATTCTTCGCTTTCTCCAGTCGCTCGAAAGTCCAGAATTTCTCATTTTCCCGTTTCATCCTTTCGAGTAATGTCTTCACGGATATGTTCCAATAGAAGTCATATGTGTTAGGAATAAACATCGCGATGATGGTCTTTGGTGTATATCCGTATTCCGCACATGTAGCACTATCATTGAGCGCCTTGTACAGTTCGTCCCGACTCATCATCAGTTTCTTGCTTATGTCCTTTGCCAGTCTCTCGGTTGTCCTTACAGAATTGATGGTCACGTTGACGGGTGCCTGTATGCCGTTGCGCACATATCTGAAAGTCTGCAGAGCTCCGTGGCTGCCTATCTGATAACGTCCTGTCTTGATATGGTCGCCATAACTCTTGTACCGAGCGAGCTGCTTGAATGCCCAGAGCGAATGTTTTGTGGTGATAGGGGAGAGCTTCTGATATACAGAGTCTACATTATCGTCACTATCGATATATAGGTATGTCTCTTCGCCACTCCTTGACATTCCTGTAAAAAACATATAGTATATGCCTATAGCCACAACACATATAGCTATGATTATGCTTTTCAGTATGATACCCCTGCTTCTGTTTTTCCTTCTTTTCTTATTCATCTCCTTATTACTCAATTACTCATCTACTTATTACTCAATTACTCATCTACTTATTACTCAATTACTCATCTACTTATTACTCAATATCTCATCTCCCCATGTTAACGCTCACTTCTACGGGTGTTTCTATCTCCTTTCGCCACCCCTTGAGGTAGCCAAACCATTTTTCCTTGCTGCCAGGACCGAACGTCTCGTTGGCACTTGTGTATACCAGCTTGTAGCTGATGTGCTGGTCTTGCGTATTCAGGATATAGGCATAGTTATCTTTGTTAGCATCCACCTCCTTCATCCTATACTTGTCTGGTACGTATATACCCAGTCCTACGGTCTCTCTTGGATGATCTACCGAGTCTTTTTCTGACGATGGGAATGCCGTTCCCCAACAGCCTCTGACACCTTTATGGTCGGTAAACTCCTCTGAGCCCTTTACATTGATAATACCTGTTGAGAACAATTGTGCGGACACATCACGATTGAAGAACACGTCGACATCAATATCTCTATGTCCTCCATAAAGCGTGTATCTTATAGTAGTATTCACACGGGGCATATTCTCGTTGATTTTCCATCCTCTGTCCTCCAGTTCAACGATAGTCCTAACCGGACCTGTAGCTATTATTCTTTGGGTACGATGCATAACGTCTTCTATCATAGTCGGTTCGTTGCCGTCCCAACCACGCAATGCGCCCAGACCGAAGGTGTTGCCCACCCATAGCACATCGTCGCCAAAACCTGCAGCTTTCTGTTCCTTAGTAGGGTAGAACTGGGTTTCCTTGACCTCCAGTCCTTTGTTTTTCTTTCCATAAAGATCAAGAGTCTGACGTTTGTCAAAATATATTCTTATTGCAATGAGCTCACTCTCAAAAGCCACGCCATGATGGTGGAGCAGATGGTACTGATCCTTTAGATCCTGTGTGGCGGTTATCTCTGACAGATAAAGGTCATGCTTGTTCTTTTCCTTAATCTTCGGATTGCGTAGCATAATCTCGGCAAAAGTGCGTGGATTATATTGTCGCGGTTCGCCATATTCCATCATTTCTATCTTGTACTCCTGCTTTTCTCCTTTTTTAATGTCGACAAGGAAACACAATTCATCATAGAATCCATCACGATCGAGGTCGTCAAGTTGCGAAGGTATCTCTTTACCATCGAGAGTAACCTTAACTTGCTGAACATCAGGATAATCCTTTATACTTACCACGACCGGATAGTCCTTCCTGTCTAAAGTGGATGAGTTTGTCAGGCAAACTGTACCATTTTGGCTCGCAATTTGGTACGAATTCTGGGCAAAAACGGCCCATTTTGTGAGCAGACCCAGTACTAATAAAATATAGACTCGTTTCATTATATATCAATACTATTATTTGATTATTTCTTTCTATTACCAATACATCATGCAAATGTAAGAAATAAAATTCGTTTTTCTTTTGATATTATTCTAAATTTTTATATTTTTGCAAATCTAAAGCTAATACGCATGAAATAGAAAATTCTGCGGATAGGGAATAAAATTGAAAGTATTGTCACTAAATAACATAAAATTCTCCTAACAGGCATTATGATAAATAAGATATTTGTTTTTATCACATTTCTGATTATATCCTTCATATCTATGCCTGTTAGTGCTAAGGACAGGAAAGGAAAAAAAGCTCTGCTAAATAAGATATACACTTATTCTGCAGGGCTACGTGAACAGTTGCCTGATTCAATAGAGTCTAACAACTATACAAAATTGAGTATAGATTTTGTGCGTAAGAATTTTGCAATCTATAGTATTCCACATGTTTTCCAACTGATACGTAGTGGCGAGCGTGAACATTTTCTGGAGATATATTCTCACGCCACATATTTTAAGAATAACGAGCAGAAACCGAATCGTAATGAATTCTTGAAAACTAAGTCACATCGTAATGTATATGTAAGTACAATTAGAAAGCGCCGCGAGGCTTTTGAGGTGGTGACTGACTATCTGATACCGGACATCTATCGTACAACTATGATAGACGACCAACTCCTATCACCCTTTGCCAAAGGCAATCGAAGATATTATATTTATCATAATGTCAAGATGAACGATAGTCTTACGCACGTGCAATTTAAGCCGAAAGTAAAACATACGATGTTGGGCAAAGGTCACGCGATAGTAGAATCGAGTACGGGAAGAATCGTAAGTTACGAGATATCAAGCGAATATGACATGATGAGCTATACTCTCAATGTAGTAATGAACGATGATAATGTGAAGAGTCTCTTTCCAAAAATATGTGATTTCAACTCAAAAATATCCTATCTTGGCAATATTATCAAGATTGATGCGAAAGTGTTCTACGACCAGCCTGTGACATTTCCAGACAGTATCACCAATGTAAACAGTCGTAAGATGATGGCACCATTACGCCCCGAACCGCTCAACGATGAGGAACAACAGATCATGGTAAGGAGTGCTGAGAAACTCCGCAAGAAATACAATATGCCTGACAGTATCTCTGTAGACAGCGTTCTGGAGATTGGTGGCTATGCAGGCAAGAAGCGTACTGGCTTCCAGCATTTCATATGGGATGTCATTGGCGACAATCTTCTTAGTAATATCAAGGGCAAGTTTGGGCCCGAAGATCGCGGCTCATATCGTATCGGTCCGCTACTCAATCCAGGATATTTCGGCTATTCTGACTCCAAGGGACTGATATATAAACTTAAGATAAAAGCAGGATTTTACATCAACGAGAACAGCGAAATTTCTCTAAATGCAAAATATGCCTATGCCTTCAAGCTACATCGCGCATATATCACCCTGCCAGTTTATTACACATTCAACAAAAAACGCAACGGATATATTAAATTCGAGGCTCGAACAGGAAACAGAATAGCCAACTCCACCCTACTCGACGAGGTGAAAAAGGAACACAACAGAGACTCCATCAATTTCGACAAGATGGACCTTGACTATTTTAAGAACAACAGCTATCGACTACTCTTGAACTATGATATAAACGAAAAGTTCGGCTTCCAGGCAGGAGCCGTCTACTATTACAGATGTGCCGAAGACATGGAGGGGTTCAAGCAGCTGGGCAAACCATATCGTTTTAATGCTTTCGCACCGTTATTCCAGCTGCAATATCGTCCTCGTGGCTACCTCGGCCCGTTCCTTATATTCGACTACGAGCGTGGACTCAACAACATACTTGGAGCCCATACCGAATATGGCAGATGGGAGTTTGACGCCTATCATACGTTCGGGCTCAATCGTATGCGTTTCTGGTTTGTCCGGGGAGGATTGGGATTCTATACCCATCGTGGCAAGAACGTGTATTTCCTTGACTATGAGAACTTCCGAAAGAATGACGTTCCCGAAGGATGGGACGATGACTGGTCGGGCGAGTTCGAGCTACTTGACGGCAACTGGTATAATGCAGCCGACTACTATCTGCGAGCCCATGCCACTTACGAGTCGCCACTGCTCCTCCTATCATGGATTCCTATTGCAGGTCAGGTACTCGAACGTGAGCGTATATATGTCAGCATATTAGGTATGCGCAGAATGTCGCCATACGTCGAGTGTGGCTATGGTTTTACCAATAGAGTCTTCTCTATGGGCATGTTTACCGCCTTCTCCAACAAGGGCTATGATGGCTTTGGCTTTAAGTTTGGCTTCGAACTGTTCGATAAATGGCGATAATACACACAGCAATTTATTACTACCAACAGCAATAATCAACTAACCATGAAAACCAATACAAAACCATTAACCATATATAAAGCCAGTGCAGGATCAGGCAAGACGTTTACTCTCGTAGTGGAATATCTATGCTTGTTAGTACAGAATCCTACCTGCCACGACCAGATACTTGCCGTAACCTTTACCAACAAGGCTACCGAGGAGATGAAAATGCGCATCATCAGCCAACTGTATGGTATCAGCAAGGGGCTGCCCTCATCCGACAACTACCTCAGGGTGATAGCCGAACGCACCCAACAGCCTGAAACCGACATACGCTCTCGGTGTACTACCGCTCTGTATCACATCCTTCATCATTACAACAATTTCCATATACAGACTATCGACGCCTTCTTTCAGACGGTATTCCGCAATATGGCTCGCGAGCTCGACCTACCACCCAACCTACGTATTGACCTAAATGACATAGAGGTGGAACAGAAGGCTGTCGACGAACTAATCAACTCGCTCGACACCAACTCGCAAGTACTTTCGTGGATTCGCGAATACATCTCTGCCAATATGCAGGAAGACCAAGGATGGAATGTCATCAACGAGATAAAGAAGTTCGGACAAAATATCTTTAAGGACTTTTATAAGAACAACGAGGAGTCGCTCAATAGAATACTGAGCAATAATGACTTTTTCAGCCAGTTGCGTCGCAAACTCGTGCTCGATCGAAATAATGCACAAAATGAATGGAGCAAACATGTCAATGCGCTCTACGACCTGCTCGAACGTAATGGCTATAACCACCTGGAGTATTATAAGTATGGTAAAAGTGGCTCGGTTTGTGCATATATCTGCAAACTATACAATTCAGATATCGAACTCTCCCCCACTCCCTCACGCGTTCAAGCATTCATAGACGACCCTTTGTCTATGGTTAAAGTCGATATTGCAGGCGAAAGCATTAACGACTTTGCTGTCAACGTATTACAACCTGCGATAAAGGAGTTTGAAGACAACAAACATAAGTGGTGGAAAACATACCAGTCAGCCCGGCTTACCTTACGCAATCTCAATCAGCTCCGCCTGCTATATGCTATAGATTCTAAGGTGAAGAGCATGAACGAAGAAGCCAACCGCTTCCAGCTTAGCAACACACAGAGCCTGCTCAAATCGTTTATCCACGATAGCGATTCACCGTTTATATATGAAAAGATAGGTTCTTTCCTACGATATATCATGATAGACGAGTTCCAGGATACCAGTCGTATGCAATGGGACAACTTCAAGGTGTTGCTACTTGACAATTTGGCAGACAAACACTCACACAATCTCATCGTAGGCGATGTCAAGCAAAGCATATACCGTTGGCGTGGTGGCGATTGGCAACTGCTCAATAATATCAAGGAAGAATTTACCACCAGCAGCCAAGGATGGGAGGACTACATCAAGGAGATAACCCTTGACCACAACCATCGCTCATCTGAGAAGATAGTATTGTTCAATAACGCCTTCTTTGACAGAGCCGTCGAACAGACTCTTGTCGAACTGAAAAACGACAATATTGACGACTATGAACAACTCCAGCGGGCATATAACGGACACTCCCAGAAGCCCAGCAAGCTGGACGGCAAGGGCTATGTGAGCATCAATCTTCTTGGCAGTAGCTCTAACGAGTATCGAGACGACATGCTTGGCAGGATTCTCGACCATGTAGACACTCTTATCAGTCATGGCGTTAAAGATAGCGACATCGCAATCCTTGTACGTTCTAACAGTCACATCCTCACCATTGCCGACATGTTCATGCGCGAGCGACCTAATATAAATATTGTGTCGGGCGAAGCCTTTCGCCTTGACGCCTCGCCAGCCGTCAACATTCTTGTCGATGCCCTTCGACTGCTTGTCAACCCTGACGATGACCTCACACGCAACACGCTTGCAAAGAATTATGTCAGGAGTGTTCTTGAACAAGATGCCGACGACAACGACATCTTCCTTTCTGATGACGTCAACGCCCTGCTACCACAACAATACCGTGAAGACAAGAGTCTTGCCAACATGCCCCTGACCGACCTCGTCAGCACACTTTACAACATATTCTCGCTCGACCGCCTACCCAGTCAGTCAGCATATATTTGCCGATTCAATGACGTATTGTCAGAATATGTCTTCGACGACACATCTGATATTCATGGATTCCTCAAGTCATGGGACGAAACACTGCATACACAGAAGATCCAAAGCGATGTGGTCAACGGAATACGACTGCTGTCTATACATAAGAGTAAGGGATTGGAGTTCAAGCATGTCATAGTACCTTTCTGCGACTGGAAACTGGAACAGGAAGACACGTTGTGGTGTGAGAATGTGGAAGGCGACCCTTATTGTCAGCTCCCCATCATACCAGTGCAGAGCTCTAAGAAGAAGATGACAGGCACGGTCTTCGAATCCCAATACAAAAAAGAGCACCTGCAGACTGTCGTTGACAACATGAATCTGCTATATGTCGCCTTCACTCGCGCAGAAGAGAGTCTGTTGGTGATAGGCAAGAAGTCAGGCGACGACAAGAAGAAAAACGCCAAAGCGACAGCATCTCCCAACAACCGAAGCTTCATCATCGAACAAGTCATACGTCTGTTGCCTGAGCAACTTGACGGCAGCACCCTCATCGACGATGATTGTGCGTTGACGCTACAATGGGGAGAGATGCCTACAAAGCCAGTTAACACGGCAAGACATGATGACAAAGGTCAACATAACATCTTCGAACAAAGTGAGACGCCCTACCCCATCACCCCACATACATATCCTTCGACGGTATCTTTCCGTCAAAGCAACAAGAGCAGAGAGTTTGTCTCGACGATAGATGACGAGCCGCTGTCATCCTCAACCAATTACATTCAGATGGGCAACGTCCTTCACAACCTGTTTGCCCACATTCGAACCGAGAATGACATCGAACCACAACTACGATCCTTAGAACTTGAAGGCATACTCTACGATGACGATCTCACTCCCGACACAGTCCGCAAGAAGATACGTAAATCTATGGAGACGCCTCTCGTCAGAGAGTGGTTTCAGGAGGGCTGGACGCTCTTCAACGAGTGCACCATCCTCGTTGCCGACCCCGTCACCCACAAAATGAAGGAATATCGTCCCGACCGAGTGATGACCAATGGCGACGTAACCATCGTTGTCGACTTTAAGTTCGGTGCACCCCATCCCGAATATTCCAATCAAGTACTCAACTACATGCAACTCATACGCCAGATGGGACATGCCAATGTCAAGGGTTATCTGTGGTATGTCATGCGGAATAAAGTCGAGGAAGTAAAGAACTAAAACCAAAAACCAAAAACTAAAAACCACAAACTAAATGCGCCCATTCCTATCATACGTAGCCGAAGATATTCTCAAGAAGTACGGAGACAACCTCTCTGCCATTACCGTAGTCTTTCCCAACAAGCGTGCGTCCCTGTTTCTCAATCAAGAACTTGCCGTCCTGTCGGGTCGGCCCGTATGGAGTCCCAACTATATCACTATCAGCGAACTTTTCAGACAATACTCGTCACTTGCCGTTGCCGACCCCCTCAAGGCCATCATCGAGTTGCACAAGAGTTTTACCAGTATCACACGTAAAGCCGAGACGATAGATCAGTTTTTCGGCTGGGGACAGCTCCTGCTTGCCGACTTTGACGACATAGACAAGAATGAGGCTGACGCCTCTAAAGTCTTTGCCAACGTTCGTGACTGGCATGAGTTTGATGATGTAAGCTATCTTACTGACGAACAGCGCAAACTGCTTCAACGATTCTTCAAAAACTTTAATAGCGATGAGAGCACCCTACGCCAACGTTTCCGTGACTTGTGGTGCCACCTTTTTGCTATCTATACAGACTATCGTCAACGACTTCGCAATCAAGGATTGGCATACGAAGGCATGCTCTATCGCGACGCACTCGCCAATGAACACATGGAGTTTCCCTCCGACCATTACCTCTTTGTAGGTTTCAACATGCTTCATCCTGTAGAGCAGACCCTCTTCCGTAGGATGCAGCAACAGGGTAAGGCTGCCTTCTATTGGGATTTCGACCGTCATTACATCACCACTACCATGTCCTCACCCCAGCCTCACGAGGCAGGTGTATATATCAGACAACTTCTCGAGCGATTCCCTAACGAGCTGGACACAAAGAATGAAGACATTTACAACAATCTCGACTCGCCAGACAAACAGATAACCTACATCTCTGCCCTCACAGAAGACATTCAGGCTCGCTATATCTCCGACTGGCTGGCTGATACCAAGCGGCGTGAGGCTGGCAATCGCACAGCCATCGTACTATGCGACGAGAATCTGCTGCCCACAGCTATCCATTGCATACCAACCGACGTCAGCGACCTGAATGTGACGACAGGCTTCCCCTTACGACTCACCCCCATCGTCACGCTCATCTCCCAGCTTCTCACGCTGCAACTCGAGGGTTACTCCATCCGTCAAAATGCTTTCCGCCAATACTACGTCAAAAGACTGATGCGCCATTCGTATATCAGATACCTGCTCGATCAAGATGCTGAACATACCGACAGCCCCTCAGACTATACCGACGTATGGTTCCTGAACCGCCACACCTCAAACAGCTCCATTCTCCATTGGCTATGTGACATAGTCCGACACATAGCTAAGAAGGCTGGCGACCAAGAAGACCAGCTATTCCAGGAGTCACTCTTTAGGATGTATACCTTGCTCAATCGCCTGAGCGAGCTCGTCGACTCTGGCGAATTCGACGTCACCCAGCAGACGCTTCAGCGATTTATCAACCAGCTCACCGCATCAACCACCATCCCCTTTCATGGCGAGCCAGCCATCGGCATTCAGCTCATGGGAGTCTTAGAGACCCGCAATCTCGACTTCGACCATCTGCTCATCCTCTCCTGCAATGAGGGTAATATGCCTAAGGGAGTCAACGACTCCTCATTCATCCCTCATGCCATACGCAAAGCCTACGGCCTCACCACCATTGACAACAAGGTCGCCATCTACAGCTACTATTTCCACCGCATGTTGCAACGATGTGGCGACATCACCATCATGTACAACAAGTCTACCGAAGGTACGGGCACTGGAGAGATGAGCCAGTTTATGCTACAATTACTTGTCGAGTTACGGTCCCCCATAAGCCGTCTCACGCTCCATGCTGGACAGTCAGTCAACCCCCGACGTCCGCAGGCTATAGAGAAAGACGAGCGTGTGGTTAGCAGGCTCGCCTACCGAAAGTTCTCACCGACAGCTATCAACACCTATCTGCGTTGTCAGCTGCGATTTTATTACAAGTATGTCGCCGGCATCATGGAGCCCGACAACCAAGACGAAGAGACCGTCGACAATCGTGTGTTTGGCAACATCTTCCATCGTGCCGCCGAACTGATGTACGACAATCTACTGCCGAAAGGCGAGATCACAGCCGACGACATCGACAAACTATTGCGTGACAAGAGTCTGCTCAATTCCGTTGTTGCCCAAGCCATAAACGAAAAGCTGTTTCATCGCACTGAAAATCTCAGCCAGATGCCTTCACTCAATGGCATGCAGCTCATCAACAAAGAAGTTATCACCACCTATCTCGTCAATCTTCTTAACCTTGACCGTCAGCTCGTACCTTTCCAGGTGATCGGCCACGAGCAACCCATCCGGGACGAGATATGTCCAGGAGTCACTGTGGAAGGCATCATCGACCGCATCGATCTCGTCACCCATCCCGACGGCAGTCGCAACCTCAGGATTGTCGACTACAAGACAGGCAGGCAGCCACGTGAAGGAGTCAAGACCATAGAAGAGATTTTCACATTCAAGAAGATAGATAAAGCCCATAGCGACTATATCCTGCAAGCGATGCTCTACGCCATCCTCGCTGCCGACAATACATCCTTACCCCTCGCTCCACGTCACACGTCCATCTCCCCTGCCCTGCTCTTCATCCAGCATGCCCAGCGTGAGGGCTACGACCCCGTCATCCATATAGGCGACAGCCCCGTCCGTGACGCCAAGACCGAATATGGCGAAGAGTTCATGAGCCATCTGCGCCAGGTGATACACGACATGCTCAGTCCTGACAAACCGTTCAGCCCTGCCGAACAAGAGTCTGCATGCAACAATTGTCCATATAAGAATCTTTGTCATTAGCATATCATGTATTCCTCCACATTATTGACTGCATTATAACTAAAAAACACGCATTATGCAAAAAAATTACGCATTACGCATTACGAATTACGAATTATTTATTACGCATTATGCATTATTTATAAAAAAAATTACGCATTACGCATTACGAATTACGAATTATTTATTACCTTTGCAGCCGCTATTACGAGATGATAGCATGAAATTCAATAATTTAACAACTAAAATTTAATTAAAACAAATGGCAACAAAAATCAGATTACAGCGCGGCGGTCGCAAGGGCTATGCAGTCTATCGCATCGTTATCGCTGACGTAAGAGCACCACGTGATGGTAGATTTACTGAGAAGATTGGTACCTACAACCCAAACACCAACCCAGCCACAGTAGACTTGAATTTCGATCGTGCCCTCTATTGGGTCGAGACGGGAGCACAACCAACTGACACCGTTCGCAACATCCTTAAGGGTGAGGGCGTCTACCTGATGAAGCACCTCAAGGGCGGTGTGAAGAAAGGAGCCTTCGACGAAGAGACAGCACAGAAGAAGTTCGACGCTTGGAAGGAAGCAAAGGAGAAGGGCTTCGACTCTGTTCGCGATGCTGAGGCAAAGGCAAAGAAAGATGCAGCCGCAGCACGTCTCAAGGAGGAAAAGAAGCAGAGCGAGGAGATCGCTAAGAAAGTTGCTGAGAAGAAAGCAGCTGCCGAGGCAGCCGCAGCTCCAGCAGAAGAGCCAGCCGAGGCTCCAGCAGAAGAGACTGCTGAGGCTCCAGCAACAGAAGCTACCGAGGCTCCAGCAGCCGAGTAAGCATCCCTCTTTTATCTCTGACACAACAAAAGGTTCCCATAAGTATGTCTATGGGAACCTTTTTTATATAACAACAAATATTCGTTCTTTATAATCTACGCCTTATATAGGCAAAAATGCAATTCTTCACTAATGCAGCCTTGGCAAAGGTCCTTTCTACATTCTCACATTTAGGAAAAAAGTTGAATTATTCCGCGTTCTTGTATTCCTCAATAGTTACAACAGTACTGTAGCCGCCCACCCTTTCGTCCTTCTCATGCCTGTTTATTCCCGTATAAGTCAGGCTGCTATCCTCATATCGTTTGAACTTATAGACAGCATCGTTCATCAGCGCCTCGTTAAACACATTGAGGCTGACCAACAAGGCAAAGTCCTGTTTGGTTAGACCCGTCACTCGTTCGAACAGCTTTGGTTCCAACTGAAGTATGACATCCTTGAGTGAATACTCTCGGAAATCAGTTAGGTACATAAAGATAGGAATACGTGTGGCAAACTTCATTAGTTTCTCCTGTATCTGGCGGCGTTTGCTTTTGATTTCTTTCTCCTCATCGCTCAGTTCCTTCTTTTCTTTCTTCGTCAACCCATCTTCGCTTTCTTTTCGTTTCTTCTTGATAGAGTCAGTCTTGTTGATAATGGTTTCTATATCCTGATTCAGCGAGCGAAAGCCTTCTATCTTCATCAGAGCCGCCATCGCATCAGCGTTATTCATCAGACGTTGCAACGTGAAGTTGTCAACATTTACCAACAAGGCACTCTCCCATCGACGTGCCAGCAAGGTTGCCGAAGTGTTGTTCATCGCCATGTCCAGCACGTCGCTGGCAGACAGCGCTTTCATCACACCATTCTCATAGCAGAGCACAGGAAGGAACTTGATAAAATCGTCAACGCACTTTTCCGGGTTTCCCTCTTCTATATTCAATTGACACGAATAGTCTGCCACTTTTCGTAATGCCCTGTTGGGGGCAAAGTCGAACACATAGCACACTTTCTTCAGTATCTCGACCTGATTAGGATGCAGTCCGTCGCTGTTGGTGATGGTCCATGGCGACTGCACACGGAAAGCTGACTGAAAATAAGTCTCAGGCGACGACGTGTCGCGCAGCATGAAGATGCCCGTCCAAGGGCGAACAGTAACGCCCGTCGTCAGTTTTCCGCATGTCAGGGTTATAGTCTTACAATTCAAAGGGTCTGGGTGCGACATGGCTTTTTCTACCGGTGGCAATGCCTGCTGACCAATACCAGCCTGCGTACCGGCACACACGATGACACGATAGTCATGATAGAACGTGTTCTGCAGTTCCGTCAGCAGATTGCGCATAGCAAAGCACGAAGCCACATTCGGCAGGAACCACAGCGTATGGTTCATGTTTGAATAAAGGTCGCCATTAAGGAATGGCAACGGCGGCTTTCTGTTTCCATAATTCTTTGCGAGCAAAGCGTCCCCACGCACCGAGCGCAAATCGTTGATGGAGGCAGGCAGATACTGTCCTCGCAGCATGTCGAGCCATTTCTGCACTTCATCATGATGTTTGAACACGGCATCCTCTCCCTTGCCCTCAGCCTCGAAGAAAGAGTTGAGGTCAAACTCATCAAACTCTCCCTCCTCAGCCACTCTTGATATTTCCGCAGGAAGCTGATATGTAAGCAGCACCATCTTTGGCAGCGATGCGTATGGGTTGTCAGGCTTGTCGCCCCACGTCTCCTTGGCACGCTGCTCGTCGCTGTATGTCCAGTTATAGATTTGCTCCTCGATAAACTCGCCCGATGCTATGGCACGGAAGGGCGTTCCCGACAAGTATAGGTAGTGATTCGACGTAATAGGAATTAAGTCCTCGTCAAAATAGTCAGGATTCTCAATCTCTTTACCCAGATCCTCGCTTACGCCTATCAGCTCCCTGGCGTTCTCACGCCACGCACCGTAGTGGTATTCGTCCAACACTACACAGTCCCAGTTGAAACTACGTGCCCATTCGTGTTTCAGTTTCATGCCGCCATTGGCTGTATTCTTGCCAAGAAAGTCTTGGAAAGAGCCGAACACCACCATTGGTTTCTGTGGGTCGGCATGTGCGAATTGATAGTCGATAGTTGCCTCTGGACTACGGGCAATAAATTGCCACCCTTCAAAATCCACATGCGTCATCAAGTCCTCTTCCCAAGCATGAACCACAGCAGGCTTAAACGTCAGCACCAACATGCGTTTCCATTTCATCCTAAGTGCCAGCTGATAAGTAGTGAAAGTCTTACCGAAACGCATCTTGCAGTTCCATAGGAAGTGAGGCACACGGCCCTGTTCTGTAGCGTAACTTTCAAAGTAGGAAGCAGTCTTGTCAACCGCCGCCTTTTGTTCAGGTCGCATGCCGAACGACTTATCGCGGTTCCAAGCCACGTCCTTGCGTTCTCTTACGGCTACGACAGCCGCCCTCACCTGCTGGGGCGTACAGCGATACCACTCACCCTCTATGTGCTGACACCCCATCTTCACAAGTTGCCGATGTACGTCGTGATCCATAAATGTCGTACCGTCCTGACGCATAGCCGACTCTTCCACCACGATGCGATAAGGCGGTTCGCCTGGGCGCACGATGTTATATTGTTGGCGTACTCGCTCCTGCACACCAATCGTGGTATAGCCCACCTTCAGCAGTCCGCTTAGGTTTGGGTCATACTTATCCTCGTAAGCATAGATCATCGGAGCCGACTCCGACTTTCGTGGAAAATAATTGTTTGTTGCCATAACTTCGTTGTTTGTTGTTATGGCGCTCATGCATTTTGCGGGAGGAGGAAACTGGATAATCTAGCCTTTCTAGTCTTTCTAGTCTTTCTAGCCCTTCTAGTCTATCTAGCCAATCTAGTCCTTCTAGTCCTTCTAGCAATTTATTCCTGCAGCCTTTAGTTTTGCTTCCAGTTCTGCGATGCGGCGGTAGGCAGTTTCGAGTTCTTGCTTCAAACGTGCTATCTCTTCTCGCTGCTTCTTCTATGAAGGTTTGTTCCAACTGCTTCTGGTAGGTAGTCATCATCTTGTCCACCATGTGGCAGAGTGTCAGGGCGATATTTGCCATTTCCTCGTCTGTCCATTTGCTGAAGAATCCTTCGTATTCTTCCAATCTGTTATGCTTACGGCAGAACTGCAACATACCATCGTAACGGATGTGTTGTCTATCCCAACGCGTCAGGTGGCGGGCTGTGAGATAATCCTCGTAGTCTTCTTTCAATTCTTTGATGCTGCTACGTGCTACGTTGAGCAGTTTCAGTTCCATCTCTGTCGAGGTGACGCCGTCAGCAGAACCTTCTACGATATTCTGCTTGCCTGAGCGTGCTGCCTGCACCATCTGGTCGATGGTACGGTCGCCTCGTGTCAGGAATCGTTTGGTAAAGTCAAAGGTCAACTGATAGAGCACGACAGCTTTCTGATAGAAATACAGTCCTTCCCAGTTGGCTTGCTGTCGCAATATTGGTTTTGTAGTTTTTTCGTTATCTTCGTTCATGGGTACAAAGATACATAATTTACCACAACTAACCCGTTTTCTCCCACAAAATGTCAAAGAGCGCCATTATGATTATTTCTTTTCTTATTCCATCGGGCGAATCATAGATTCTATGAACTTGATTTCCTCATCCGTCAGCCCGTACTTCTTATATAGTTCCTCGTCCGTCCACGGCTTGGAGAAGTCTTGGAGGGGGATTAAGCTAAATACCTCCCTATTAACTTGCATTGTACCTTTGCCATAGTATAGCAAAAATCTAAATAATTTGGTGTGAATATATTGATTGCAATTTAATTGCTCTTTTTGAGTATCGAATGGACCTATTGTCAAAAAAGTTTCAGTACAGACACATTCTTTATCTGCAAGAATAACTTCCGGTGGTATTACAGCATTAGTTGAATAACTTGTAGTAAAGAATATTTTGAATTTATCTATCATATCAATTCCAGCCGTTATAAATTGACGTTTCACGTATCCGATTTGCCGTTTTGCTCCTCCTTTAATACCCTTCACTCCATGTATTTGAATGTAGTTTTCTTTTTTATTTGAAACAAGTCCTGATGTAGGATATTTTTCTGGACTATTAAACAAATCTTTTCTTATACCAAAAGGTTTTGTTAATGACACAATTTTTGTGAATGATTCCCCGGTAGAGGTCTTTTCAAGTATAGAAAGTATCCTTTCATCCCTAACTACATATTTGAAATATCTATTTCTTAATTGTCTTTTTGATTCTACGGTATTACCATCTGCTGCATTATAAACATAATGAATTCCTCCCTGCCTTAGTGAATCGTATTGATTATCTCTCAAAAAATAACAAACTCCCCCATCTATATGAAGTCCTGTAAAACAGAATGCGCTGCTCTCGAAATCGTAAATATGCCTTAATCTTATGTCATTCATCATAGACTCTCTGAATCTATTTAAAACAGTCTTTCCACCAACCATCCACTTAGAGGGTATTATCATGCAGAGATAACGTGATCCAAGTTTTTTTGCTTGTTCAACAAATAATTGATATATAGGATTGGCAGCATCTGTGCTTGCTCCGCTACCATCTCCAAGCTGATACGGCGGATTGCCGATAATTACATCGAAAGTCATATTATTATATAATGTATTAGGATTGTCTGTGTGAATAAACTCGTAAGCATGGGATTCGAGGTCGTCACCTCGGTCATATACTTCTTGCGATGCTCCGCAATAGCTGCACTTTCCGTTCTGCCAAGAATGTTTTATCTCAGCAAAGCGGATGTTGCCGTCTTCGTTGTCGAAATGCGAGATGCTGTACTTGCCGCTGGCATTCTTCGAACAATAAAGGCTTCGGCGGCTCATCATGGAAGTCAGCTGAGTTATGGCAAGCCCGAATAGTTGATGGTGCATGATGTGGTCGATGCGTTCCTGTTGGTCGGGAATCGTATCTGCCAATCCATCGATCAGCCGCTTGGCTATCTCTCGCAAGAAGACACCACTCTTTGTACATGGATCGAGAAACTTGGTGTCGGGACTTCGGAATAACTCTTGCGGCAACATGTCCAGCATCTGATTGGCAAGTCCGGGAGGTGTGAATACTTCGTCATTGCTTAGGTTAGCCAAGCACGACAATACGTCGGGATTGTAATTGAGTCGGTTATTCATAGTCAGGTAGTTTTAGGTAGTCGGTAATGGGATATTCCCGCTTAGGCAGGTGTACGAACGTAGGTTCGCCCGTGTCGGCAAAGAGTAGTCCTTCTTCACCAGGCTTTGGCTTGTCATACTCAACGTTTTTCAAGAGTTCCGACAATTCAAAATCGCGTCGCTTCACCTTTCCGTTTGTGCCGATGAAGGTCCATTCGCAGAAGGTGATGGGCTCACCATTATCTTGGAGCATGGTGAGGGCATCGCCACAAAGAATGTTTTTGCGGAGAAGAAAGCTGATGCATCTAACCAGTTCCGGAGATGCATCTACATGAAGATGTTGCCGATAAGTATCAAGATATTGGGTAAGCAGGCGTTGGCGACAAGCCTCCACATTGTCGGGCAGCAGCTCTACGCCATACATCGAACTGACGGCCTGTGCAGATGCGAGGTCGTACTCATAGCGATTGCGGACAAACTGGCGCCGCACCGCCTCCATCTTCCTACTCAATATCTCTACGAGGAAGTTACCATTACCACAGGCAGGTTCCAGGAAGCGGGAATCGATACGCTCCGTCTCTTCCTTTACCAAGTCGAGCATTGCGCATACCTCCCTCTTGGCGGTATATACCTCGCCATGATCAGACACACGCTGCCGCGATACTACCTGCCGCTCTTGTTTATCGTCCTTTGTTATCATTTGGTCTATTTAGCGTGAAACGATAAAGTACAGGTATAAAGAAAGTGTACCATGTTACCATATACACTCACGCTAGGAGACCAATCCTTGAAAGATATATATGGAACAGGTACACCTTATACAAGGTGTATCCCAATTCCAACAAGGCTCTTTCAAAATTTTGGTCTTATTTAGCGTGAAGCCTCTTTAGAATATAGATACAACTATCTTATTCACCCACGAAAATATTGCTGATTGTTTCCGCTGAAACTCACAGCATCGACAAAGGTACGATTAAGTGAAGAGAAAACCAAATTTAATTTGAGTTTTCTTGAACGCAAGTACTTTCGGCGAAGCAAAAGACACTATTAAACAAGAACAATTCAAAGGAAAAAGCAAATTTTCTTTGCACAACATTTCATCTGAGTGAGGGAAATAGTTGAGATGGTGAAGAAACAGGATTAAGGACTGCTGAATTTAACATTGTCTTAACGTGAAATATCTTGTTTTTAAGATGAAAAATTAGTACTTTTGTAAAGTAAATGAAAGTATATAATTAAACTATTGCAAGTCTTTTTTTAACTTATGAAAAACAATTATCTGTTCAACATGAGCGACGTGCCATACGGATGGCCTATGTGTTTCAACAATGAGTGTGCCAAGAAGAACGAGTGCCTGCGCTACTGCGTGGGTGAAAAGGCTTTGGACCTGGAGCCAGCGGCACATGAGACGGGCGTCTGCGTTACTCCGGCTGCCTACAGGGACGGTGAATGCAGGAAATTCTTCAGTATTAAGACGGAGCGTGTGGCATGGGGATTCTCGCATATCTACGACAAGGTGCTCAAGATTCATTACTCGGAGATTAAAGCAGAAATAAAACAATACGTTCATGGCGGGACGAACTACTACCGATATGCCAACGGACAGAAGAAGCTCAACGAGAACCAGCAGCAATGGATTGCTGACCTCTTCAGCAAGTATGGCTACACGGATCCTGTAGAGTTCGACCATTACGAAGACAAAGTCACATTCCAGCCATAGCCTGGCGACACTCTCGCCACAATGTGGTGAAAGTGTGACCAAGGCGAAAAGACACGACAACCACGCTTTGGTTTCATGAGAACCAAGGCGTGGTTGCAAGAAAACCAGACCTTGGTTGCAAGAAAACCAAGGCTTGGTTGAAAGAAAACCAAGGCTTGGTTAAGATAGAACAAAGAGAGAATATCCGACTTTGCGATAACAAAAACAAGGACTATGAATTTAGAGGATAAGATAAGACAACGGTTCATGGATGCGTGGACGAGGTACGGACTGCTGGAGGATGGCGACAAAATACTCGTCGGACTGTCGGGCGGCAAGGACTCGTTATGCCTGCTGGAGCTGTTGGCAGCACAAGCTCGTATATTCAAACCAAGGATTAGTGTGGAGGCGCTGCATGTGAGGATGGAGAATGTGGAGTATGAGTCGGACACACGATGGCTGGAGGAGTTCTGCAAAGACAAGGGTGTCAGGCTGCATGTCCGCACCACACGGTTTGAAGAGACTCGGGAAGACCAGCAGAAAAAGCCTGCCTGCTTCTTGTGTTCGTGGATGCGGCGCAAGGTATTGTTCGACGTAGCTCAGGAACTGGGCTGCAACAAGATTGCTCTGGGTCATCACCAGGATGACATCCTGCACACAATGCTGATGAACCTTACTACACAAGGACGCTTCTCGACGATGCCGGCGATGCTGAGGATGAAGAAGATGCCGCTGACTATCATCCGTCCGCTATGTCTGGAACAGGAAAAGGATATCATGGAGCTGGCTGAGAAGCATGGCTATGAGAAGCAGCTGAAGAAGTGTCCGCACGAGCAGGAAACAATTCGGGGCTCCATGCGCCTCATGTTTGAAGACATGGAGCGACGGAACCCCGAAGTGCGTTATTCTATGTGGAAAGCGCTTGAGCGCGAGAATAAACTTGTGGAACTGTAGTCCTTCCTTTTTTTAGAAGTGATAGCTCAGGGTCATGAGCAACTGACTGCGATTGTTCTTGACGGAGGTGACTGAGGGGATGTTGTTCTGAGGGCTGTCTGCTATCCAGTTGCCCTGTGCGTCTGTCTCATAATAGGTGCCGAATGGACGGAAGTCGCCCTTCTGAGCTGAATACTGATAGGCAAGGTCTATGTTCCAGCGGTCTATCTGATAGCCTATACCGAAGGTAACGCGGTTGGTACCCTTCCAGTTGGTGAAGTCGGTGGTGCTGGTGTAGTAGATGCCGATGGGGTCGTTGGCACGATAGTCTTGCGAATACTCGTATGTTGCCTTCTCGCCAGAGCTCTTATACTTGGGTGACACGTAGTTGTAACCTGCACGGAGGGCGAGGTTGGGAAGTGGCTTATATTCGGCACCGAGCTTCACGGTGGCTACTCCCTTGAGGGTGTTGTCGGTGTGGCGGTTCATCACCTTGTCGTTGGACGAGTCCTTGTAGACGTCGCCATAGATCGGATCGTACAGGGCGAGGTCCTCGTAGCGTGTCTTAGTGGAGCTGTAGTCGGTATACTCGACGGTAGCTCCGAGGGCAAGGTAGTTGCCTACGGTATGACCGAGTGAGAAACCGAACACCCATGGTGTGACTACCCTGTAGTCGTAGCGCTCACGATTGCTCTCCACAGCGGCTGAACCTAAAGAAGAGTCATAATAGCGGGTGGTGTTCTTTGTGGTAAGGTCATACCATGTAGGAGTATGGACGTATGCACCGATACGGAATGGTGACTCCTCGACGGGACGAACGATGATACCTGCCTTAACGTCGAAACCTGTACCGTCTACCTCACGATCGTCGGTAATGCCGACTCTTGCTCCGTCGACGAGCTCCTCTGAGTATTCGCCGTAGTGCTTGTAGTTGACATCCTTGATACCGAAGGTGACACCGAGGTATACACGGTCGTTGATGTTACCGCTGACGCTGAAGTCGTGATCGGCTATCCAACCTTCGTGCTCACGGTTGAGACGGAAGCTGTTGGCGTCTACCCATCCGTCGTAGTATGTCTTGCCTTCGTCGTCGGTACGTCCGAGGAAGTTGTTCAGATAGAAGTGGTCGACGGTGCTCAGGTTGTCGTTGTTGGTGTCAAACGCACCATTATACCACTTTTGTGATGTCTGCTTGTTCTGCGACGCTCCGTTGAGACGGTTGGCTGCGGCAAGGATGTAATTGAAGTTCTTGCTCTTATGGTAGTTGTAGGCAAGGTTGAGGTATGAGTTTCTGCCTGAGCGGATGGAATATACTATTCCGAACTGGTCGAAACTGGCATTGGTCTTATCGCCCTTGGCTCCTCTGTCGGCAGACTGGAAGATGAGTCCTGCCGAACCGCTGACGGTGCTGTGACGGAAGAGTCCCATACCTGCAGGGTTGGAGCTGATGGTGGAGAGGTCGGCACCGAGGGCCTCCATAGC
>ONCJ01000032.1 GCA_900316295.1 uncultured Prevotella sp.
CATACAAGTCAAGCTCAAGCGTTTCTAAGCCCAGAGTCAGACAGAATCATCATAAGCAAGGACTAAATCAGACAATCGAAAAATTATCTGCGGATTTTACTTTTAAGAGATTTCCCTGCCTTTCGTTTGTTTGCCTGCCCACCGGCAGGAAAACGGATATGCAATCCGACAAGAGGCTCAAGAAGAAAGAAGGTTTCGCAAAATGCGAAACCTTCTTCTTTTCTACCCAATCAATTCCACTGAACGTTTCAGGAATTTGTTTAGGGCCTCACCCTTGAGCATTCCGTTCTGCAGGAGAGCCAAGTCGATAAGCTGATGGACAATCTTGTTGTCCTTGGCATTGTCGGCGAGTATGGCATTGCGCTTAGACTTTTGTTCGTCGATAGCCTTCTGTGTGTTGGCTTTATCGTCTTTCTCCTCCTGTGTCAGTTCATCATATTTCTTCTTCGATTGTTCTTGGTTGAGCACTTGCAGACGAGCATTCAGACCTTTCAGTTCGCTGTCGACAGGCTTTAGTGCCTCGGCGGTGTTCTCAGCGACATTAGTAAGAACCTGCTTCAGAAGAGGATGGTCGCTGTTGAGTACCAGATTATACGTGTCGGGCATCTCACCATAGAAACTCATCCCTGGCTGGAAACGACTCATCTCCTTCATACGACGCATGTATTCGCTCTGTGTTATCAACACTGGTTGATTGGACTCGCCCATGGCCTCTACGCTAACATGGAACTGCGTCTTGTCAATCTGTGGCATCTGTGAGGAGAATGTCTGTGACAAATTGTCACGTTCGTCGTCAGTAAGCTCTGACTTCTTGACATCATCTTTCACTATCAGACGATCTATGATGTCTCCATCGACACGTGTGAAACGTACACCGCCCTTATTGTCTTTGTCATCGTTAGGGAATTTCTGCTCGTACATTGACACGCATGGCGCATCGAGCTGCCCATCCATCAGCAGTACGCTGTAGCCTTTGGTCTTGGCAGCCTCAATGTATGTATACTGCTCCTCCTTATCGGTGGCATACAGATAGATGAGGTTGCCATCTTTATCGGTCTGGTTGTCTTTGATCAGAGCCCTATACTCCTCGAACGTAAAGTGCTTACCATCAACGTCCTTGAGCATTGCAAAGTCTTTAGCACGGTCGTAGAAACTTTCGTCTGATAGCATACCATAGTTGATGAAAATCTTTAGGTCATCCCATTTCTCTTCGTAGTCCTTACGATTCTCCTTGAAGATTGAAGCGAGTCTGTCGGCAACTTTCTTTGTGATATATGTTGAAATTTTCTTTACGTTTGCATCACTTTGCAGATAGCTACGGCTCACGTTCAGAGGTATGTCTGGTGAGTCAATCACACCATGCAGCAATGTGAGAAACTCAGGCACGATACCTTCTACCTGGTCGGTGACAAACACCTGATTACAATATAGTTGTATCTTGTTACGCTGCAGCTCGATATTCGACTTGATGCGTGGGAAGTACAATATTCCTGTGAGATTGAACGGGTAGTCTACGTTTAGATGAATCCAGAACAAAGGTTCGTCCTGCATAGGGTAGAGGGTCTGATAGAACGACTTATAGTCTTCGTCCTTCAGAGTGCTTGGCGATTTTGTCCATAGAGGCTCCACATTATTTATAATGTTGTCCTCCTCGGTGTCCACCATTTTTTTCTCGTCGCTCGACCATTCCTGTTTCTTTCCGAACGCCACTGGTACAGCCATAAACTTGCAATACTTCTGTAGCAGGCCCTCTATCTTCTGCTTCTCGAGGAACTCCTTGCAGTCATCATCGATGTATAGTATGATGTCTGATCCGCGTTCTGCCTTATCTGTATCCTCAATAGTAAACTCAGGACTGCCGTCGCACGACCATTTCACAGCCTTGGCTCCGTCCTTATAGCTACGTGTGACTATCTCCACCTTCTTTGACACCATAAACGCCGAGTAGAATCCCAGTCCGAAGTGGCCAATGATGGCGTTAGCATTATCCTTATACTTGTCCAGGAAGTCGTTTACGCCTGAGAAGGCAATCTGATTGATATATTTGTCTATCTCCTCTTCGGTCATACCGATACCGTGGTCGCTGATGGTGAGTGTACCAGCCTTCTCGTCCAGGATGACATGTATGGTCAGGTCGCCTGTCTCGCCCTTGAAGTCACCCTTTTGGGATAGCGTCTTCAGTTTTTGTGTAGCGTCGACAGCATTTGATACCATTTCACGCAGGAAAATCTCATGATCCGAATACAAGAACTTTTTGATTACGGGGAAAATGTTCTCGGTAGTAACCCCTATGTTTCCTTTTTGCATAGCTATTTATGTGTATATGTTTATAGTGTTAACTTTGCAAACACCGTGCCAAACATTCGTTTTTCGATTATTTCCGTTATAAATTGTTTCATCGTGAGTTTTTTTGAATAAATTTTTAATGATTTTGTTTGTGCTGTTTGGAAAAATATATACTTTTGCCATACCATGTTTGATACTGACAAAAATATAACTAACAACCAAAATCTAATAGCAGCCTACTACATGGCTCATATAGATGAAGTCCGCGGCTTTATAAGCTGTAGAATTGGTTGTGATGATACGGCAAAGGACGTGGCGCAGACAGTATTCGAGCGATTGCTCAAGAGCCAGAAAATGATATCTGAGATTACACTTCCGGCACTTGTGTATACCATTGCCCGAAATCTTGTCAACGACTATTGGCGTCATCGTCGTGCTGTCGACGAGTATGAGCATGTGATAGGCTATGGAATATGTGAGAACGGAGGTGAGCCTTCTCCAGAGTCAGTCTATTCTATCAGCGAGACTATTGAGATACTCGAACAGGGAATAGCACACCTCTCTGAGCGTCAGCGCACAGTCTACAAGCTAAGCATATATAAAGGAATGAAGGTCCAGGAAATTTCCCAAACCCTCAATCTCAACTATAAAAGCGTGGAAAACAGTCTTGGCTTAGCCCGAAAGTTTATACGCTCATACATGCAGGCACGACTGGCAGTTTAATACGCTCCACGCTCCATTTATTCACCAGTCCGCCTCACTAACTTACTTAAACGCGACCACCTTTAGCAAGTCATTGGTGAGATAGAACGTATATACCGTATCTCTATTCTCCACCTCCATCTCCACCGTCAGATATTTCAACTGTTCGTTCTCGTTGGGTTTCCAGTAGAGCAGAGTACTTTGAAAGTTCTTGTCCTTGTCAGCAATGGCATGCATCTTATTGACCGCATCAGGTGTGACATAGCGGGTAGAGTCGATGTCACCAAACGACTTCACGCTATAGTCCTGCTCACCGTCACTATTCACCACGACACTTGCCTTCAGAAATTCCTTGATAGTATTCTTGGCAACATGTTTCTCGCCACATGCTGTCATCATCAGCATTCCTATGACTAATATGATATATATTTTCTTCATCAATTTTCCAAAATTACGCATTTACATTCTTCAGTATAGCCAGCAGGTGGTTCCACACCATCTCCACGGTAGGTATGTGCAGACGCTCGTCGGGTGAATGTACTCCACGCAGCGTCGGACCGAATGACACCATGTCGAGATCGGGATATTTTTCCGAGAAGAGTCCGCATTCCAGACCCGCATGAATACCTAACACCTTGGGGTCTTTGCCAAAGAGCTTCTTGTAAGTCTCTACGGTCAAAGCAGTCAGTTTGCTGTCAGCGCGCATCTTCCATGCTGGATATCCTTCGCCCTGTACCACATCGGCACCAGCCAGCTGGAACACTGCTTTGACAGTGGCAGCCTGATTGTCGAGCGCACTCATCACGTTGCTGCGTTGTGAGGCTACAATCACAACATTCTCATCTGTGGTCACGATGCTTGCTACGTTGTTGGAAGTTTCCACTAACCATGCTATCTCCTCGTCCTGACACATGGCAAAAACACCATTGTCTACAGCCTGAAGAGCCTGTATAAGCCGTGTGCTTACGTTCTGTGGTAATACCGACTCTGGCTCACAGCTCTCCATCGAGAACTCCATATTCTTCTCAGTAACATGATATTCCTCCTCTACGTCCGTAGCGAAGATGTTCCAGTCGGCGCGTACCTGTTCCTTCTTGTCGAAAGGTACGGCAAAGACGATGATGCCGTCACGCGGAATGGCGTTGTGTAGTCTGCCTGCATTGAAGCTGGCAAGACGTATGCCGTATCTCTCTTGTGTCTGATACAGGAATCGTGCGAGAAGCTTTACGGCGTTGGCTCTCTTCTTGTTGATGTCGTCGCCAGAATGGCCGCCAATGAGTCCCTTCAGCGAAGCCTTGATGAAGAAGCAGCCTTCAGGAGCTTGCTCCTTGGTATATGTAAAGGTGGCTGTGGTATTTCTTCCGCCTGCACACGACACAAATATCTGTCCCTCATCCTCTGAGTCGAGGTTAATCAGCATGCTGCCTGTCATAAAACCAGCCTTCATACCCTCGGCTCCGGTCAGTCCAGTCTCTTCGTCACGTGTAAAGACACATTCTATAGGACCATGTTCAATGTTGTCAGAGTCGAGAATGGCAAGCTCTATAGCACATCCTATTCCGTCATCCGCACCGAGTGTAGTACCCTTAGCCTTCATCCACTCGCCATCGGCGTATGTCTGTATAGGGTCTTTCTCAAAGTCAATATTTACCTCTGGTAGTTTCTCACAAACCATGTCCATGTGGCTTTGCAGAATTATCGTGGGCCGTCCCTCCATACCCTTTGTGGCATTCTTTCTTATCAGTACGTTGCCCGTCTCATCAACTTTGGTTTCCAGTCCTCTGCTTTCTCCGAATTGGCGGAGGTATTCTATCATCTTTTCTTCTTTCTTAGAAGGCCTTGGAATAGCGTTAATTTTTGCGAATTGTTCGAAAACGCATGCTGGTTTTAGTTCTATATTTGCCATACTTGTTATTTTTTATAGCTTTTTATGTGTGATTGTTGCTCGTGTTATTTCATTTTTTACTACTTTTGCCACCGCAAAATTAAAACAAAATGATTAAAACTCTACTCTTAGTCGTGTTAATAATTGCTATAGCGATGATTTTACTATGTGTAAAACTCATTTTTCAGCGTGACGGCAAGTTCTCTTCGATGCATATCCACGATAGTGAGGCCATGCGCGAGCGAGGCATCCATTGCGTCATCGATCAGGACAAGGAGGCTCGACAAGAGGGGAGAGCGTATTGAGAGTTCAAAGTTTAGAGTTGATAATTGATAATTGATAATTGACACATTATAAAAATGAAAAAGACACTGATTCTTGCCATCGTTGCAATGAGCACCTTGGCAGCTTGTAACAACCAACCACAACAGAATGAAACACAGAGCAATAACAGTGGCAAGCAGGGCTCACAGCTGATTGCTTACATCGAGATTGACTCTATCATGAGTAAGTACACCTACTGGCAGGAGGTTACCAAACTGATGCAGCAGCGAGAGGCCAACATCCAGAAGACACTCGCCAGCAAGCAACAGGCTCTGCAGCAGGCTGCCGCTAACTTCCAGCAGGGTATTCAGCAGAACAAGTACACCCAGCAGCAGGCTCAGGGCATACAGGCAAGTCTGCAAAAGCAGGCTCAGGATGCTGACGCACTCTCTCAGAGACTGGGAGCTGAGTATCAGCAGCAGGTGGCGGAATACAATCAGGCATTGGCTGACAGCCTCCATCACTATCTGGAGTCATTCAATAAGGATAAGAAGTATGCCATGATCCTTGCAAAACAGGGTGACAACATACTCTATGCCGACAAAGGCCTCGACATCACAGACCAGATCGTCAAGGGACTCAACAAGGCATATAAGGGTATGAAGAAGGAGGACACTGCCAAAGCTACAGAGGAGAAGACTGACGAAAAGAAGTAAGATGCATGACTCATAAAGAGCGATATAACAAGGTATTAACATACTTTCAAAAAAATATGTCTGAGGCAACTACCGAACTCAATTTCGGTAGTTGTTTTCAGTTGTTATGTGCCGTAATGCTCAGTGCACAGTGTACCGACAGACGGGTCAACATGGTTACTCCGGCACTATTCCAGCGATACCCTACGGCAAAGGATATGGCAGCAGCCGAGTGGGAGGATGTACTCGAGTATATCAAGAGCGTGTCATATCCAAATGCCAAAGCCCGCCACCTCGTAGAAATGTCACGTATGATTGTCAACGACTTCGGCGGTGAGGTGCCATCATCTCTCGACGACCTCGTCCGTCTGCCTGGAGTCGGCAGGAAAACAGCCAACGTCATGCAGGTAGTGTGGTTTGGCAGAGCTGCCATGCCCGTCGATACCCATGTATTCCGCGTCAGCCATAGACTCGGACTCGTACCCAAGACTGCCGACACACCATATAAAGTTGAGCAGAAACTCGTTAGTAACATCCCTGAAGAACTGCTCTCCATCGCCCATCATTGGCTCCTCCTTCATGGCAGATATATCTGCACAAGTCAGCGACCCAAATGCTCTGAGTGCGGACTAAGAGATGTGTGTGTGCATCTATGCTGAAACCTGCTCTTGGAGAGAATGAATAGTTTTAAATAGAAACACTTTAAATAGTTGGAAGTAGAAACCAACTAAACTAATGAAACAAATTAGGGGTGAGTGCTAGCTCACCCCTAACTTCTTAATTAAATGTTTGGAGTATCCCATACTTTAGTCTCGGTACATTCTACTCCGATGGTCTGATTGCCAATCTTCAGGATGAAGTCGCCAGACTCAAGAGTCCATCTGCCGTCGGCACCGACGAAGGCGAGGGACTTGGCTGGCAGCTGGAAGGTGACGGTCTTCACTTCACCTGGCTGCAACTCTACCTTGGTGAAGTCGCGCAGACGACGGTTGTCGGGTACGATGCTTGCCACGAGGTCGCTGCTATATAGTAGCACGGGCTCTTTTCCCACACGACTACCAGTATTCTTCACATCGACGCTGACAGTGAGTATGTCGTCAACACCGAGCTGAGTCTTGTCAACCTTGAGGTTGGAGTATTCGAAGGTGGTATAGCTCATACCGTAGCCGAAGGGCCATTGCAGGGACACCTTAGCGTCGTAGTTGTAGGCTCCCTCCATAGTACCCACCTCCTCGCTGACCTTGTAGTCGTAGTTGTTGAGTGAATTGATGTCGCGTGGATATGTATATGGCAGCTTTGCCGAGAAATTGGCATCGCCGGCAAGCAGATTGGCAAGGGCGTCAGCACCATAGTTGCCAGGAATGAGGATATGGACTACAGCACTTGCCAAAGGCTCGATGTCGGCAATCAGACGAGGACGCCCCTCGTTAAGAATGAGAATGATGGGCTTACCAGTCTTAGCCAGCTGCTTGACAAGATTACGCTGATTAGCAGACATCCACAGATCGTCAAGATTGCCAGGAGTCTCGGTATAGGAGTTCTCACCGATGGCTGCAATGATGACATCTGCCTGTGCCGCAGCATCAACAGCCTTCTGGATCTGCGGTTCGTTCTCCTCGTAATAGGCTCCTTCTTCCTTGTATGTCACACCCTGCTCTAGGATTATGTTTTCCTTACCGTATTTGTTACAAAGAGCCTCGTAGATGGTATTGTATTTTTCGGCAAGATCCTCGGCTTTTGATCCCTGCCACGTATAGCTCCATCCACCATGAAGACAGCGCATCTGATTGGCATTAGGACCTGTGAGGAGAATCTTCTTACCCTTGACAAGCGGCAGGATGCCATTGTTCTTGAGCAGCACTTCCGACTCCTCCGCAGCTGTGAGTGAGGCCTTCGCAAATTCCTCGCAACCGAACTTCTCATAGCCTTTGCCACCAGTATTTGGAGTATCGAAGAGCCCGAGACGATATTTCACTCTAAGGATGCGGCTCACAGCATCATCAATACGGCTCATAGACACCTTGCCTTCCTGAACAAGTTCTTTCAGGAGTACGCAGAAATCCACGCTATAGGGGTCCATTGACATGTCTATACCTGCATTGATGGCGATGCGGATGGCATCTTTTTTGTCCTTAGCCACGTGTTCACGGGTGAAAAGGTTGTTGATGTCAGCCCAGTCGGTGACGAGCATGCCGTCCCAGTTGAGGTCTTCCTTGAGCCATTTGGTAAGATATTCGTAGCTTGCATGTACCGGAACACCGTTGATAGAAGCCGAATTGACCATCATGGTAAGTGTGCCGGCAAGAGCAGCCTGTCGGAATGGCTCAAAGTATTTCTCACGTAGTATCTGGATAGGCAAATAGGCTGGCGTGCGGTCTTTTCCTGTCCATGGTGCACCATAGGCGAAATAATGCTTTGTGCTTGTACCTACATGGTATTTGCCCAGATGGTTGGGGTCGTCGCCTTGATATCCCTTGATTTCGGCTACCACCATCTTTGAGTTGACGATGGCATCTTCGCCAAAGCTCTCCCAGATACGTGGCCAGCGTGGGTCGCGTCCGAGGTCGACAACGGGATTATATACCCAGGGACAGTTTGCCGCACGACTCTCGTAGGCTGTAATCTCAGCCATAGTACGAGCCAGTTCAGTATTGAACGAGGCACCAAGGTTGATGGGCTGTGGGAAGAGAGTTCCTCCTTGTGTGTAGGTGACACCATGGTTGTGGTCGAGCCCGTAGATATCAGGAATGCCGATATGCTTCATCGACTTCTTCTGTATCAGCTGTATCCACTCTTGCCATTGTGACACTGTGGCAGCACGCGTGCCAGGAGCGTTGAGAATGGAGCCAACTTTCCATTTAGAGATGATGGTGTCGAGCATATTCTCGTTGAGTTTCCACTTGCCTGTGGCATCGTATTGACCCATGATGTCAAGATTGAGCTCGAGCATCTGACCAATTTTTTCATCGAGACTCATCTTGGAGAGAGTCTTCTGGATCTTCGCCTCTATGGCTGGGTCCTTGGGTATGGCAGGTTGACGGTTCTGGGCATGTAGCGTACTGACAGATAATGAGAGGCCCAGAAGGACGAATGCGATTTTTCTCGCAGAATGATGGATAGTTAGCATTTTCTTTGTCATAGGGTTCGTAGGTTTTTAATTTAAATATTGACAGTTTAAAGGGTAAAAATGGGTGACCTGCACAATAGCTCAAGTCACCCATCCTCAATTTAAACAAAATTTATGAGATGTAATCTTACAAGTCAAGTATTACTTTCCCTCTTCGAGATCAGCCTTGAGCTTAGCAAGTACGTCGAGGTCACCAAGAGTTGTGCTGGCAGCTACATTATTGATAGCAGGAGCAGCCTCCTTCTTAGCAGCCTTCTTAGCAGGCTTCTTATCCTCCTTAACATCCTCGAAGGTACGAGAATGAGAGAGGATGATGCGCTTAGTCTCCTTGACAAACTCGATTACCATGAATGGAAGCTCCTCACCCTTCTGAGCCTGGGTGCCATCTTCCTTGACGAGGTGCTTTGGAGTAGCAAAGCCTTCGCCACCCTCATTGAGAGTGATGACTGCGCCCTTGTCCATAGCCTCGGTGATCTTGCCTGTATGGATAGAACCAGGAGTATAGATAGTCTCATAGGTGTCCCATGGATTCTCCTCGAGCTGCTTGTGACCGAGAGAGAGACGACGGTTCTCCTTATCTATTTCGAGAACTACAACGTCTATTTCGGCACCAGCCTGAGTGAACTCTGATGGATGCTTCACCTTCTTGGTCCAAGAGAGGTCAGAGATGTGAATGAGTCCGTCAACACCCTCTTCGAGCTCTACGAATATACCGAAGTTGGTGAAGTTGCGAACCTTTGCGGTATGCTTGCTGCCAACAGGATACTTAACCTCAATGGTCTCCCATGGATCTTCTCTGAGCTGCTTGATGCCAAGAGACATCTTACGCTCGTCGCGGTCGAGAGTGAGGATAACTGCCTCTACCTCGTCACCAACGTGCATGAAGTCCTGAGCAGAACGTAAGTGCTGGCTCCAAGACATCTCGCTGACGTGGATGAGACCCTCAACACCTGGAGCAATCTCTACGAATGCACCGTAGTCAGCCATAACGACAACCTTACCCTTAACGTGGTCGCCCACCTTAAGGTCAGCGTCGAGAGCATCCCATGGATGTGGTGTAAGCTGCTTCAGACCGAGAGCAATACGCTTCTTCTCGTCATCGAAATCAAGGATAACGACATTGAGTTTCTGGTCAAGAGCAACAACCTCGTGTGGATCGCTTACGCGGCCCCAAGAGAGGTCTGTGATATGGATGAGTCCATCGACACCGCCAAGATCAACGAATACGCCGTAAGAAGTGATGTTCTTGACGGTACCTTCGAGGATCTGACCCTTCTCAAGCTTGCCGATGATCTCCTTCTTCTGTGCTTCCAACTCAGCCTCGATGAGAGCCTTGTGAGAAACAACAACATTGCGGAACTCCTGGTTGATCTTGACAACCTTGAACTCCATAGTCTTACCTACAAATACGTCGTAGTCGCGTATTGGATGAACGTCGATCTGACTACCTGGCAAGAATGCCTCGATGCCGAATACGTCGACAATCATACCGCCCTTGGTGCGGCACTTGATGAAGCCCTGAATAATCTCGTCATTGTCGAGAGCCTCATTGACACGCTCCCAGCTCTTACTCATACGAGCCTTCTTGTGGCTGAGTACCAGCTGACCTTTCTTGTCTTCCTGATTCTCAACATACACCTCTACGGTGTCACCTACCTTCAGATCGGGGTTGTAGCGGAATTCTGATGCAGGAATAATACCATCACTCTTGTAACCAATATTGACAACAACCTCTTTCTTGTCAACGCTGATTACCTTACCGTCAACAACCTGATGGTCGGCTACTTTGTTGAGGGTTTCATCGTAGGCTTTTTCAAGTTCTTCCTTGCTAGTTCCTACGGTTGCGCCATTCTCGAATTCTTCCCAGTTGAAGTCGTCGAGTGGCTGTACATTTTTAAAGTTAGACATAATGTTAATAAATAAAATTGTGATTAAATAAAGTATTACTTTATAAGTGTTTAGCACCCATAAGGCACAAAAACGGTGCAAAGGTATGAATTTTTACCCAAAAAAGAGTCTTTGACGCTGATTTTTTGATAGTTTGACAGGCAATTTGTATCTTAATTAAGATTATTTAACCTAAAAAATCATTTTTCTTCTGCTTTTATTGAATCGTTAATATTGTCAATGGTGATTGTTTGGTCTTTTTTCTTCTTATTCTTCTTTTTCTTTTTTCCAAAAATCTCGCTTAGGCTATTGAAGTCTTTCTTTATGATAAGTCCTACTCCCTGTGTGTTCAGCGAGTTACGGGTGAAATAGCGGTCATTGGTTTGATTGTATACCTTCACAGCGAGATTACCATTGGGGCGGAGAAGATATTGTACGTCGAAATCTCCGATGAAACTGGACTGATCGGTCTGTACATTGTCGCGATAGCCAAATTGTCCGTTGATGATGAGTCGGTTGTTTAGCAATCGTCCTGAGAGCAGACCTTCGTATTCGGCATTACTGAAGCCGTCGTTGCCAGTAGAGATGTTGGCTCCGAAATTCCAGTTAGGCACTTTCACCATGCTCATCAACACATTATTGATTTGTTGAGAGATGGTACCGCTAAGTATGCTCTGCATGGCAAGTGAGGTCTGACTCTGCTGACTCTCGTCCTCAACGGCATTGTTGTTACGCTGGGGCATGAATCGACCTACAGCAAGCAGATAAAGCACCTGCTGGTTGAGGTCTTCCTGTGAGTTGATAACCGACATCACCATCTGTTTGGCATCAGGAGACAGAGTAGGGAGGTCAAGACCAAATGTCACTTGCGGGTCTCCTGCCGTACCTCCGATATTCATCAGACAGATGGCTCGGATATTGTTCTGTGTGAAAGACCGTCCCATCTGAAGGTCGGAAAGGCTCACGGCAGGAATGACGTATTGTCCTTTCAGATTGAGCGCAGCTCCGAAGGGTTCGCCACTGAAGGTCATCGAAGAGCCTTGTTGGAATGTGAAGAGTTTCTTGATGACGTTTTGTATGGTCATGACGTATGTACCATGGTCGATGAGGAATGTGCCGTAGATATCGAAAGCACCCTTGTTGAAGTACGACCCACGAATGTCGCCATCGCCAGTAAGCGTAATCTTGTCGCCAGTATTCTCGTCCATGAGTATGCGCAAGTCAAAGTTCTGATTGATGTCGGCATACATATTTATATGTACGTCAGTCGTCGTTTTAGGCTGAAGTGTCGGCACTGAGCTATGGGACAAGGGCCGAAGCAGCATGTCATTGGCGTCACGCCATTCTATATAGTCTGCCTTGTTTATGTTGTCGGGGTGAGCAGCGTTGTACTCTATGAAACTACCTTTGTTGGGTTCGGCATTGACATTGATGTTCACCTCTCCCTTCTTGCCAACGATGTCGCAAGTACCTGTGCCGTAGACAGTACCATAGAACGTTCTGCTACCAAAGTCTTGAAAGTCATATGCGAGAAAGTTGTCTGCCTGAATGTCTATGTCATAGGTCATGTTTTTCAGGTTGTGATGTCGCAGTCCGCCATTGACAACAGCTGTATGCCCTTCTCGGTCGTATACCGTATCGTTGGGGAAATAGATATAGTCTGGTACCAAGGCTACGGTGTCGTGCTTGAGAGTATAGGTGGTATTGAGGGTACTGATTGTCAGCGGTCCGTCGGTAATCAAGTTGCCCTCAATATTGACATTCTTGAATCCACCAAAAACCCTGCACCATCCCTGTGCTCGAGCTTCAACATCACGCATGAAACTACCGCAGAATTCTTCGATAAATTCAGCTCTTGCTCCGTCGGTAAGGATGTGTATGTTGAGATCCTTGCGCTTAGGTGACACAAAACCATTGATATATGTGTCGCCTGTCAGCACCGTCTTCTTGCCGTCGTCGATGACGTATGGCTCGTCGTCGGTTCTTGCACTAATGTTTATCTGTTCGGTGTTGACATCATAATTGGCACTTGCATATAGTGTACCCATACGGCCTTTCTCAAATCGGAAGTCATTGACGATGAGACTGGCATTAGCGTCAGGAGCGTGGAATAGGTTTTTCACGGTAGCTTTGCCTGAGGCAAAACCCGAAAACTCCACGCTGTGGAAGTTGACAAGGTCGAGAACGTATCCCACATCAATATTATTAAGGTCGACTACGAGTGAGTCGTTAGGGTTCTGAGTGGCTCGTCCGCTGATGTTGATGTGCTGATTATTATTATTGATCTGGAAGTAGTCGATAGTAAGTTGGTTGTTGCCATAAAGAATGTCTGAAGGCTGGACATGCCATATACTCTTGTCGACGAGAATCTCAGAGGGGTGTATCCTGATATGGGCTACCCTGTGACCGCTGTCGTCAATAAGGAAGTCGGTCTCGGCATTCAGCATTCCCTTGAGTGGCGTATCACCGTGAGTATCGCAGAATATGTGAGACTGTAGCTTGTTGTTGAAGGCTTTGGCGTTGACATCGAGAAGAATTGGTGTGCCGTCATCCTGCATCTTCTCAATATTGGCGATGGTGAAGATGGTGTCGCCAACGGTTTCAACAGTAGCGTTGAATTTTCTGAACAACATGGAACCATAGCTAAATGATGGTGCGCTCACCTCGACATTTGCCATCTGTCGGTTGTCATCCAGTGCGCCTTTGATATGGATGGGTTGGTCAGTCTCAATAGGGATGTCAAGAATCTGATGAAACCAATTCATGTCGAGAATATCAGCGATGAACACTATGTCGTTGTTAGTCTTTTGCCTATATTTTGGCAGACTCGGCATGGTTGGTATCTTACTGGCAATGAGGTTGATCACCGATTGCGACAGGGTATTGATGTCGTATTTACCCTTTACCAATACATTTCCCAAATCGCTATGTAGGTCAATGGTGTGTTCTCCATCTTCATAACCAGTAGTTATATATAGGTTGTTAATACTGATGTCGTCCTCATGGTTCTTCATGTTGAAGTCCTTGACGTTGATAAATCCAACGGCATCGCTGAGAGAACTACCACTGATATGAGTATCGGTATTCAGGTTGTATACATAATCGCCCAATCCATTGGTCAGTCGCAGGGCTTTTGGATTCAAGTTGGCGATACGAGCTTGTATGTTGGCTTCGGTTCTTTTGGCAGCCAAGTTGACGCTTCCCTTAATGTCAAAATTTCCATTAGGATCGTTCATTGACAGCTGACCGTCGAATGATTTATTTTTATATGTGCCGTCGATGGCGATGTTCCTGTAAGAGTAGTTGTTATAGTCTAAACGTTGGATTGTTCCTTTAGCCTTCAAATGTTGGAATGGCAGAGGTGACTCGTTGGCCGCGATAATGCCCTCACCATTGACATCGGCGGTGACAAAGCCCAGACTGTTATCGTTTAGGATTCTTGCCAGATTGATATCCTTAGTAGAAATAGTACCATGAAACGAATTTCCTTTTATCGAGGCATCGAAAGTAGCATTGCCGGCATCCGACAGCAGGGTGCCCTTACCTGCGATGAAATCGCCCATTCCTTCAGCCGCACCTTTGAAATGTATATTACCCAGTCTGCCTATCTCCACTGGTATCTCTACATGCTGTTTGTGTAAGGTCTCTACAATATATTTTATGCCGTCAGCACTGAGTTTCAGGTCGTTGGCGTTGACCTTCCATGCAGGTGTGCTTTGCAAGTTAGTCACACTACCATTACCGATAATGCTCAGTCGGTTGTCTGTGTCGGTTACATGTAAATTGTTTATAGCCAACGTGTTGTCGCTACCCGAAGCGTTACCGCGAATAGCAAGCGTCTCCTCAGAGTTGAGCAAATGCTTGTCAAGAAATGCAAGGTCAGATGGCGACAGGCGAGACGGAGCAATGGTGATGTCATAATGCTTGAGGACATTTTTCTGATTATCCTTGCGTTTAGCCATGTTTATTTCGGCATGAGGAATAATCAAGGATGTCTTGGGCAGCTCCAACTGCATATCCTCTATTCTCATCATTCTCTCGCTGGCGTTGATTTTGCAGGATAGCGACCGCAAGTCTAATCCAGAGCGTTCTTTCAGCGATAATGACCTTAAAGAGACAGCGATAGAATCGTTGGTAAGTCGTCGTAGGCTTATATTACTGTTAATGTCTGTCAGACAGAGATGATGCGGATCTATGGCAGATGTAGCGGTAGGTTTGGGCGAATCCATCTGGTTGTACGCTACGGTTCCGTCACGAATTATCAGGGACTGAATACGTAAGTCGAAAGGCTTCTGCGGTTCGTCATCTTTCGGAGCTAAAGAGTCTATAACAAATTGGAAATTAGGCTTTGAAATAGAGTCGTTCTTGTACAGGTTTGCTTTTACTCCGAAGAGCTGAGCAGAATATACCACGATCTTGCCGCTCCGCATGAGTTCGCAGATGTCTACAGATGTCGCTATGCGTTCAGCCTGTAGCATCTTCCTCCTCTGCTGGTCCTCAATGACCACATCACCTATAGCTAGATGGTTGAAGAGCGAGATGTCGACACTTCCTACCGTAACCTTCGTACCCAGTTCTTGTTGTAGAAAATTCGCCACTTTCTCACCCATATATTTCTGTACCGACGGCAGGTGAATAGCGACAACAAACATAACGTATAAACCAACGATGGTCCATACCAATCCGAGCGTTATGTATTTGAATATTTTCAAAATTGTAATATGTACTTTTCAAAAAGCGATGCAAAGCTAATAAAATTATTGTTTATAGTAAAATTCTTATCGTTTTTTCTGCGTTTTACATATAAAATTTACTACTTTTGCAATCGATTTTCCGGATGAACATCTGAATTCATTATTTTAATATATAAATATGGCTAATGTAATCAAGTTACGTAAAGGCTTGAACATCAATCTCAAGGGACGCGCGGCAGAGACAAAGCTGACAATTGGCACAGCAGAGGAGTATGCACTTGTTCCTGACGACTTCGTTGGCATAACGCCAAAGTTGTCTGTCAAGGAGGGCGATGTCGTCAAGGCTGGGGACGCCTTGTTTGTCAACAAGAACTGTCCCGAGGTGAAGTTTGCTTCGCCAGTGAGCGGCAAGGTGACTGCCGTCGTTCGTGGCGAACGCAGAAAAATCTTGTGTATTAAGGTGCAGGCTGACAAGGAACAGCAGTATGCTGACTTCGGAAAGAAAGACGTTGAGAAATTGTCTGCCGAGGACGTGAAGAGCACCTTGCTCGAAGCAGGTTTGTTTGGGTATATCAATCAGTTGCCTTATGCGGTATCTACCACTCCAGATACTCAGCCCAAGGCAATTTTTGTGTCAGCATTTAGAGACATGCCGTTGGCAGGCGACTTTGAGTACGAGTTGTTAGGCAATGAGAAAGACTTCCAGACGGGTCTTTCTGCTCTTGCAAAGATTGCTAAGGTGTGTCTCGGCGTAGGTCGCCAGCAGTCTTCAGAGGTTCTCATCAAGGCTAAGGATGTCGAAGTGAACATCTTTGACGGTCCATGTCCTGCTGGTAATGTCGGTGTACAGGTGAATAATGTGTCGCCAGTCAACAAGGGCGAGGTGGTATGGACCGTTGATCCTACGGCAGTTATTTTCTTCGGTCGCCTCTTCAATACAGGTAAGGTCGATCTCACCCGTACCGTAGCCGTCGCTGGTAGCGAGGTGAAGCACCCTGCTTATGTCGACGCACTCGTAGGAACTCCTATCGCTGTGATAACCAACAACAATATTGACGACGCCCGTAAGTTGCGCGTCATCAACGGCAATCCTCTGACGGGCAGACAGTGTACGTTGGAAGATTATCTCGGTGCGCACACCTCTGAGGTCACCGTCATACCCGAGGGTGATGACAAGAACGAGCTTCTCGGATGGATTCTGCCTCGATTCAAGCAGTTCTCTGCCAATCGCTCATACTTCTCTTGGCTTCTTGGCAAGAACAAGGAGTACGCTCTTGATGCTCGCGTCAAGGGTGGTGAGCGTAAGATTATCATGAGTGGCGAGTACGACCGAGTACTGCCTATGGACATCTTTGGCGAGTATCTCATCAAGTCCATCATCGCTGGCGATATAGACCGTCAGGAGCAGCTCGGCATCTATGAGGTCTCACCTGAGGACTTTGCTGTGGCTGAGTTTGTGGACTCATCTAAACTTGAACTTCAGAAAATTGTTAGAGAGGGTCTTGACATCCTCAGAAAGGAGAATGCATAATGAAAGCGTTAAGAAATTATCTTGATAAAATCAAGCCCAACTTCGAGGAAGGCGGAAAACTGCATGCTTTCAAGAGCGTCTTCGAGGGCTTCGAGACATTCCTCTTTGTGCCAAACGACACATCGAAGAGTGGAGCGCACATACATGATGCCATCGACTCTAAACGTATAATGAGTATTGTGGTCATCGCCTTGATGCCTGCCATGCTCTTTGGTATGTATAACGTAGGCTATCAGAACTATCTTGCCGCAGGCACGCTGGCTACAGCATCATTCTGGGACTTGTTCCTCTATGGTTTCCTTGCCGTACTGCCGAAAATCCTTGTCAGCTATATCGTAGGTCTTGGCATTGAGTTTGCCTGGGCACAGTGGAAGGGCGAGGAGATACAAGAGGGCTACCTCGTCTCGGGTATTCTTATCCCGCTGATTGTCCCTGTGGGCTGTCCGCTGTGGATGCTCGCTCTGGCATGCGCCTTCTCTGTCATCTTCTGCAAGGAGATATTTGGCGGAACAGGTATGAACATTTTCAATCCTGCCATCGCCGCACGTATGTTCCTGTTCTTCTCTTATCCCTCGAAGATGACAGGCGACACCGTATGGGTGGCACAAGACAGCATCTTCGGACTGGGCAACGACCTGCCAGACACCTTCACCGCAGCTACTCCGCTCGGTGAGATCGCGCAGAACATCACACCCAACGCCTCCGTCTGCGACATGATCTGTGGCTTCATCCCTGGCTCTATTGGTGAGACAAGCGTCATCGCCATAGCTCTCGGTGCATGCCTGTTGTTGTTGACAGGTATCGCCTCATGGCGCACCATGCTGAGCGTGTTCGTCGGAGGTGGCGTGCTGGCATACATCTTCCAGGCTACAGGTCTGAGTGACATGCAGTGGTGGGAGCACTTCATCCTGGGCGGCTTTGCCTTTGGTGCCGTGTTCATGGCTACCGACCCCGTCACCTCATGTCGTACCGAGTGTGGTAAGTACATCTACGGATTTATCATCGGTGCGATGGCAGTCATCATCCGTGTCCGTAACGCAGGCTACCCAGAGGGTATGATGCTTGCCATCTTCTTTGGAAATATGATAGCTCCAATGATCGACCACTTCATCGTGGAGCACAATGTATCTAAACGTTTGAAGAGAGGAGGTACAAAATGAGTAAGTTAAATACAAACAGCAATACGTACATTATTATATATAGTACGATTCTTGTCGTCATAGTAGCTTTCTTGTTGGCTTTCGTCTATCAGGCCCTCAAGCCTATGCAGGATGCCAACGTAGCTCTTGACGTCAAGAAGCAGATTCTCTATTCGCTTAACATCCGCAACCTTGACGGTGCCGAGGCAGAAGCCAAGTATGCTGATGTGGTAAAAGCCGAGAAGGACGTGAAGGGTCAGAAAGTCTACACATGCAAGATTGACGATGAGCAGATCACCGTCGTAAGCATGAAGGGTATGGGACTCTGGGGCGGCATCAGCGGATACCTCGCCATCAAGGGCGACGGTACCGTCTATGGCGCATACTTCAACCATGAGAGCGAGACTGCCGGTCTGGGTGCTGAGATCAAGGACTCACAGGCATGGCAGGAGAAGTTCATCGGCAAGAAAATCTTCGACGATAACGGCAATGTGGTGCTCTCTGTCGTTAAGAAGGTGGAAGACCCCCAGACGCAGGTCGACTGTGTTACGGGTGCCACACTTACTTCTAACGGCGTTGATGCCATGTTGAAGGAATGTCTGAAGAACGCTAAGCCCACAGAGACTGCTCAAACGGAAACAAATGACGACGAAGAAAAGGAGGATTAAAGATTATGGCATTATTTAGTAAACAAAATAGAGAGGTTCTAACAAACCCGCTGAACGTTGACCATCCTATCCTTGGACAGGTTCTTGGCATCTGTTCTGCCCTTGCTGTTACTTCACAACTGAAGCCAGCCATCGTGATGGGACTTGCCGTAACCATTATCACGGCATTCTCTAATGTTATAATTTCGATTATCCGCAATACCATCCCTAACCGCATACGTATCGTTGTGCAGTTGGTGGTTGTAGCGGCGTTGGTTACTATCGTTTCGCAAGTACTTAAAGCATTCGCGTACGATGTCAGCGTACAGCTGTCGGTATATGTCGGACTGATTATCACCAACTGTATCCTCATGGGACGCCTCGAGGCCTTCGCGATGATGAACAAGCCTTGGCCTTCGTTCCTCGATGGTATTGGCAACGGACTTGGCTATGCCATGATCCTGGTGATCGTAGGTGCTGTTCGAGAGTTCCTCGGACGTGGCTCGCTCTTAGGCTTCCAGCTGCTGCCCGAGGGAGTCTACGACTTCGGATATGTTAATAACGGTATGATGACTATGCCAGCTATGGCACTTATCCTCGTAGGATGTGTCATCTGGGTGCATCGCGCATATTTTTATAAGGAGAAATAAGATATGGAACATATAATCAGTTTGTTTTTCAGGTCGATATTTGTCGACAATATGATTTTCGCTTTCTTCCTTGGCATGTGTTCCTATCTTGCCGTGTCGAAGACAGTGAAGACATCCTTGGGGTTGGGCCTCGCGGTGACATTCGTGCTCACCGTGACCGTACCAGTCAACTATCTGCTTCAGACCAAGGTGCTCGGTCCCGACTGCCTCGTGGCAGGTGTCGACCTCAGCTACCTGTCATTCATACTCTTCATCGGCGTCATCGCCGGTATGGTGCAGCTCGTGGAGATGGCTGTAGAGAAGTTCTCCCCGTCACTCTATGCGGCGCTGGGTATCTTCCTGCCACTGATAGCCGTCAACTGTGCCATCATGGGAGCCTCGCTCTTTATGCAGCAGCGTATACTCATGGAGCCCTCCAACTCGCAGGCTATCACTAGCGTGCTGGATGCCGTAGTGTATGGACTTGGCTCAGGACTGGGCTGGACTCTCGCCATCGTCGCTATGGGTGCCATCCGTGAGAAGATGCAGTATTCTGACGTGCCAAAGCCCCTGCAGGGTCTCGGCATCGTGTTTATTACTGTAGGACTGATGGCTATGGCAATGATGTGTTTCTCAGGACTTAATATATAAGAACAGCAATGGTAGAATTTATTTCATATAGCATAGGAGTATTCCTCATAACGATACTCCTCATAGTAGTTCTTCTGCTCGTGGCAAAGAAATATCTGTCGCCCAGCGGAAATGTGAACATAGAGATCAATGGCGACCGCACCATCAACGTGCCACAGGGCAACAGCCTGATGTCGACACTCAATGAGAATGGTGTCTTTCTGCCAAGCGCCTGTGGAGGTAAGGCCTCGTGCGGTCAGTGCAAGGTGCAGGTGCTCGAGGGCGGTGGCGAGATACTCGACTCCGAGAAGCCACACTTCACCCGTAAGGAGATAAAGGCTGGATGGCGTCTTGGATGCCAATGTAAGGTGAAGGGCGACTTGAAGATACATGTCGACGAGAGCATCCTCGGCGTGAAGGAGTACGAGTGTACCGTCATCAGCAACAAGAATGTGGCCACCTTCATCAAGGAGTTCAAGGTGCAGCTGCCTGCCGGCGAGCACATGGACTTCCTGCCTGGCTCCTACGCCCAGATCAAGATACCGGCATTCGACTGCATCGACTACGGCAAGGACTTCGACAAGAGTCTTATCACCGACGAGTATCTGCCAGCATGGGAGAAGTTCAAGATGTTCGACCTCAAGTGTAAGAACCCCGAACCCACCATCCGTGCATACTCTATGGCTAACTATCCTGCCGAGGGCGACGTGTTCATGCTCACCGTACGTATCGCTACTCCTCCGTTCAAGCCCGACCGCTCAGGTTTCATGGAGGTCAACCCAGGTATCGCATCCAGCTACATCTTCTCCCTGAAGCCAGGCGACAAGGTCATCATGTCAGGACCGTTCGGCGACTTCCATCCTCACTTCGACTCCAAGAAGGAGATGATATGGGTAGGTGGTGGAGCAGGTATGGCTCCTCTGCGCGCGCAGATTATGCACATGACTAAGACTCTGCATACCACCGACCGTGAGATGCACTATTTCTACGGAGCACGTGCCCTGAACGAGGTGTTCTATCTTGACGACTTCCACAACCTCGAGAAGGAGTTCAAGAACTTCCACTTCCATCTCGCCCTCGACCGTCCAGACCCAGCAGCCGACGCCGCAGGTGTGGCATATACCCCAGGCTTTGTCCATCAAGTTATGTACAACACATACCTGAAAGACCACGAGGCACCAGAGGACATCGAGTACTACATGTGCGGTCCTGGACCAATGTCCAACGCCGTCGTCCAGATGCTCGACTCACTGGGCGTAGAGTCGGAGAGTATCATGTATGATAACTTCGGAGGATAGATCCTTAACTCAACTTAGTGGTAAGGAGCAGGGAGCAGGGGGCAAGAGAATAGTGCTCTTGCTGAATAATCTTTCTGTTCAAGAGGCAAAATCTATCCTCTTGCCCCTTGCCCCCTGCCCCCTGCTCCAAAAAGTTGAGCGAATGCGAAACTTGAAATTCTTAATTGACAATTGATATGAAACAGACTATATTAGTCACTGGGGGAACCGGATTTATCGGTTCCCACACCAGTGTGGAACTAATCGAAGCCGGCTATGAGGTAGTAATTGTCGACAACCTCTCGAACTCAAAGATAGAAGTTCTTGACGGCATAGAGAAGATTACGGGCGTACGTCCTGCCTTCGAACAGGTAGACCTGCGCGACCAGGACGCTACGGAAGCAGTGTTCCGGAAATATCCCAAGATTGAGGGCATCATCCACTTCGCCGCTTCCAAAGCTGTAGGTGAGAGCGTGGAGAAACCGTTGCTGTACTATCGCAACAACATCGTCTCGCTCATCAACCTCCTGGAGCTCATGCCCCGATACAACGTCAAGGGCATCATCTTCTCCAGCAGCTGCACTGTATATGGTCAGCCGTCAGCAGAAAACCTGCCTGTCACAGAGAGCGCACCAATTCAAAAAGCACTCTCACCATACGGCAATACCAAGCAGATCAACGAGGAGATCATACAGGACTATATCCATAGCGGTGCCAATATCAAGAGCATCATCCTACGTTATTTCAACCCCATCGGCGCACACCCGTCAGCCCTCATCGGCGAACTGCCCAACGGTGTGCCCATGAACCTCATACCCTTTGTCACACAGACAGCCATCGGCGTACGCAAGCAACTGAAGATCTTCGGTAACGACTACAACACACCCGATGGTACCTGCATTCGTGACTATATCTACGTCGTAGACCTTGCCAAGGCTCACGTAGCCGCTATGGCACGTGTCCTCGACCAAGAGACCGAGCCTATCGAGTACTTCAATATCGGAACGGGTAGGGGAGTGTCCACACTTGAGGTCGTAGAAGGCTTTGAGAAGGCTACCGGCGTAAAGGTCAACTGGGAGTTTGCTCCACGTCGTGAGGGCGACATCGAAAAGGTCTGGGGCAATGTCGACCACGCCAACAAAGTACTTGGATGGCGCGCCGACACACCTCTCGACCAAGTCCTCGCCTCCGCATGGAAGTGGCAGCTCAAACTGCGTGAGGACGGCATCATGTGATACCGTATTACAATACAACATAAACAAAGAAGAGGATGCAGTCAGATTGACGTACCCTCTTCTTTTTTTTGATTTCGATTGCTATTTTTTTACCTAATTTAATACACCTAACTAACTTTTTCTCGGAGAAAGTATATACCTTTGCATCAGTGTAATAACACTAATGCAAGAGAAAAGAGTTTTTGGACATCCATAACTCGACTGAAGTACCAGAACTAGCACTTCAAGGACACTCCAGTTCAGCCAAGCATAAGGATGTCTACGCTCAAAATAGGGGCGTGGTGGACTGAATGGTGTTGTATGTAGTAGGCTGTGCTAGGCCTTGGTATCTATCTCTTCCACGCCCTCTTTTCTTAATTGATGTTGTCGCACATCTTCCTTTATTTTCAACGATTTAGGGATTTCCCTATATAAAAAAGGAGAAAACCTTTTGGCGTGTGCCCAACATTATTTATATTTGCAACATTGAAATGTTTTATAACCTAAACCTAACATGAAAATGA
>ONCJ01000013.1 GCA_900316295.1 uncultured Prevotella sp.
GCAGATGACGAATAGACACACCGGAATGGCGCCAACAAATGAGTGGGCACACATCCTCAATAAGCTGAACGAGAGAACTAACTAATTATTAACTAACTTTTTCTTCGAGCGTGAGGAATTTATGCAATAAGTGAGCAGAAAAAACAGGGAAATCGCAGTTCTCTTTTATATTGTTGGATGAAAGTACATATCATTTTATTTTGATATTCATTGGAAAATGAGTAGTTTTGCAGTCGCAAAGAAAAACATTATAGCAAGTATGGAGCTGATACAGAGATATTTCCCGAACCTCACAGAAAAACAAAAGGAGCAAATGGCAGCCCTGAAGGATCTGTATACCGACTGGAATGCGAAGATAAACGTTATCTCTCGTAAGGATATAGACAACCTGTACGAGCATCACGTACTCCACTCGCTCGCCATCATGAAGGCTCTGAGGTTTAAGGCTGGGAGCAACGTACTCGACTTCGGTACTGGCGGCGGCTTTCCGGGTATACCACTTGCCATCATGATGCCGGATGTGAACTTCAAGCTCATTGACGGTACGGGAAAGAAGATACGTGTGGTGGAGGAGGTGGCAAGCGCCATCGGACTGGAGAACGTCACAGCAGAACACCTGCGCGGTGAGGACGAAAAGGGCAAGTATGACTTCGTGGTCAGCCGTGCGGTGATGCCCCTACCCGACCTGGTGAAGATAGTAAAGAAGAATATTTCGCAAAAACAACACAACGCCATGCTCAACGGAGTGTTAGTACTCAAGGGTGGCAATGTGGACGCTGAGATACATCCCTACAGGAAGAGCGTGGAAGTATCGCCAATAAGCAACTGGTTTGAGGAGGAATGGTTTAAGGAGAAAAACGTAATATACCTGCCACTATGATAGAAGTGAAGAGATTTGTCGTCAACATGCTACAGGAGAACTGCTATGTGGTGAGCGACGAGACAAAGGAGTGTGTCATCATTGACTGTGGAGCGTTCTACCCCGAAGAGCGACAAGCCATAGTCAGCTATATCAACGACAACGGACTGAAGCCCAAGCACCTGCTTGCCACACACGGACACCTGGACCACCTCTTTGGCAACAATACTATATATGATGCCTTCAAACTGCAAGTGGAGGTGTCTGAACGCGACGAGAACCTGGTGAATGGCATAGTAAAGCAAGCCCGCAAATTCTACGACATGGACCTCGACATAGAGTATCCGCCGATAGGACATTTCCTCGAGGAAAATGAGGAGATCACCTTTGGCAACCACAAACTGAAGGTATTGGAGACTCCGGGACACTCCAGGGGATGTGTGTGTTTCTGGGAGGAGCAAGAACAAATGTTATTCTCTGGCGACACGCTGTTCAAGGGTTCTATCGGCAGGACTGACTTGGGAGGCGGTTCGATGATGCAGATAATACAGAGTCTGCGATTCCTCGCACAGCTACCCGACGAGACTCTGGTGCTTCCTGGTCACGGTGGGCAGACTACCATCGGCGACGAACTGGCACATAATCCGTATATGGACAGGTGAGGAGTTGAGAAGTGAAAAGATAATATTAGGCATAGACCCTGGTACCAACGTCATGGGCTACGGCGTGATACGGGTGGTAGGCAACAAGGCGGAGCTTGTCGTCTTGGGCGTGATAGACATGCGCAAGGAGAACGACCCCTACCTGCGACTGGGACGTATCTTCGAACGGGTGACGGGTATCATCGATGAGTTTCTGCCTGACGAATTGGCTATCGAGGCTCCCTTCTTCGGCAAGAACGTACAGTCGATGCTCAAACTGGGCAGGGCTCAGGGCGTAGCTATTGCAGCAGCAATAGAAAGGGACGTGCCAATACACGAATATGCACCCACAAAAATAAAGATGGCCCTTACCGGCAACGGTAGTGCATCGAAAGAACAGGTGGCAGGAATGCTGCAACGTCTGCTGAAGATGAAGGAGGACGAGATGCCTAAGTTTATGGATGCTACCGATGCTCTCGCTGCTGCCTACTGCCACTTCATGCAGATGGGACGACCTGAGTCGGATAAGCATTTCAGTAGCTGGAAAGATTTTGTGAATAAGAACAAGGACAGAGTTGTATGAGAGAAGTTATACGGATAGAAGATGGCGTATGCAAGATGGAGCGATGGAGAATGGCAGAACCTGTCAACTTCACATTGCTGGAGGGCGAGCAGATAGCTGTGGTGGGAGCCAACGGCGCAGGCAAGTCGATGTTTGTCGACATGATCGCGGGCAGACATCCGATATATCCAGATACCGTACACTACGACTTCACACCAAGCACGAAGGAGTATATTGCCGACAACATCAACTATATCACCTTCCGCGACACCTATGGCGGAGACAACGACCGCACATACTTCCTGCAACAACGATGGAACCAGATGGAGATTGACAAAGAAACTCCTACTGCCGGCAGCAAACTGGAGGAAGCATTTCTCATGACGGGTGAGGATAACGCCCAACGCAGAGCCATGCAAGACAAGATATATCAGCTACTGCAACTGGACAAGATACTCGACAAGTATATCATCCTGCTATCAAGTGGTGAGCTGAGAAAACTGAAGCTGGCATCGGCCCTGTTTGCAGAGCCAAGGGTGATGATAATCGACAATCCATTCATCGGACTGGATGCCGACACACGACTGCAACTACGTGACTTGCTGGCAACGCTGATACAACCATCGACAGATAAGAATACACCTACCCCACAACTCATATTAGTACTGTCGAAGACTGACGACATACCCGACTTCATAACACATATTGTGGAAGTGAAGGACATGAAGGTGATGCCGAAGACTACGCGCGTACATTATATATATAATATAGAGCCTCAGCCATCTGTCGTCATAAGCCAGGAACACAGGGAGAAGATACTTCATCTTCCGAATTCGGACAGGGACTATCATGCCCAAGAGGTGATAAGAATGAACAAAGTGAGCATCCGTTATGGGGAGAGGACTATTCTGAAAGAACTCGACTGGACGGTAAAGAACGGCGAGAGATGGGCGGTGAGCGGACAGAACGGAGCAGGAAAGAGTACTCTGCTAAGTCTTGTTTGTGCCGACAACCCACAGAGCTACGCATGCGACATCACCCTCTTCGACAAGCCAAGAGGATCGGGCGAGACCATCTGGGACATCAAGAAACATATAGGCTATGTGTCACCCGAAATGCACAGGAGCTATCATCGCGACATACCTACAATAAGGGTTGTGGCAAGCGGACTGAAAGACTCGATAGGAATGTATGTGAAGGTTAGCGACGAGGAACTGGAGATATGCCGCTTCTGGATGGACATATTCGGAATAAAGGACAAGGAGAACCAATCGTTTACGGAACTTTCGAGCGGCGAACAAAGGCTGGCTCTGCTGGCAAGGGCTTTCGTGAAAGACCCGGAACTGCTGATACTCGACGAACCACTACACGGTCTTGATGACAAAAACCGCCAACTGGTGAGAGATGTCATAGAGACTTTCTGCCAGAGACAAAACAAAACACTCATCATGGTGAGCCACTACAAGGAAGAGCTACCACCATGTATCAACAAACATCTGCAACTAATAAGACACTGATAATAAACGAAAACCATTTTCAAACATCTAAGACAAAGGAAACAATACTAATAATAACATATCATGAAAACTAAAAGACTGATAATCATCGCACTGATGGCATTGGCATTCAACACCACAATGAACGCACAAGAGGTGTTCAAGGAGATATACAATGCCGCCAACACCACGCTCAATGACCCAAAGGAAGATATCGGGGTCAGGAAGATCGCACTGTTCAAGGTGGAAGCACTCACGTACATGAACACCAAATATCTTGAGGTTGTGCTCGACACAACAACCCAGATTCCATACAACGCCATCGCAAGAAGAGACAGTATGGCATACTACATGTATGACTACGTGAACCTCTTCTTGAAGGAATACAACCGCGCAAGCAAACAGAGAGACAAGGACAAGGTGATGAAAGCATTCAGAGAAACAAGCATCAACAATCCACTCTTTAACGATCCTAACAGAGAGTTTGTACTATACTTCTTCAATAAGGAAGACATTCTCACACAATTCTCATTGGACACAGACTGGGTGAAGGCTTGCGAGGACGTAAGACGCAAACTGAAGGAACTGTAAAAAAATGAAATCAGGACGACGAGAACAGCAAATAGAAATAGGAAAAGTAAACGATTGCACACATTTTTTTAAATTGTGTGGGTGCACAACAAAACTTTTTTGAAAAAAGCACAGAAAAGTTTGGAGGTTATTAAAAAATCGCTTACCTTTGCATCGTTATCCTGAAAACAATCTTTTTACCTTAAAAAAACTAATACCTATTGAAGATTGAAGCGATCGCCTGGGAAGGTCATCGCTTTTTTTATTAACATAAAAACACATAGACTATGAAAAAAAGTATTATAATATCAGTCGTAATGGCACTGATATGTGTCATACCGACAAAGGCACAGGTCATGAAAGCAGCAGACCTGGAAAAGTATGCGAAACAACGATATGGCGAGAAATGGCTCGATGCAGCTGCCACTATCGGCAGAACACTCACCTTCGACAAGAATGAGTCCTTGACCTATCAGGAGATAGTTCAGGCACCTGGCAAGACCATGCAACAACTGTATATCACACTAAACTACTGGGCTACAGCCACGTTCAAGGACAGACAAGCTATCACCCTGAACGACAAAGAGGCTGGGTGTATCATCATCTCGTCATGTATCAGCAACATCGCTGAACACATGGGAACAATCAACAAATATAGTGTCAGCATCACACCTATCATACGTATTGACATAAAAGACCAGAAGGTCAGGGTGACATACACTATACAAAACTATGACATCCTTGCTGACACGAGCGGTGGATGGCTTTCACTCAACGCGGACGAACGCACCGCAGGCGACGCCAAACGCAAAAAGGATGACAAGACGAATGCCCACCTGTATGATGAACAATGGGAGATAGCACATCACTACCCCTTCGTAGAGAAAGACGCACAAAAACGTACATGCGCCAAAGCACTGGTAATGACACACGCCTATTCCAATGCCGTACTCGACAAGATTGAGGAAGCCATAAAGAATGGTGTCGTAGGAAATGAGGATGATAACTGGTAGAGATGTGAAGCAAGGAGTGAGAGAATAAATAAAAATCGTTAATTGTTGCAAATAATTACGCACAATACATTACGCATTACGCATTTATTTTGTAACTTTGCAGCCGCTTTAGCCCTTTTTGGGTGAAAAAGACAGAATATTTAGTTCGTTCGGGCTTGGTAAAGTGCTGACAACGATGGTCAGACGCCTGACGAAGAAACCGTTTACAATAAATAAAATGTACGCAATTGTAGAAATTAACGGTCAACAGTTCAAGGCAGAACAAGGCAAGAAGCTGTTTGTCAACCGCATTCAGGATGCTGAGGAAGGCAAGACTGTTGAGTTTGAGAAGGTACTGCTCGTAGACAACGACGGAGCGGTAACGGTAGGAGCACCAACCGTAGATGGTGCAAAAGTAGTAGCTGAGGTTGTAAAACCGCTGGTGAAAGGCGACAAGGTAATCGTCTTCAAGATGAAGCGCCGCAAGGACTATCGCAAGAAGAACGGCCATCGTCAGCAGTACACTCAGATTGAAATTAAATCAGTAATCGCTTAAAGTTTAGGAGGACGAGAAATGGCACATAAGAAAGGTGTTGGTAGTTCGAAGAACGGACGTGAGTCGGCTTCACAAAGACTTGGTGTGAAGATCTGGGGTGGCCAAAAGGCTACAGCTGGTAACATTATTGTTCGTCAGCGTGGTACAAAGCACAACCCTGGTAAGAATGTTGGCATTGGTAAGGACGACACCCTCTACGCTCTTGTAGACGGAACAGTGGAGTTCCACAAGACACGCTACAACAAGAGCGTTGTCAACATCATACCTGAGGCTTAACGACTCAGCAACAAAATCAAAAAAACTTATTCCAAACAAACATAGAATCCCAATTCTTGCAAAAGAGTTGGGATTTCTTTTTATTTACTAATTTATTTCGTACCTTTGCACCAAAACTATCACATTTTTATAGAAGCATGAAAGCATTAACACAAACCGAGTTTCAGTTCAAAGGACAGAAGAGCGTGTATCACGGAAAGGTACGCGATGTATACAACATAAACGACGACCTGCTGGTAATGGTTGCTACAGACAGAATATCAGCTTTCGACGTGATACTACCTAAAGGCATACCATTCAAGGGACAGGTGCTGAACCAGATAGCAGCACGATTCCTTGACGCGACAAGCGACATCTGCCCAAACTGGAAACTGGCTACGCCCGACCCCATGGTGACTGTCGGACTTAAATGTGAGGGATTCCGTGTAGAAATGATTATCCGTGGCATCCTCACCGGCTCAGCATGGCGCGACTACCAGAAGGGAGTCAGGGAGATATGTGGCGTAAAACTGCCCGAGGGAATGCGTGAGAACGAACGTTTCCCTGAACCAATCATCACTCCGACAACCAAGGCTGATGAAGGTCATGACATGAACATCTCTAAGGAGGAAATCATCGCTCAGGGTATTGTAAGTGCTGAAGACTATGCCATCATGGAAGACTATACACGCAAGCTGTTCGCTCGCGGACAAGAGATTGCAGCCAAGCAAGGCCTGATACTCGTCGACACCAAATATGAGTTTGGAAAACGCGATGGCAAGGTATACCTCATCGACGAGATACACACACCAGACTCCAGCCGCTACTTCTATGCCGACGGATATGAAGAGCGCTTCAAGAACGGTGAACCTCAGCGACAGCTATCCAAAGAGTTTGTTCGTCAATGGCTTATTGAACATGACTTCATGAACGAACCTGGACAGACAATGCCAGAAATAACGGACGAATATGCTGAAAGTATCAGCGACAGATATATTGAACTCTATGAGCATATCACCGGTGAACAATTCGACAAGACCGTAGAAGAAGGTGACATAGCCACAAGGATAGAAAAGAACGTAAGCGAATATCTGGCAACACGTTAGTACAATAATGTACGCACAAGAGGACATCAAACCATATAGCGACAGCAGCGACAAGAAGAAGGGCGAGCAAGTGGAGAAGATGTTTGACAACATCGCCCCGACATACGACCAGCTGAACCATAGACTGTCATGGGACATAGACAAGTGGTGGCGTAAGAAAGCCATACGCCAGCTGACAAGCCTACATCCACAATCCATCCTTGACGTGGCGACAGGTACAGGCGACCTCGCCATTCTCTCTGCCCAGATGCTGCATCCTAAAAGCATTGTGGGCATAGACATCTCTGAGAAGATGATGGAGATAGGAAGGCAAAAGATACACAATCTTGGCTTGGACGACACTATCACGCTCATGAAGGATGACTGCATGAACATCTCCTTCGAGGATGAGAGCTTCGACGCCGTGACTGCAGCGTTCGGCATTCGCAACTTCTCTGACTTAGACAAGGGACTAAGAGAGATGCACCGCATACTGCGAAAGGGTGGACAACTAAGCATCATCGAGCTCACAACACCTGTCACCTTCCCCATGAAGCAGTTGTTTTGGCTCTATTCACACGCCCTGTTGCCACTCTACGGACGAATGATCTCGCACGACAAGGAAGCATACAGCTATCTCACCAGAACAATCGAAGCCTTCCCACAAGGTGAAAAGATGAAAGAGATTCTGACAAAAGCTGGTTTCTCTACAGTGTCGTTCCAACGACTGACCTGCGGGATATGCACCCTGTACTCTGCAAAGAAGTAAATGGATAATTATAAATAGAAAAATTGTAAAAATAACATTATGGACAAGTACGGACTCATAGGCTACCCTTTGGGACACTCGTTCTCCATCAGCTACTTCAACGAGAAGTTTCAGAATGAGAACATCGACGCAGTTTACGAGAACTTTGAGATCCCTCATATCGATAATCTTCAGGAGATTATCGACACCAATCCCAACCTGCGTGGTCTCAACGTGACCATTCCCTATAAGGAGAAGGTACTCGACTTCCTCGACTATGTGAGTCCCGAGGCACGCGCCATAGGTGCGGTTAACGTAATAAAGGTTGACCATAAAGGTTCTGAGACCACGCTTACTGGTTATAATTCCGACGTTATCGGCTTCACAAGAAGTATTGAAGCATTACTCGAACGATGGCACAAGAAGGCTCTGATACTTGGTACAGGCGGAGCTTCAAAGGCAATCAACTATGGTCTGAAATCTCTTGGACTGGAGACGGTATTCGTGAGTAGATATGAAAGACCCGACACCATACGCTATCAGGACATCACTCCTGAGATTATTAAGGAGTATAATGTCATTGTCAACTGCACTCCTGTGGGGCTTTATCCTAAGACAGACAAATGTCCCGACCTTCCTTACGAGGCGATGGACTCCCACACCCTACTCTATGACCTGATTTACAACCCTGACGAAACGCTCTTCATGGCGAAAGGCAGACAACGGGGAGCCACCGTAAAGAACGGACTTGAGATGCTACTGCTCCAAGCCTTTGCGTCTTGGGATTTCTGGCACAACAAATAATAACCATATACAAACCAATATGGAAGCATTCTTTTTCATCTTTCTCGGATTCATCATCCTACTCTTAGTAGTGGGGTACAACAAGGTTAACAAATGGAACGCCACTATGTCTAAGGCTATTTTGGATAGGAAATTAGCCTTAAGCAAGCTCACACTCCAAGCTAACGCAGAAATAAAAAAACTAAAGAATGAATACGACACAAAGAAAGATGGAGACACAAAGGGATTTTTCAAAAGTTCATCCATAGACAACGAATACTCCAAACGATACAAGAAGATTGAAAAGAAATACAGAGAAGACAGACAGTTATATCTGACAGAATGGATGAAAAACAATCCCCAATGGGCAAAAAGCCGCAAAACATGGGGAAAAATATTTATCTTCGGGCTCATAGCCAACTTCATTGGATGCAGCCAGGCTGCAATGAGTTCAGACGAAGACAAGGAAACACCTACCGCATCAACCGCGATGAGCAGCAATGATATAACCTACTGGAACGCCAAGACTATACCTATGCCTCATCTTCAAGACTCCCTACAGTATGTTTCCAACCCCGACCACGTGCTTTCGCAGGTAACAGTCGACAGCATGAACATCTATCTACAGAAACTCGATCATGATTTAAACATTGAATCGGCTGTCATTATCGTCAACCACATAGAAAACGACGATCCTTTCCGTATGGCACAGGATGTGGGTAACAGCTATGGGGTCGGCAGGAATGACCGCGGACTTGTAGTGGTGGTGGGGTATCAAGATCACTCTGTAAACATCTCTCCAGGACGGGCACTGGAGGCCGATCTTACAGATGCTGAGTGCGGAAGACTACAAAGAGAATACGTCATACCAAGCATGCGAGCGGAGAAGCCAGACAGTGCCATGCTATACCTAACAAAAGGTATCTACGCAACAATGTTGAAGAAGGAACTCCCAGTGATGTCACCGCTATACGAAAATGAAAACGAAGATTTTCCAACATCATTCTTATTCTACAACTTATTCTTTATTGGCTGGGGCATATTCTTCACACGAAAGAACCGCCAATATCAATGGATAAGCAACAATGGCGCACCACATCTGACTCCAAACCCATTTGTATCATACGATTACAGCAGCGGTAACTACAGCAGTGGTGGAGGATATAGTAGCGGTAGCGGCTACAGTAGCAGTAGCAGCAGTGGTGGAGGCAGCTATGGCGGCGGCAGCTTCGGTGGCGGAGGTGCCACGTCGAGATGGTGAGGGATAATTGATAATTGATAATTGACAATTGAGAATTGATAATAAAAAAATAACAGCTATGAAAAAGTCAACAATCGGATTAATCGCAGCGGTGGCAATTATCGCTATGTGGGCAATGGGAGGTTACAACTCTATGGTACAGGAACAGGAGAAGGCAACGACAGCATTTGCCAACGTGCAGTCGGCATACCAGCGTCGCGCTGACCTGATTCCAAATCTCGTAGAGGTAGTGAAGGGCTATGCCACACACGAAAAAGAAACTCTCGAGGGTGTCGTTGCAGCACGTTCCAAGGCAACACAGATTACCGTAGACCCTGAGAATCTTACTCCAGAGAAGTTGAAGGAGTATCAAAAGGCACAAGGCGAACTGGGAAGTGCACTTGGAAAACTCATCGCCATACAAGAGAATTATCCCGACTTGAAAGCCAATGAGAACTTCCGCGATCTGCAAAATCAACTTGAAGGCACCGAGAATCGTATCAACGAGGCACGTAACAAGTTCAATGAGGTTGTACAAAACTATAATATCACCATTCGCAAGTTCCCAAAGAGTCTGCTCGCTGGCATGTTTGGTTTCAGCACCATGAGCAAATTCGAGGCTGAAGCAGGTGCAGAGAACGCACCGAAAGTAAAGTTTTAATAATACACAGTTCATTGTGCATAATCCATAGTTATAATATACATTATTAAAAATATAGATGGACAACAGATATATGATGCGTGGCGTGAGTGCCGCTAAAGAGGATGTACACAACGCTATTAAGAACATAGACAAGGGACTTTACCCACAGGCTTTCTGCAAAATTATTCCCGACATACTGGGCGGTGACCCGGATTACTGTAACATCATGCATGCCGATGGTGCCGGAACAAAGTCGGCACTGGCATACATGTATTGGAAGGAAACGGGCGACCTAAGTGTATGGAAAGGCATTGCACAGGATGCTATCGTAATGAACACCGACGACCTGCTCTGCGTGGGTGCCGTTGACAACATCCTGGTAAGCTCCACCATCGGCAGAAACAAGATGCTCGTCCCTGGCGAGGTCATCTCTGCAATCATCAATGGCACAGACGAGCTACTTGCCGAGATGCGTAACATGGGTATAGGTATCTATCCCACTGGAGGTGAGACAGCTGATGTGGGCGACCTTGTACGCACCATCATCGTCGACTCTACCGTTACTTGCCGTATGAAGCGCAGCGACGTGATTGACAACGCTAACATCCGTCCTGGTGACGTCATAGTAGGACTGTCCTCTACAGGTCAGGCTACGTATGAGAAGCGTTACAATGGTGGCATGGGTAGCAACGGTCTTACCTCTGCTCGTCACGATGTATTCGCTAAGTATCTGGCAGAAAACTATCCTGAGAGTTACGACCATGCCGTACCTGACGAACTGGTATACAGCGGAAAGTATAAACTGACGGATGCTGTCGACGGCGCACCTGTCGATGCAGGTCAACTGGTCCTCTCCCCCACCCGCACCTATGCTCCAGTCATCAAACGACTGCTCGATGAGCTTCGTCCTGAGATTCACGGCATGGTACACTGTACCGGTGGTGCACAGACAAAGGTGCTCCACTTCGTGAATGACAACTGCCGCGTCATTAAGGACAACATGTTCCCTGTTCCCCCACTCTTCCGTGCCATCCACGAATGTAGCGGTACCGACTGGAAGGAGATGTATCAGGTATTCAACATGGGCCATCGTATGGAGATATATGTCCGTCCTGAGGTTGCCGAACAGGTTATCGCCATCAGCAAGTCGTTCGACATCGACGCACAGATTGTCGGCCACATTGAAGAAGGAAAGAAGAGCCTCACTATCAAGAGTGAGTTTGGAGTCTTTGATTATTAATATTAACAGGTACTATAGTCACTATAGATACCATAACAACTATCATGGAAAACAACAGAATACTACAGAAGCTCGACGGTCTGGAGGCTCGCTTCGAGGAGGTATCGACACTGATTACCGACCCCAATGTTATTGCCGACCAAAAGCGCTTCGTCAAACTGACTAAGGAATACAAAGACCTTGGCGACATCATGGATGCTCGCAAGCGATATGTAGCCTGTCTGAACAGCATCAGCGAGGCGAAAGACATCCTTGCCAATGAGAGCGACCCTGACATGAAGGAGATGGCGCGCATGGAACTTTCCGAAAACGAGGCTTTGCAGCCGCAGCTCGAAGAAGAGATAAAGATTGCACTGGTGCCAAAAGACCCTGAGGATGCCAAGAACGTACAGATGGAGATACGTGCTGGCACAGGTGGTGACGAGGCTTGTCTTTTTGCAGGCGACTTGTTCAACATGTACAAGCGCTATTGCGAATCAAAGGGTTGGCAACTGTCTGTCACTGACTATAATGAGGGAGCTGTTGGTGGTTTCAAGGAGATTGACTTTGCCGTTTCTGGTGCTGATGTTTATGGGACGCTGAAATACGAGTCAGGCGTCCATCGTGTGCAGCGAGTACCCGTTACTGAGTCCAACGGTCGCATGCAGACTTCCGCAGCTACCGTTGCCGTACTGCCCGAAGCCGACAAGTTTGAGGTTAACATCAACGAAGGTGAGATCAAGTGGGATACCTTCCGCAGCTCGGGTGCTGGAGGACAGAACGTCAACAAGGTCGAGTCTGGAGTACGTCTGCGCTACATGTGGAAGAACCCAAACACGGGCGAAAGCGAGGAGATACTCATTGAATGTACAGAGACGCGTGACCAGCCAAAGAACAAAGAACGCGCCCTGTCACGTCTTTATACATTTATATATGACAAGGAACATCAGAAGTATGTCGACGACATTGCAAGCCGACGTAAGAGCCTTGTCTCTACTGGCGACCGCTCTGCAAAGATACGTACCTATAACTTCCAGCAAGGACGTGTCACCGACCATCGCATCGGATACACCACACACGACCTGCAAGGATTTCTCGCCGGCGACATCCAGCCAATGATAGATGCTCTCACCGTAGCCGAGAACGCAGAGAAACTGAAAGAAAGCGAACTATAGTCCCCGTATGTTGTCATCTATAAGCATTTAGTCTTTTATCCGTACGTTATCATTTTACGACAACAAAAACAAGAAGAATCATGAACCGCAAACAACTTATACAGCAAATCCTCGAAAAGAAATCATTCCTATGCGTAGGTCTTGACACCGATACCAAGAAGATACCGCAACACCTTCTTTCTGAGGAAGATCCAATCTTCTCGTTCAACAAAGCCATCATCGACGCTACGGCTCCTTATTGCGTCAGCTACAAGCCCAACCTTGCCTTCTATGAGGCTTTCGGGCTGAAAGGCATTCAGGCATTCGAGAAGACAATAAACTATCTCAACACCAACTACCCCAGCCACTTCATCATAGCTGACGCCAAGCGCGGCGACATCGGTAACACCTCGGCTATGTATGCGCGTACTTTCTTCGAGGAATACAATCTCGACGCACTCACCGTTGCGCCATATATGGGCGAGGACTCTGTCACACCATTCCTGCAATACGATGGCAAGTGGGTCGTCCTGCTTGCTCTGACCAGCAACAAGGGTAGCCATGACTTCCAGCTGACTACCGACACCGATGGCGAACGACTCTTTGAGAAGGTGCTGCGTGTGTCACAGCAGTGGGGCAACGAGGAGAACATGATGTACGTTGTCGGAGCTACACAAGGCAAGATGTTCGAGGATATCCGCAAGATAGCACCCAACCATTTCCTACTCGTACCTGGTGTAGGAGCCCAAGGTGGAAGCCTTGAAGAGGTTTGCAAGTATGGTATGACTAAAGACTGCGGCCTGCTTGTCAACTCCTCGCGCGGCATCATCTATGCCTCCAATGGTGAAGACTTTGCCGAGATAGCAGCACTAAAGGCAAAGGAACTACAGCAACAGATGGCAGAGCAACTGCTCCTCTGCGGAAAATAGGAATCTACCCTACCCCAAACTAACTACCATGAACCAGTTCACCAAATTCATAGCCCAACGGCTCAACCTTCATGAGAAGAGTGTCGAGAACACACTGGCTCTGCTCGAAGAGGGTTGTACCATTCCCTTCATCTCTCGCTATCGTAAGGAGCGTACAGGCAATCTCGACGAGGTACAGATTGCGCACATCAGCGACCTGAACGACAGGTTGAAGGAGATGCAGAAGCGCAAGGAGACTATCTGTAAGACCATCACCGAACAGGAGAAGATGACTCCCGAACTCCAACAACGCATCGATGACTGCTGGGATAGTACCGAACTGGAAGATATCTACCTGCCATTCAAACCAAAACGAAGGACTCGTGCGCAAGTGGCACGCGAACGTGGACTGGAGCCACTGGCAAAGATTATCATGCTTCAGCGTGAGAATAATCCGAAATTGGCAGCACAGAAGTTTGTAAAGGGAGAGATTGCCAACGTTGACGAGGCAATACAGGGAGCTCAGGATATCATTGCCGAACACATCAGCGAGAACGAGGTGTCACGCAATCAGCTGCGTGGAGCCTTCCGGCGTACCGCAAGCATAACGTCCAAGGTGGTCAAGAGCAAGCAAGACACCGACGAGGCACAGAAATATCGCGACTACTTCGACTGGACAGAGCCGCTTCGCCGCTGCTCATCCCACCGTCTGCTGGCTATGCGAAGAGGAGAATCCGAAGGCATCCTACGTGTCAGCATATCACCAATAGATGAGGAATGTATCGAACGCCTGCAACGTCAATACGTCAGATACAGAAGTGCATGCGGCACCCTTGTTGCCGAAGCTGCAGAGGATGCCTACAAGCGCCTACTGAAACCATCCATCGAGAACGAGTATGCAGCACTTAGCAAGGAGCAAGCCGACGAAGAGGCTATCACCGTCTTCAGCGAGAACCTGCGCCAGCTACTGCTCTCCGCTCCATTGGGTCAGAAGAGAGTGATGGGCATCGACCCTGGCTTCCGTACAGGATGCAAGGTAGTATGTCTCGACGCACAAGGCAACCTGCTACATCATGACGCCATCTTCCCCCACCCTCCAGTAAACAAACGCATGCAAGCCTCGGTTGCAGTGGAACGCATGATAGACAAATACCATATCGAGGCTATTGCCATAGGCAACGGTACTGCCAGTCGTGAGACCGTGGATTTCATCAAATCTCTCATCTCTCACCTCTCGCCAGCCCCAAAGGTGTTCACCGTCAGCGAGGATGGAGCCTCGGTATATTCTGCATCCAAGGTTGCACGCGACGAGTTTCCCGACGAGGATGTCACCGTTCGTGGTGCTGTCAGCATCGGAAGGAGACTCATGGACCCACTTGCCGAACTGGTGAAGATTGACCCCAAGAGCATTGGTGTGGGACAATACCAGCATGATGTAGACCAGACTAAACTGAAGCACTCACTCGACCAAACGGTGGAGAGTTGCGTTAATCTCGTTGGAGTAAACCTCAACACAGCCTCACAACACCTGCTTACATACGTCAGCGGACTTGGTCCTGTACTGGCAAAGAACATAGTAGACTATCGGAAAGACAACGGAGCCTTCACCTCACGCTCGCAACTGAAGAAGGTGCCACGTCTCGGACCCGCAGCCTATCAACAATGTGCAGGCTTTCTGCGCATCAACGATGCCAAGAACCCGCTCGACAACTCAGCCGTTCATCCCGAGAGCTATCACATTGTAGAAGAGATGGCACACGACTGTGGATGCAGCGTGGCGGAACTTGTCAATGACAAGACCCTTCAGAAGACCATTGACATAAAGAAATACGTTCGTGAGGACGTGGGCATCCCTACGCTCACCGACATCATGAGCGAGCTGGAGAAGCCTGGACGTGACCCACGTGAGCAGTTAGAGGAGTTCGAGTTCGATCCTAACGTCAAAGAGATCGACGACCTTGTCGAGGGCATGGTGCTTCCTGGTATCGTCACCAACATCACCAACTTTGGATGCTTTGTCGACATAGGAGTCCATCAGGACGGACTCGTCCACGTCTCCCAACTTGCCGACCGCTTTGTACGTGACCCTAACGAGGTGGTAAAGCTCCACCAACACGTAAAGGTCAGAGTCATGGAAGTAGACCTCCGACGCAATCGCATATCACTATCAATGAAAGGGGTGGAATAGGTGACCTTTTAAACCGAAAAATAAAACGGAGTATACAATAAAAAACGGAGCCATAACACGATTGTTACGGCTCCGAATTATAGTTCTATTATAAAATAACCTTTACTTCACCTTCTCCACGATGGCCTTGAAAGCCTCTGGGTTGTTGACTGCGAGGTCGGCGAGAACCTTACGGTTCAGGTCGATGCCAGCCTTATGGAGTCCACCCATGAGCTGTGAATAGCTCATACCCTCGAGACGAGCGGCAGCGTTGATACGCTGGATCCACAGTGCACGGAAGGTGCGCTTCTTGTTCTTACGATCGCGGTATGCATAAGTCAAACCCTTCTCCCAAGTGTTCTTAGCTACCGTCCAGACATTCTTGCGAGCTCCGAAATAACCTTTTGTAAGTTTAAGTATTCGAGTTCTTTTTGCTTTTGAAGCAACATGATTTACTGATCTTGGCATAATTTTCTTGTTTTAATGTGTTTGACTAATGTTTTAACGAAGACACAGCAAGTCCTTAACCTGCTTAACGTTTGTTACGTCAACGAGAGTGTCGTGAACGAGGTTTCTCTTCTGCTTCTTTGTTTTCTTAGTCAGAATGTGACTGTGGTAAGCATGATGTCTCTTGATCTTACCTGTTCCGGTGAGGCGGAAACGCTTCTTAGCACCGGAGTTTGTCTTTACTTTTGGCATTTTTTTAATTTTTAATTTGTTAATATTAGAACTGTTATACAGTCGGTGGCAACGCATATACCTGGCGTTACGCACCTTGGTTATTCATCTTTCAGCTTCTTCAGGATGTCCTCACCACCTTTGATGTTAGCGAAGAGTCCGTTCTGTGAGGCTTTTGCTTCGTCCTCTGCCTTTGCTGCTTCCTTGGCTTCAGCCTCGCGGCGCTCGTTGTCACGCTTCTGCTGACTCTTCTTCACCACTCCAGCTTTCTTTGGAGCCATGTAGAGGAACATCTTCTTACCTTCGAGCTTCGGCAGCTGTTCCACCTTGCCATACTCCTCAAGGTCGTTGGCAAAACGCAGGAGCAGCACCTCGCCTTGCTCCTTGAACAAGATGGAGCGACCACGGAAGAACACGTATGCACGTACCTTGTTACCCTCTTCGAGGAACTCGATAGCGTGTTTCAGTTTGAACTGATAGTCGTGCTCGTCGGTCTGAGGTCCGAAACGGATTTCCTTAACCTCCTGCTTCACCTGCTTTTGTTTCAGTTCCTTCTGGCGTTTCTTCTGCTGATACAGGAACTTAGAGTAGTCGATGATACGACAAACTGGTGGCTGAGCATTTGGAGAAATCTCAACAAGGTCGACACCCTGCTGGTGAGCCATATCCAACGCCTGTCGGGTGGGCATGACCATAGCTCCATCGTCACTCACTACACGTACCTCGCGAGCCCTGATCTGCTCGTTCACACGGTACTGATTCTTCATTTTGTCGTTCTTCATCAAATAAAATTAGTGTTACTATTTAGCCTAAACGGCTGCAAAGGTAATAAAATAATGCTTAATGCGCAATGCTAAATGCATAATTTTTTCAAAAAAATTACAGTTGCGAGTAGTTTTTCTTACCTTTCATATAGTATTGCCACAGAATGGAATAGGGTTGTCGACATGCCAGAGGCGACTTCTCCACCCTACCCGACAGTATGGTCCTACGATCGTCATCAAAGTCATGTTTCCATCTATGGAAGTCCCTACGGGCGCGCAAGACCGCCTTGAATTCGCCCACATTATGCTCTAACAGGAGTATCTTCAGGGCAGCGACATAGTCCAATACGAGTCGCATACGGCTCACCTTATGCCACTCATTATCAGGCAGATTCTTATAGAGCATCGTCAGATTGTTGCGGAAGTTAAGGTATGTCTTATGAGGATTGGACTTCGGCAAGGTGCCGCCACCTACATGATACACCTGACTGTCGGGCAGGCAGTACACCTTTCTGCCTATCTGTCGCAGTCGCCAACAGAGGTCTATCTCCTCATTATGTGCGAAGAAACGTCCGTCAAGACCGCCAACCTCCCAATAGTCGTTACTCCTGACCATGAGACAGGCACCCGTAGCCCAAAGCACCTCTGCGGCAGTATCATACTGTCCGTTGTCCTGTTCCACCGTATCAAATATCCTGCCTCGGCAGAAAGGATAGCCATAACGGTCAATGAATCCACCGCATGCACCAGCATATTCAAAGCTGTCATGGTCGTGTACTGCCAACAGTTTCGGCTGACAAGCCGCCACATCCGCATGGCTGTCCATAAATTCCACCAACGGCGTAAGCCAGTGGTGGGTCACCTCTACATCGGAGTTGAGCAGCACATAGTATTCCGCCTCTATGTGGGCGAGAGCCTGATTATATCCGTCGGCAAAGCCCCAGTTCTTCTCCAGCACTATCAGCGGCACGTCGGGATGGTGTTGTCGCAGCCATTCCACGGAGTCGTCGGTAGACGCGTTGTCGGCAACAACGACCGTGGCATCCTCCTGTGAGTATGTCAGGACATTGGAAAGATACCTCTCCAGCATCTTCCTTCCGTTCCAGTTAAGAATGACTACGGCTATCTTCATATCTGATTCTTCTGTCTTTTATTACACATTATTTTATATATGGCTCTACACATTATTATATATAGAAACCTTGAGGGCAGTCTTGTCATGGTTGAGCTCTCCGAGTCTCACCCTCATCAGCTGGTTGTCATATTCAGGACGTGCCTCCTGCGGCGGCAGTTCCACACGGATATAATTGTCAGTAAAGCCATGCATGGCCCTGCCTCGTGGTGCTTTCTCGAACAACACCTCCATCTCTTTGCCTACAAACCGCTGATAGAAAGCCAGCGTCTTATTGTCGGACAACTCAAGCAGGCGCTTCGATCGCAGTTTCTTGTCACGCTCGTCGACCACGTATGGTATGCGGAGTGCCGCCGTACCCGGGCGTTCCGAATACGGAAAGACATGAAGCTGGGTGACGTCCAGACCGTCGAGGAAGCGGTATGTCTCTTCGAACAGTTCGGGAGTCTCACCTCTGGTACCTACCATCACGTCTACACCGATGAAGGCATCCGGCATGTATCGTTTTATCAGTTCTATCTTATGGGCAAACAATGCCGTATCATATCGGCGATGCATAAGCCGCAACACCTCGTCCGAACCACTCTGCAGCGGTATATGGAAATGTGGCATGAAGGATTCTGACGACGCACAGTATTCTATCAGCTCGTCATCGAGCAGGTCGGGCTCCAGCGAACTGATACGGTAGCGGCGTACACCTTCCACCTTATCCAGTGCCTTCACCAGGTCGATGAAGCGCTCACCAGTAGACTTCCCGAAGTCACCTATGTTCACACCCGTAAGCACTATCTCCTTACCTCCCTCGCTGACAGCCTGTTCAGCCTGCTCCACCAGGGAGGCTATAGTAGGATTACGGGAGAATCCCCGAGCGTATGGTATGGTGCAATATGTGCAGAAATAGCTGCACCCATCCTGCACCTTTAGGAAATAGCGGGTGCGATTGCCTCGCGAGCATGATGGCTGGAACGACTTTATGTCCTTCGTCTTCTCCACATAGATGCGAGAGGGCACATGAGCATCAGCGCCAACGGGAACGGAAGCGGGCACTCCGGAGTTGCCATCTGACTCCACAAAAGCCTCACTGAGATACTGTATCAGCCGTGCCTTCTCATTGCTGCCCAGCACAAGGTCGACACCTTCGATGCCTCCCACCTCTTCCGGTTCGAGCTGGGCATAGCATCCTGTGACCACGACAAAGGCTCCCGGATGGTTGCGTACCATACGATGGATAGCCTGACGACACTTGTGGTCAGCCACCTCTGTGACCGAACACGTGTTGATCAGACAAATATCGGCATGCTCACCCTTCTCTGCCGTGACCACTCCCATGTCCTGGAGCATACGTCCGAAGGTAGAAGTCTCCGAGAAGTTCAACTTGCAACCGAGCGTATAGTATGCCGCTTTCTTTCCTTGAAAAGCCGATGTGTCAATCATATCATTTTCTTAATGCTGTGCAAAGGTAATACTTATTAATTTAGAACGGAAATAAAAAGCACCTAAAATCATTGTTTTTCACTTTGTGTGGGAACACAAAAAGTTTTTAACTTTTATTAGTATTTCGTAATCACCACAGTATTAACGAGTTACAAAAAGGTTACAAAAAGGCTTGAAAAAAAAACCAAAAAAGTCTTTGTAGTATAAAAATAATACTTACCTTTGCATCGTTTTAATGAACAATTGATTGTTTTACAGATTTAAAAAAGCAAAGAAAATGAAGAAATTAGTTTTGATGTTCGTAGCTATCGCAGCTATCTCTTTCGCATCTTGTGGTAACGCAGCAAAGACTGAGGCTGCTGTTGATTCACTCGCAGCTGACACAGCTGACACAACAGAGGTTGCTGTTGATTCAGTTGACAGCGTTGCAACTGACTCTGTAGCTCAGTAATCAGTAACGAACTGAAAAGGTTAGACCGCAGACAATGTCTGCGGTCTTTTTTTGTATCCATTACGGTATTCATTTGTCATTCATGGGGAGAATCAATATTCTCCCCATGATTTTATGTCGATATCATCGAGCTTCACATTACAGAACGCATTGATAAAGGCACTTGCCAGTCGGCTGTTGGTAATCAGCGGAATATTCAGGTCGATGGCGGCACGACGTATCTTGTAGCCATTCGACAACTCATGCTGAGTCAGGTTCTTAGGAATATTCACCACCATGTCTATCTCCTTGCTGTGCAGGAGGTCGAGCGCCTGCGGCTGCTGGTCGCTCTCTGACGGCCAGTGTACCAGCGTATTCTCCACACCATTGTCCGTAAGATACTTCGATGTGCCTCCCGTGGCATAGAGGTGGTAGCCGTGTTCCTTGAGTGTTCGGGCTGCGTCGAGCATCTCCGCCTTCTGTTTTGCCCCACCAGTAGACAGCAGGATGTTCTTCTTCGGTATGCGATGGCCCACCGACAGCATCGACTTCAGCAATGCCGTGCTCGTGTCATCACCCAGACATCCCACCTCTCCCGTCGATGCCATATCCACTCCGAGTACGGGGTCAGCCTTTTGCAGACGGTTGAAGGAGAACTGGCTCGCCTTTATACCTACATAGTCGAGGTCGAAGAGGTTCTTCTCTGGTTTCTCAACCGGTACATCCAGCATCACCTTTGTAGCAAGATCGATAAGGTTGAGCTTCAATACCTTGCTGACAAACGGGAACGAACGTGAGGCGCGCAGGTTGCACTCGATGACGAGTATGTCGTTGTCGCGTGCCATAAACTGTATGTTGAATGGTCCGTTGATATGCAACGCCTTAGCTATCTGGCGGCTCACACGCTTGATGCGGCGCACCGTCTCTACATAGATCTTCTGCGGAGGAAACTGAATGGTGGCATCACCTGAGTGGACTCCCGCAAACTCGATATGCTCGGAGATGGCATAAGCCAGTATTTCTCCATTGCGAGCCACAGCATCCATCTCGATCTCCTTGGCATGTTCGATGAATTTTGAGACCACTACGGGATGGTCTTCGCTGACGTTGGCAGCCAACTGGAGGAATCGGGTGAGCTCATCCTTGTTGGAACAAACGTTCATTGCCGCACCCGAGAGCACATACGACGGGCGCACAAGGACGGGGAAGCCCACCCTGTCCACAAACTTGTCGATGTCGTCCATCGTCGTCAGGGCGCTCCATTCAGGCTGATTGATACCGTTCTCGGTCAGCATCTGCGAGAATTTGGCACGGTCCTCTGCTCCGTCGATATCCTTAGCCTGCGTTCCGAGGATGCGTACCTTCTGTTCGTCGAGGAACATCGCGAGGTTGTTAGGTATCTGTCCACCCGTCGACACTATCACCCCGTGTGGCTGTTCCATTTCGATGATGTCCATAACTCGCTCAAAGGTGAGCTCGTCGAAGTACAGTCGGTCGCACATGTCGTAGTCTGTAGACACCGTTTCGGGGTTGTAGTTGATCATCACCGAGCGGTAGCCCTGCTTGCGGATGGTGTTGAGCGCCTGCACTCCACACCAGTCGAACTCCACGCTGGAGCCAATACGATAGGCTCCCGAGCCAAGGACGATGACTGAAGGAGCCTCGTCAGCTCCCGAAAGGGCTACGTCGCTATTCCTTACCGTAGTGTCTCCCTCGGCAGACGACATGGGGCTTTGTCCCTGATAGGTCAGGTACAGGTAGTTGGTCTGTGCGGGATATTCGGCTGCCAGCGTGTCTATCTGTTTCACCACCGGCAGTATGCCCCATTGCTTGCGCAGGGTTCTCACCATGAGCAGAGCCTCATGCATTGTGGCGCACTTCTGTTCCAGTCCGATGGCACGAGCTATTTGGAAGTCGGTAAAGCCATAGACCTTAGCTTCTCTTAGAATTGAAGGATTGAGAGATTGAAGAATTGAAGAGGCATCTTCATTTCCATTCCCTGCGTGTCCCCTTGCCAAGCCTTTCATTTCCTCGTCTATATCGATGATATGTTTTAGCTTCTGCAGGAACCAACGGTCTATCTTTGTCAACTCATGTATGCGGTCTATGTCGTAATGTTGCAGGTGCATAGCCTTGGATATCACGAAGATGCGCTTGTCGGTAGGTTCCTTAAGCGCAGCATCCACGTCAGGGATGTTCAGCTCTTTGTTCTCAACAAATCCGTGCATGCCCTGCCCTATCATCCTGAGACCCTTCTGAATGGCTTCCTCGAAGGTACGACCGATAGCCATCACCTCGCCCACCGACTTCATCGACGAGCCCAGCTCCTTGTCCACTCCGTGGAATTTGCTGAGGTCCCAGCGTGGTATCTTGCACACCACATAGTCGAGTGCCGGCTCGAAGAACGCCGAGGTGGTCTTCGTCACCGAGTTCTTCAGCTCGAACAGACCATAGCCCATGCCCAGCTTGGCAGCCACGAATGCCAGCGGATAGCCCGTTGCCTTGGATGCGAGAGCCGACGAACGTGAGAGTCGGGCGTTGACTTCGATGACACGATAGTCCTCGCTTTTCGGGTCAAAGGCATACTGTACGTTACATTCGCCCACTATTCCGATGTGGCGTATTATCTTTATTGCCAGCGCTCTCAGCTTGTGATACTCCGAGTTGGTGAGTGTCTGTGAGGGTGCTATGACTATACTCTCGCCCGTATGTATGCCAAGTGGGTCGAAGTTCTCCATGTTGCAGACGGTGATGCAGTTGTCATAACGGTCGCGCACCACCTCATATTCTATCTCTTTCCAGCCCTTCAGCGACTTCTCCACCAACACCTGTGGCGAGAAGGCGAATGCTTTCTCTGCCAGTCGGTCGAGCTCCTCCTCGTTGTCGCAGAAGCCGCTGCCCAGTCCGCCCAGTGCGTATGCGGCACGCAGTATGACGGGATAGCCCAGGTCGAGTGCCGCCTTGCGTGCCTGTTCGATGGTCTCGCACGCCTCGCTCTTGATGGTCTTCACGTCTATCTCGTTTAGCTTCTCCACGAAGAGCTCACGGTCTTCGGTGTCCATGATAGCCTGGACAGGCGTTCCCAACACCTCGACACCATACTTCTCGAGCACTCCCGACTGATAGAGCTCCACTCCACAGTTGAGCGCAGTCTGTCCGCCGAACGCCAGGAGTATTCCGTCGGGGCGCTCCTTCTGGATCACTCGCTCCACGAAATACGGCTGCACGGGCAGGAAGTATATCTGGTCTGCCACGCCTTCGCTTGTCTGCACTGTCGCAATGTTGGGGTTGATGAGCACCGTCTTCACGCCCTCTTCCCTCAGAGCCTTCAGTGCCTGACTGCCGGAATAATCGAATTCGCCCGCCTCTCCTATCTTCAATGCTCCGCTACCGAGGAGCAACACTTTCTTGATATGGTTGTATTTCATCGCTTTTTACGTTTGTTTTATTATCTGTTCTCTATCTCTTTACGACTCAATTCCTATCGTTTCAAAAAGTAATATATTATATATTGGTCAGTAATATATTATATATTGGTCAGTAATATATTATATATTGGTCAGTAATATATTATATATTGGTCAGTAATATATGGTATATTACTTAGTAATATAGGGTATATTACTTTGTGAAACCTATCATTTTGAGCCATGACTTTATCTGTTTTATGTTATGAATACTATCCGTTGGCAAGAGCATCTACGAATCGGTCGAACATAAACTCGGTGTCTACGGGACCCGAGCAAGCCTCGGGATGGAACTGGGAGGAGAACCACGGGTTGAGCTGGTGGCGTATGCCCTCGTTCGATCCGTCGTTCATGTTGACGAAGAGCTCCCTCCAGTCGTTGCCAAGACGCGAGGCGTCGACGGCATAGCCGTGGTTCTGACTGGTCACATAGCATCGGTTGGTGCCCACCTCTCGTACGGGTTGGTTGTGCGAGCGATGACCATACTTCAGTTTGTAGATAGTAGCTCCGGCGGCTTTAGCCAGCAGCTGGTTGCCCATGCAGATGCCGCAGATGGGCTTACGGCTCATTGACATCTGGCGGCGCAGCACGTTGACAGCCTCCTCGCAGCGGTCTGGATCGCCAGGACCATTGGCAAGGAAGAGTCCGTCGAACTCCATCTGGGTGTAGTCGTAGTTCCAAGGCACCCTGATCACCTCTATGCCACGCCCCACGAGACAACGTATGATGTTGGCTTTCACGCCGCAGTCTACGAGCACCACTTTCCTTCCGGCTCCCTCGTTATAGCGGATGATGTCCTTGCACGACACACGTTCCACCCAGTTGATGCTGCCATAGTCCTCGATGGGAGCGGCATCTGTCTTGCCTGTTGCAATAGAGTCGCAACAAGCGGAACCTGTATTGCCCGCGTCGGGAGCGTCGTCAAAGACTATCTTGCCCATCATCACACCGTGCTCGCGCAGTACCTTGGTGAGCTCTCGGGTGTCGATGCCGGTTATTCCTGGCACCTTCTCACGCTTGAGCCACTCAGCCAGACTCTCCTTAGCGTTCCAGTGGGAGTAGTATTGGCTATAATCGCTCACCACGAGTGCTGTGGCATAGATGCGGTCGCTCTCCATAAAGTCGGGCAGTCCGTCGTGGAAGGTGAATGGCGGAACGCCGTAATTGCCCACGAGGGGATAGGTGAGAACCATAATCTGACCCGCATACGAGGGATCGGTGAGCGACTCCGGATAGCCCATCATCGCCGTGTTGAACACCACCTCGCCCACTACCGGTGACTCATAGCCAAAGGACTTGCCGTGGAAGGTGGTTCCGTCGCTTAATACTAATGTTACGTTACTCATTTCTTTATATCGTTTCTTTTTCATAATGTCATTCATCCACATGGATATTCATAAAAAAGGCGGGTCGTCAAAGACAACTCGCCATATAGGTTATTCAACTGTAACAGACTTTGCCAAGTTTCTTGGCTGGTCAACATCCTTACCTTTGCAGACTGCGATATGATAAGCCAACAGCTGCAGGGGGATAGTGGCAACGAGCGGTTCGAGGCTCTCCATCACGTCGGGAAGCTCTATCACCTCGTCGGCAATCCTTGCAATGGTGTCGTCACCCTTGGTGACAAGGGCTATCACCCTACCCTTGCGTGCCCTGATCTCCTGTATGTTGGAGAGCACCTTCTCGTAGAGTGCCGTCCTTGTGGCTACCACCACTACGGGCATGTCGGAGTCGATGAGGGCTATCGGACCGTGTTTCATCTCGGCTGCGGGATAGCCTTCGGCATGTATGTAGGATATCTCCTTGAGCTTCAGAGCTCCCTCGAGTGCCACGGGATAGCTGAATCCACGTCCGAGGTATAGGAAGTTGCGGGCATAGGTGAAGGTCCTTGCGAGGTCAGCCACCTGCTCGTTGGTCTTCAGCACCTCACGTATCATCTCTGGTATACGGCTCAGCTGTTGTACCGTCTCGAGGTACACATCCCTGTCTATCGTTCCCTTGGCATCGGCAAGTGCGAGGGCAAACATCGTGAGCACCGTCACCTGACCGGTGAATGCCTTTGTGGAGGCAACACCAATCTCAGGACCTACGTGTATATATGTACCCGTATCGGTGGCACGGGCAATGCTCGAACCGATGGCATTACATATTCCATAGATAAAGGCGCCCTTGCTCTTGGCGAGCTGTATGGCTGCCAGCGTGTCGGCGGTCTCACCACTCTGCGAGATGGCTATCACCACATCGTCCTCGGTCACCACCGGGTTTCGGTATCTGAACTCCGAGGCATACTCCACCTCCACGGGTATACGGCAGAACGTCTCTATGGTCTGCTTGCCTATAAGTCCTGCGTGCCAGCTGGTGCCACACGCCACGATGATGATGCGCTTGGCGTTGAGCAGCTGACGACGGTAGTCGATGAGTGCCGAGAGAGTGACGTGGTCGGCTTCTACGTTCACCCTGCCTCGCATGCAATTGGTGAGGCATTCGGGCTGCTCGAATATCTCCTTGAGCATGAAGTGCGGATAGCCACCCTTCTCTATCTGACCCAGATTGATGTCTACGGTCTTTATCTCGAGTTGCTGTTCCTCATTGAGTATGCTCACCACCTTCAGTTCCTCGCCCAGTCGCAACACGGCTATGTTGCCGTCGTCAAGATATACCACCTTGTCGGTATACTCGATGATGGGACTTGCGTCGGAGCCAAGGAAGAACTCGCCGTCGCCTATTCCCACCACCAGCGGACTCTGCTTGCGCGCCGCTATGATCTGGTTGGGAGTCGACTTGTCCAGTATGGCGATGGCATAGGCACCTATCACCTGATGGAGTGCTACCTGGACGGCAGTCAGCAGGTCGAGGTTCTTCTTGTTTTGGATATATTCCACCAGCTGTACGAGCACCTCCGTATCGGTGTCCGAACGGAATGTCACGCCTTTGTCGATAAGATTCTTCTTTATGTCGGCATAATTCTCTATTATGCCGTTATGGATGATGGCAAGATTCTTGGATTCGGAATAGTGAGGATGGGCGTTCACCGACGACGGTTCGCCATGCGTTGCCCAGCGTGTGTGGGCAATACCTACGCAGCCCGAGATGTTCTTGTCAGCGCAGAATGCCTCCAGATCGGACACCTTGCCTTTGGCTTTGTAGACATTCAAGTCGCCGCTGGCGTTCTCCAGTGCAACACCGGCACTGTCATAGCCACGGTACTCCAGACGTTTCAGTCCTTTGATAAGTATGGGATAAGCCTCCTTCTTACCCAAATATCCCACTATTCCACACATAATCTTTTACCTTAAATTATACAAACATCATTCCTCCTCCTCATTCCCCCTGCCGCATCTTCTACTTCGTCAACGCAATGACGAGCGTAGTCGCCGAGATGAGTGTCGTGGCAGCTCCGAGCCATGCTCCCAAGTAGCTGTTCATAGCTGTGTTAGCCAGTTTCTGCTTGTTTGGCTCCACATATATGATATCGTTCTGCTGAACGTAGTAGTAGGGAGAGTTCAGAATGCTTGCGTCGGCGATGTTCAGTCGGTGCGAGTGTTTCTCGCCATATTTGTCCTGACGTATCAGGAGGATGTTGTCGCGCTTACCATATACAGAGATGTCGCCAGCGCTGGCAATAGCCTCGATGATGCTCATCGACTCGCTGGGCACACTGACCACGCGTGGACCAGCCTCACCTATCACCGTGATGCGGAAACTGGAGAGGCGCACCGCCACCAGCGGGTCGGCTGTCTTCGACATGTATGGCATTATCTTGTCGCGTATCATAGCCTCACACTCACGGGTGGTCAGACCCTCCACGTGGATGAAGCCGAGCACAGGGAAGTTGATGTCACCATTGTTGTCCACCAGATAGCTATACATATTCTGACCCTGTCCGCCCATGTTGGCATAGCCGCTGTTCTGGCTATACAGGCTGAATGGCTCCGATGCCTCGGGGTCGGTAGTCTTCACCATGATGGTCAGCTGGTCTTTAGGCATAATCTTGGCATCATAGAGCTGACGCGAAGGTGACAGATCCAACGAATCAATACCTTGGAAGTACACCAGATTCTTAATGTTTCCACACCCGGTAAACATCATTGCCACAACACATATCATGGCAGAGACTATCAACTTTTTCATATTATACTACCGCTTAATTTCTACAAGTCAAATATTTGGTTTGAATAAAAATCGGTGCAAAGTTACAAATCTTTTTCACATATAACAAAAACGATAACAAAAACTTTTTCAAAATATTGATAAACCGACTATCTTCCTTGTGCGCCAAGTACCCTGCTCCCTCCACCTTATTATATATACCTCACCTCGGCGGGGCGCGTCGATGCGCCTGCCGTCGAGAGTGTGAGGAATATATGCAGTTACATTCATTATCAGACTTTAGTACATGCGAAACTTAATATAAGAAGGAAGAAAAAAGGTGTGTTCATCATAAACACACCTTTTTTCTTATCAGTTACGCTCTATTAATAGAACTTGAAGTAGCGACGAGCGTTGTTGTAAGAGATATCCTCAACCATACGAGAGAGCGACTCCATGTCGTTAGGCAGCAGACCCTTCTCTACGTCATTGCCGAGAAGATTGCAGAGCAGACGACGGAAGTACTCATGACGAGGATAGCTCAGGAACGAACGGCTGTCGGTGAGCATTCCTACAAAACGGCTCAGCAGACCGAGCACTGAGAGAGCGTTCATCTGGCGAGTCATGCCATCGAGCTGGTCGTTGAACCACCAACCCGAGCCAAACTGTATCTTGCCTGGGCAAGAACCGTCCTGGAAATTGCCAAGCATAGTGGCGATGACCTCATTGGCGCATGGGTTGAGAGTATATAATATGGTACGCGTGAGCTTGCCCTCTACGTTGAGCTCGTTGAGGAAGTGGCTCATAGCCTTGGCTGTATTGAACTCACCAATGGAGTCGAAGCCTGTGTCAGGACCAAGCTGGTTGTACATCAGGGTATTGTTGTCACGGATGGCACCATAGTGATACTGCTGAGTCCAGTCGGCAGCATAGTCTTGCTCTGCACAAACGCGCAGGAAAGCATGCTTGTACTGGCGTATCTCAAGGTTGGACAACTGCTGACCACGCAACGCCTTCTCAAAGATGGTCTCAATCTGAGAGTCGGTATATGGCTCGTCATAGAACTCCTCAATACCGTGATCAGACAAGCGGCAGCCATTCTCATGGAAGAAGTCGTGACGCTTCTGCAATGCATCTACCATATCCTTGAAGCTGCTGATGTCCATATCGGCAACCTTAGCCAGCTGCTTGACATAGTCGGAAAACTCTGGCTTCTCTATGTTCATAGCCTTGTCGGGACGCCATGCAGGAATCATCTTAATCTCGAAACCACTCTCACGGGTAGCCTTGTGCCAACGCAGATCGTCAACAGGATCGTCGGTGGTACATACGCACTCTACATTGTAGCGACGCATAAAGCCACGTGCGGTGTATTCCGGCTGCTGCAACTTCTCATTACACTCATCGAAAATCTCACGAGCTGTCTTTGGCGACAAGAGTTTGTCGATACCAAAAGCTGTCTTCAGCTCCAGATGGGTCCAGTGATAGAGCGGATTGCGGAAGGTGTAAGGCACGGTCTCTGCCCACTTCTCGAACTTCTCCCAGTCGCTGGTGTCCTTACCGGTACAGAAGCGCTCGTCGACACCGTTGGTACGCATGGCACGCCACTTGTAGTGGTCGCCACCAAGCCACAACTCGGTGATGCTCTTAAACTTGTGATCGCTGGCAACCATCTCGGGGATGAGGTGGCAGTGATAATCGATGATTGGCATCTTTGCCGCATGATTGTGATAGAGTTCCTGTGCGGTCTTAGTCTCCAACAGGAAATTCTCGTCCATGAATTGTTTCATTGCTTTTTTGTTTTAAGTTTTTAGTTTTAAGCATTTCCTACCTGCAAATTTACTGAGTTTTTTTTGATTTGAGGAAGAATTAAGCTATATTTGCATTAAATTTTACGAAAACGATGCCATTATGAATGTGCAAAGCAACAAAAAAGTCCTTCTGATATATACCGGAGGTACTATCGGAATGGGGAAAAACGAGTTGACAGGCGCATTGGAGCCTCTCGACTTCAGAGAACTGACCGAGCGACTACCAGAACTGAGACAACTGGCAATAGAGGTGGGTGTATATCAGTTTGAGTCGCCCATAGACTCTTCTGACATGTCGCCGGCATTGTGGGCAAAGATTGCAAGAATAATCATTGAAGACTATGAGGAATATGATGGGTTTATCATACTTCATGGCACGGACACGATGGCATATACGGCATCTGCGTTGTCGTTTATGTTAGAGAATCTGACTAAACCCGTAATACTCACAGGTAGTCAGCTGCCGATAGGTCAGCTGCGCACAGACGGCAGGGAAAATCTTATAACAAGCATTGAGCTGGCTGCCGCCCATCATCCTGACGGCAGGTCGATGGTGCCCGAGGTATGTATTTACTTCAATGGTCATCTGCTTAGAGGTAACCGCTCGACAAAACAGAATGCCGACGGGTTTAACGCTTTCGCCTCGTTCAACTATCCAAGTCTATGTGATGCAGGTGTCGACTTCACATACCATGATCACCACATATTGCAGCCCGACTACGACGCACCACTGCTGCCACACCTCGACCTGAATCCCAATGTGATAGTATTCTCGCTGTTCCCGGGACTGCAGGAGAGTCTGGTAGGTCATCTGCTTGACGCACCATTGCTGAAAGGTATAGTGATGCGTACGTTTGGCTCAGGCAACGCACCCCACGAGAAGTGGATAATGAACCTACTGAAAAAAGCCAGCGAACATGGTGTGGTGGTAGTAAACATCAGCCAGTGTATGGCAGGACGAGTGGCAATGGAGCGCTACGGCACTGGCTATCAACTGCAAGACGCAGGAGTGGTGAGCGGATATGACAGTACGGTGGAGGCTGCCGTAACAAAACTCATGCACCTATGGGGCAGGTATGATAATTATGAAGATGTGTTCGACAGTATGAACCGTAGCCTTGCAGGAGAGATAACCCTACCTCAGGACAAACATAAAAGAATAGTATAGCTGGGAAGATACGACAAACAGGGGGACAACAACAGCAAACCATCGGACACCAGAGCACAACACTGAATAGGCATCACCAACAGAAGTAACATGTCGGCTCGCAACACAATAGGTGAGCGAACATAGCGTAACGGTAAAACAAAGGATGGCTATCAAACCGTCAGAGAAGCTACTGGGGAACAGATTGCCCGTGACACTGAGCAACAAGGCATGAGGTACGATGGTGAGCAACAGCACAAGAGTAACGATGGTGAGCAACTGGATGACGACAATATGAAGGGCATAGGCTGAAGGAGACTGTCTGTGAGCCTTCAAAGCACTATCGAAGGCTCCACCAGCTATTGACATCAACAACAGCCATACGAGCAGAGGCGACTGAAGGTTGGTCATGAAATGTCCTACGAACCAACGTATTCCCTCGGCACTAAGCAGCGAGCGCACCATCAGCTCGGGTGCCGTAGCAGCGATGAGCCACGACACCAGGAAGAGCAGCAGCTGGAGACATACGACGACCAGCGTGGCCCATCCCAACCAACGGCATGCAGCACGATAACATTGTAGATGCTTATTCTTCATCTGGTTGCAGATTGTCGATATCAATAATTCGCAATTCCAAGGCACGCACGACGAGACGGGTGGCATTGACTCCTCCCCTATTGCCACCAGGGAAGAGTTTCTGTACTAACTCATTCTGGCGCTTTTCCAGACTCTTTACGCCAAACGGCATACCGCGAAGCGATGTGATCTGCTCCTTGGTATATCCAAGTGCGAGATGGCGCAGGAAGCGCTCATCATACTCATCAATCTCATAGTCGACCATAGCCTCCTGATGGAGCAGTTGGCTGCCGACACTCTTCTTAAACCGCTCGACGACTTTCTCAAGTATTGGCTGATTGAACACCAGCCGCTTGCCGCTCATCACACTCGAGACATCGCCTCGGGTAAGTAGCTCGCCACTCTTCAGACAGATACCATCGGCACCAGCATCAAGCACGTCTACCCACAGTTTCTCGTTGAGTATCTCACCTGTGAAGATAAGCACCTTTACTTGCGGACTCGTCTCCTTGGTCTGACGACATATCTCCACACCAACCGTAGTAGAACCACCAAGACCAAGATCAAGTAAGACGAGATCCGGCTTCTGTTGCTTCATCAGTCGCCAATATTCTATTTCATTCTCTGCCTTACCTATTATCTCTGCCTCTGGGATTTCGTTACGAAAGATACCCTCTGTCCCTTTGAGTTCCAAAGGCACATCCTCAACTATGATAACCTTCAAATTCTCCATATTCTCTTATCGTGTTATTTCGTTATTTCGTTTTCTCAAAACCTATATGTCTCGATATATGCCTGTTTATATTTCTTTGCTTCGCACCATCGTGATTGTCATGAGTGTTCCTGCAGGATTTGGCGAGGCTATGATGCCACAGCCTCGAGCGTTAGTGGCATCACCAAGATCGCGGACTATCTGTCGACACAACAGATATGGCAGATGTTCTACTGACGGAGTGAAAAGGTCATGACACTGTCGTTCGTCGAGAGACAAGCCCATAACCAGAACCTTAACATCTACATATTGTCCATTGGCAGCACCTACACTGACCTTAATACCGTCTTGACCTGCCTGTCGCTGCAGGATGGTAAACATATATCTCAGCATGTCTGGATCGCCAAGCAATGATATGTCTTCAGAGCATTCCACCACATCGGACAACATCAGCCTGCTTACTTGCAGTCGTACGGAGTCAACCTGCCGCATAGCTTGCATGCTGAGAATGGAATACAACTCCTTGTAGAAGGTTGCCAGTTCACTTATCGACTGGAGGTCCTGATCCTTATCCTCCAACAATTGGTGTATCCTGGAAGGATAATACATGGTCTCGTGCTTGAGTGTGGAAAGGCAGTTATCAAGTATGCTATTGCTGACATGTAGTCGTCCGTCCTCATAGCGTGCTCGCTGACGTTCGTCTTCCAGCAAAGATATCTGCTCTTTGTCAACCTTATTTTTCTCCAGCGACTGCGACAACACGTCAATGATATCCTGTACTATCTGGTGCAGCGTATCAGGAAAACGGTTAGTGGCTATTGGCATTATGCCATCGAGCTTGCTCTCCACATCCATATCGCTGAGAAGTATGGTGTTGATTTTCTTCACTCTGTCTACGCACAGTCGTTCGTAGAGCCTGTGCCTGTAAAACAGGAAATAATATGCAGGGAAGAGTAAAATCAGCATCACAACAAGTATCCATATAGCAATGTTTTTGTTCATTTCCGAACGTTGCATTGCACGACAGTAATCGCCAAGGGTGACATCGGCAGACAACTCCTTGAAGAGTTGGGTATACACCTTATTATTATATCTATATAGTTGCCAATCGTGCAGCGCCAATGCTGCCACAGCGCTCTCGTTACGGATAGAAAGAACAACATTATAGTCGACATGCATTCCACTACGAAACCATTCCACCTCGGCTATCTTACCGTCGACATCATGGTCACGCGACATCAGCAATCCACTGTTGGGATGCATCTGCTTATAATATCTGTTCAGACAGTCTCGACAACTATCAGCAAAGAGAAGCGTCTGTCTGTATGTGCCACGTATATTGCTTTGGAAGGCAGAATCTGCGTATGCACTCGCCTTGTCGATGATGTCAGCCTGAATATTAACGCTGCCAGCAGCGAATAGTAACTGCGGCAACAACATTATCATACCGACAAGCAGGCGCATGATGCCTCTGGGCAGTCGGAAGAAAAAGCGACTGCCCTTGCCAAGAGTACTTTCAGCCGACAGAGTACAGACACTGAATATCTGACTTATCTTCTTGTATTTCTCAATGATACCCTTACAGTTCATCAGCCCGAAGCCATGACCATTGGCTATCTTATGGTCAAAGATACCTGCCAACTGTTCCTGTGTCATACCTTCGCCAGTATCTTCCACAAATATCTCTACGTAGCTGTCTGTAGCCGCGGAACCGATGGTTACCTTACCGCCAGCAGCAGTATACTTGCGAGCATTGTCTGCGATAGTATTGATCATGAAGAGAGTAAGGATTTTGTCTGCCTTTACCACATCAGCAGTCGGCAAGACATCGAGGCTGATACCCTTCATCTGGAAGCTCATACTACCTCGCTTCACGATATCAAAGAGCTGAGCCAGCGGAAAACTCTCTATATGCAGGCTTAACTCTCCCTGACGAAGTTGTATCCATTGGGTCAGTACCCCATTGTAGTTGTTGATACTACCAGTAAGCTCTTTGATATATTCCAACCGTTCGCTTCTTACTTCGTCCGTCTCCTGAGTATGTTGCAGCTTATCAATCTCATGTAGCATACGATCAATAAGTGGTGTGATGCTATTGACGAGCGACACCTTAGCGCGCTGTTCCAGATTGCGCTTCTTATTATTTATAATATGTGTAACATTCAGAGCATAGTCTTCTTGTATCTCTTCAAGCCTCGATTCCATCTCACTGGTCTTCTGTTCGTTGCGGCGTTTCCACTCCTGAAGAGGTTCCGCCAGTTGCTGGAGTGGATGTAACCGTTTCTGTCGGCGACGAAGCCAGTCGAACAATAAGAAGAGAGCTATCATGATTAATATAGCCATTATCACCGTCGCAATCATCCAATTGAGCTGACGCGACGTACGTTCCAGCTGTTCGGCACGCGACTCCAGATAACGGTCTTGACGTGTCTCATCCTGTAGGTCCAAATAGATATTGCGATTGTAGTCACTTTTTGACTTATCGTCGATACTTGAATACGTGACACTCAACTGCTCCCTAATAGATGCTACGAGGTCGGGAGCCTGCTCAATAGCTTTGTTTTCGTTGAGAGCCTTGTCCAGACAGATTATTGCCGACCTGTAGTCGTTGATATGCCAATAGCACTGCGCCAAGGTACGATAGGCTCCTGCTATCTGATAGACATCACCAAAGGTATGGAACATATCCAATGAGCGTTGTGCCAGATTGCCTGCGAGAAGGCTGTCAGGCATGTTATCTACATTGAGAAACTTCATTGCTGGCAGGTTATCGGCTATCAGCCTGCCTCGCATTGTCTTCTCTTGCAGATGCTCGCTTATAGCCTGCAGGGAGTTTGCCTGCCAGAACAGGTAGCCGTTGCGCACAGAGGAAAGATAGCACCGCAGCAGATAATCCATCTCCTGTTGGGCAATCTCCTCAGCGGTACCATTGGTAATGATACCTCCTGCTCCCACATTATAATAATAGCTCAGCAACTGAGCCGTATCGCCTCTCACCTCACCATCGGGATTTATTGCTTCGATGGCTTGTATAGAGGGTTGCTCCAAGCCAACATAATAATAATATGTGGAAGTGACGACAGCAAATTCAGACCGAGCATATACCATGCGACGATACAAGTGTTCGTCGAGTCGTTGGGACTCCTCATCAATACGATGCATACGACGAAGTGCCGCCTCATGGTAATCATAGAATTCCTTGTTGCGTGACTCACGTTGGCAAAGCCTCATCAACTGGATATCGGCAATCAACAGCTCTACTTGATTGTCTGTCACCAAGGCTACAGAGTCGAGCAATGTGTAGGCATTCCGATAGTCCATCTTCGAGATGCTTACAAATGCAAGATTGTTGAACGCCTCTGCCCTACCCGCTCCATAGTTGGAAGCCAACGACAGAGCACGCTGAGCATAGACACGAGCGGAATCAAGATTGCGATAGTGATAGGAATACGACAAGTTGTTCAACTTGTCAACGTCTTCCTTATAGGACGGCTTGCAAGCCGAAAAAAGAAAGAGACCCAATAGGAGCAAAAGTCCTATTGAGTCTCTTGTCAGGAGTATCTTATGCGCGAGCCTTGGCAACATAGCCAAGAGCCTCCTTGCATTTGTCGGTGATATATTGCCAGTCGCCAGCCTTAACCTTGTCGCTTGGGAAGAGCTTTGAACCCATACCCACGCAGTAGACGCCAGCCTTGAACCATCCCTTGAGGTTCTCCTCTTCAGGAGCAACACCACCAGTTACCATAATCTTCGACCATGGCATTGGAGCCTTCAGACCCTTCACCATGTTTGGACCTACAACGTCGCCAGGGAAGACCTTCGTGAGGTCGCAGCCCAACTCTTGAGCCTTGCCAATCTCACTCACCGTCATACAGCCTGGGCAGTAAGGAACGAGTCGACGATTACATACAGGTGCTATGTCTGGATTGAAGAGCGGACCAACAACGAAGTTAGCTCCAAGCTGGATGTAAAGCGCTGCTGTAGGAGCGTCAACGACAGAGCCAATACCAAGAGCAAGCTCTGGACATTCCTTGTCAGCCCACTTTACCAACTCACCAAACACTTCCTGTGCGAAGTCGCCACGATTGGTAAACTCAAAAGCACGTACACCACCCTCGTAGCAAGCCTTCACCACGTTCTTACATGTCTCAAGATCCTTATTATAGAAGACAGGAACCATACCGGTGTCACCGATCTTCTTCATTACTGCTATTTTATCAAACTTAGCCATAATTATCAATTATCAGTTGTCAATTATCAATTAGCGCTGTACACGACCATTTGCATTACCGCCTGCGAGAGACTCTACCTCATCAACACCAACGAGATTGAAGTCACCATTGATAGTATGCTTCAGAGCAGAAGCAGCAACGGCAAACTCAAGAGCCTCACCCTGAGTTGGCTTAGTGAGCAGACCGTGGATAAGACCACCAGAGAAAGAGTCACCACCACCTACGCGGTCGATGATAGGATTGATCTCATAGCGCTTGCTCTGATAGAACTCCTTTCCGTCATAGATAAGAGCCTTCCATCCGTTGAATGTAGCAGAGAAACTTTCACGAAGCGTAGATACTACATACTTGAATCCGAACTGCTCCTTCATCTGCTTGAAGATAGTCTCATATCCAGAAGCGTCGGTCACGCCACCCTCTACATCTGCGTCTGGCTTGAAACCGAGACAGAGCTCAGCATCTTCCTCGTTACCGATACAAACATCAACATATTGCATCAGAGGACGCATGATAGAGATAGCCTTTTCAGAGGTCCACAGCTTCTTACGGAAGTTAAGGTCTACAGATACGCATACGCCATGACGCTTTGCAGCCTCGCAAGCCAGCTTGGTCAGTTCTGCAGCCTTATCAGAAATAGCTGGAGTGATACCAGACCAGTGGAACCAAGCAGCACCCTCCATAATCTTATCGAAATCGAAGTCAGAAGGATCTGCCTCAGCAATAGAAGAATGCGCGCGATCGTAGATAACCTTTGACGGACGCATGCTGGCACCAGTCTCTGCATAATAGAGACCTACGCGGTCGCCACCACGAGCCACGAAATCAGTGTTCACGCCATAACGACGGAGTGCATTCACTGCAATCTGTCCAATCTCATGCTTTGGGAGTTTTGAAACAAAGTAGGCATCGTGACCATAATTTGCCACGCTTACTGCTACGTTGGCTTCACCACCACCAGGGATGATACGGAAAGACTCACTCTGAATAAAACGATCATTTCCCTGAGGAGACAGGCGGAGCATAATCTCGCCCAATGTTACAATTTTTGCCATTTGATTTTGATTTTTGAAATTAAATAGTTTGTTGTATATTATTATAAGATTTGTTTACCATCGGCATATTTTCTGCAAATATACGACAATTTCTTTAGTTGACGAAAGAAAAAAGGACTTTTTTATCTCTTTTGTGAAAAATATCTTACTGTGCGTTCGCACAATTCAAAGAAAAACGTTACTTTTGCCGAAGATATGACACAGAAGATAAGAATTAAGGACATTGCTGAGCGTGCAGGCGTATCCGTAGGAACTGTAGACAGGGTACTACACAAACGGCCTAATGTATCTAAGCCAGCACTCGAGAAGGTAGAGCAAGCTCTGAAAGAGATGAATTACCAGCCAAACGTGTATGCCAGTGCTCTGGCATACAACAAGTCGTATACCTTCTACTGCATGCTGCCAAAGCATAGCAGCGAGGCATATTGGAACGAGGTGGAAGATGGTGTCAAACGCTGCGTGGAAGCGCGACGCGACTTCCACATTGACGTTAAGCTGCTATTCTATCAGAGGTTCGACAACGATAGTTTCAACGAACAAAGTGAGATTTGCCTCAAAGAAAATGCCGACGGGGTAATCATTGTGCCGTCAGAACTGGACATCACCCGAAAGTTTACCGATCAACTACACGAACGCAACATACCATTTATTCTTCTCGACTCATACATACCTGACCTGCAACCATTATCATTTTATGGTCAAGACTCGTTCCAGAGCGGATACTTTGCCGCGCGAATGCTCATGCTGATAGCTCGCGACGAAAAGGCTATAATGATAATGAAGCAGATCAAGGACGGACACGTATCATCCAAACAGCAAGCCAACCGAGAGGTGGGATTTCGCCACTACATGCAAGATCACTTCCCATCAGTGAAAATACACGAAGTAGACTTGCCATTAGACAAAGATCGTAAATACTACGACATGATACTTGAGAAGTTTTTTACTTCTCATCCAGAGGTACACCACTGTATCACTTTTGCTTCAAAGGCACACATCGTGGGCGATTTTCTGCTCAAGACCAACCGACGCAGCATACAGATTATGGGCTACGACTTGGTGGGAAAGAATGTAGAGTGTGTCAAGCAAGGTAGCATCTCCTTCCTTATCTCTCAGCATGCCTTCATGCAAGGATACCTTTGCGTGGATGCCCTATTCCATGCTATAGTACTGAAGAAAAAGGTAAAACCCGTAAACTACATGCCTATCGAACTGCTTACAAAAGAGAACATTGAGTTCTATAAACGTGAGAGTGTCTAATAGAAATACGACAAAACAAACAATAAAAACAAAATCATTATGAAACAATCAGCATTTATAAAGATCAATCCCGCCGACTCGGTGGTTGTATGCCTGCGCCCTATGGTCAAAGGTGAGATAATCGAAATAGACGGTAAAAAGATAGAACTACTGCAAGACACTCCTGCCGGCCATAAGGTGTTGCTCGACGACGCTCCAGAGGGTACCAACATTATAAAATATGGTTATCCCATTGGTCATGCACGTCAAGATCTGAAAGCAGGAGAATGGGTAAACGAGAACAACCTGAAGACCAATCTCGCAGGAACACTCGAATACGAATACAAGCCTGTAAACGAGATACTTAATATCAAAAACGAAAATAGGACCTTTAAGGGATATGTTCGTAAGAATGGTGAGGTAGGTGTACGTAATGAAATATGGATTGTACCCACAGTAGGTTGTGTAAATGGTATTGCCGAGAAACTTGTTGAGCTACTGACAAAGGAGACCCAACTTGAAGGTATTGATGCCATACATGCGTGGCACCACAATTTTGGTTGCTCTCAGCTTTCCGATGATCATGAGAACACACGCAAAGTACTGCGTGACATCTGTCTACATCCGAATGCAGGTGCCGTACTGGTACTCTCTCTCGGTTGTGAGAACAACATACCAGAAGACTTCATGGCTATGCTCGGCGACTATGACAAAGACCGAATCCGTTTGCTCGTGACACAACGTGTCGAAGGCGACGAGATAGAGGAAGGCATGAAAGTGCTCAGAGAACTCTACGCCATTGCAAAGCAAGACAAGCGCCAGGATGTGCCGTTGAGTGAACTGCGTGTTGGACTGAAGTGTGGAGGATCTGATGGCTTCAGTGGTATCACCGCTAATCCTCTCGTAGGCGAATTGTCCGACTATGTCGTTGCACAGGGCGGAACAAGTGTCCTCACTGAAGTGCCAGAGATGTTTGGTGCGGAGACTATACTCATGAACCGTTGTAAGACGCCTGAACTCTTTGAGCAGACCGTTTCACTTATCAACAACTTCAAGAACTATTTCCTCTCCCATGGCGAGCCTGTCGGCGAGAATCCAAGTCCAGGCAATAAGGCTGGTGGCATCTCAACTCTTGAAGACAAGGCTCTCGGCTGTACTCAAAAATGCGGTCGTGCACCAGTCAGTGGAGTTATGGAATATGGTGAGAGACTGCAATCGAAAGGTCTGAACCTGCTTTCAGCACCTGGCAATGACCTCGTGGCTTCTACGGCACTTGCAGCCAGCGGCTGTCAGATAGTACTCTTCACCACTGGTCGTGGCACCCCGTTCGGTACATTCATCCCAACGATGAAGATTTCCACCAACAGTGGTCTGTACCAACGCAAGCCCAACTGGATAGATTTCAACGCAGGTGTGCTGACTGAAGGAATAGAGATGAAAGACCTCGTGCGCCAATTTATCGACAAGGTAATTGCCGTTGCATCAGGCGAAAAGACGCGCAACGAAGAAAACGGTTATCGCGAGATTTCCATCTTCAAGAATGGTGTAACACTCTAAGAGAAGTATATGGAAGGGAGTGGACACATCCACTCCCTATTATATAAATAATGTGTTAGTCTGAATGAAAGAGATCAGCAGCAAACGGGGACTCAAGGCACTATCGCCATTATTGGTATTCATAGTAATCTATGTAGTCCCCAGCATTGTCGCCCGCGACTTCTATGCCGTACCTATCACCGTGGCATTCATGGCTGCAAGCATCTATGCCATTGCTATATTTGGCGGATTACCGCTGACCCAACGCATACAGACATACTCAAAGGGTGCCAGTACGGAGAACATGATGCTGATGCTATGGATATTCGTACTTGCAGGTGCCTTTGCTTCATCAGCCAAACAGATGGGCAGCATTGACGCAACCGTCAATCTGACATTGTCGCTACTCCCCTCCTCCATGCTTCTTGCCGGACTGTTTCTTGCTGCATGCTTCATCTCTCTGAGCATCGGCACCAGCGTGGGCACCATTGTAGCTCTGGCACCAATCGCTACGGGCGTGGCTCAGTCGACAGACTCCAGTATTCCTCTTATGATAGGCTTGGTTGTCGGCGGATCTTTTTTTGGTGACAATCTATCTTTCATCAGCGACACGACTGTCGTCGCCACACGCACTCAGGGTTGCAAGATGAGCGACAAGTTTCGCGCTAACTCCTTCATTGCCATACCCGCAGCAATAATAATTTTCGCTATGTATGTCTTTGTCGGATTTGACATTCAAGCTCCATCACAGATTCCAGACATAGACATTGCCAAGGTGACACCATACCTTGCCGTACTCATCTGTGCCATTCTCGGTATGAATGTCATGGCGGTACTTATCATAGGTATTATTCTTACAGGGGCTATTGGCATCTTCGAAGGCACATACGACCTCTACGGATGGTTTGCATCTATGGGCGATGGTATCATCGGCATGGGCGAACTCATCATAATCACGATGATGGCAGGCGGACTATTAGAGATAGTACAGTATAATGGTGGCATTGACTTCATTATCCAACGCCTTACCAAGAGGGTCCGTAGCAAGCGCGGCGCAGAACTTACAATAGCCGCACTCGTATGCTTTGTTAATTTTTGTACCGCAAACAACACTGTAGCCATTCTCACTGTCGGTGGGATAGCTAAGCAAATCAGCGACCGCTATGGTGTTGACAACCGTAAGGCAGCAAGCATCCTCGATACTTTTTCATGTTGCATACAAGGCATCATCCCGTATGGCATACAGGTTCTTATGGCGGCTGGACTTGCAAAGCTCAACCCCATAAACATATTACCTTACTTATATTACCCACTCGTCTTAGGTCTCATGGCCTTATTAGCAATTCTTCTTCGTTATCCCAAACGATATAGTTAGATATGATGAATATAATACAACGCAATTTCTTCAGACTCTTACGCTCAGGCGCTTTCGATGAAAATGAACCTGTTGAACCCATGTCCCCGTTCAAATGGAGGCGACTATTCCAAATGGTGATGGCACAACGTGTCGTTCCCGTATTTGCCAAAGGTGTAGCCAATCACAATGGTGATGTAGGACTCAACCTGCCGGCTGACCTGATGCAACAGATTGCCGAGTCACAGAAAAACGATGATTTGGGATCGGAGGTCATCACAGAGGAAGAGCTGCAATTCAGCAGCAAAAGGCTCAACAGGAAAATGAAGCGCATCATCAACAAGGAGATGAACGACAACGAGATTTCAATGGAGACCGTTGATCTATTGGAGCTAATCATATTCAATGTCTACCACATACTGAATAAGGGGCTAAGCATGGACGGCATCATTCGTTTAGGACGATACCTACGTATACGCGGAGACAAGGTAGACTTTGTGAAGTTTGACCAATGGCTCTCTCAGCTTCATCTTCAGCGCATGGCCCAACTACAGGGCAGCATACTTATCGAGGTGTTCGGTTTTGAAAAGGACGAGGTGCCATTTGTCGTGACAAAAGAGAAGGATGCCCTTCGACTCACCATCCAATCGATTTCCAATCTCGCAAAAGACACTGCTGAAGAATGGCATTTCCGTCAGAGTCGCACGGGATTTGTTCAAAACAACTCATCAGTACTTCGTCGCAACGTACGCCGTAGTATTCATTTCTACAACTATGCGCCCTGGGAGACAGCTAGCAGCTTTGTACGCAATCTCGGACGTAGTCTGTCTGAGATTGAAGAGTGAAAGGTAATTGATAATTGATAATTGACAATTGATAAATGTTAAAAAGTCTGCGTTAGCATTAGCGTTATCGTCAAATAATCGTATCTTTGCACCCATGAACATTAGAAAACTCATAATAATCATAGTCGCAATGCTGGCGATGACAAGTGCTAAAGCACAATACTATATACAATGCGAGGACACATGTAACCATATTCATGGCTTGGACATGAGTCACTATCAGGGCAACGTATTCTGGGAGGCTGTTGGTGACAATGGTCGTATGTACTACGTCTACCTTAAAGCTACTGAAGGCGGCAACAACATTGACAAGCGATACATGGACAACATACGCATGGCTAAGGATGCTGGTCTGAAGGTAGGCTCCTACCATTTCTATCGTCCACGCATTCCTCAAGCTGAGCAGCTACGCAACTTCCGTGCTCAATGTCGACCTGAGGATCAAGACTTGCTGCCAATGATTGACGTTGAGGTAAATGGCGGACTCGGTGCCAGTGCTCTTTGTGACTCTTTGCATAAATTCCTGGAACTGGTGGAGAGAGAATACAAGCAAAAACCTCTGGTATATACCTACACCAATTTCTATAATCGATATCTACCAGGCGCACTTGACGGCTATAAACTCATGATAGCCCAATATAGTGCCGACCGTGAACCTGTATTATGCGACGAACGCGACATCTTTGCATGGCAGTATACCGGCAAAGGACACATCAACGGAGTCAATGGTTTCGTAGACAAGAGCCGTCTCATGGGTAGGCATACTATGAGAGAAATCAGATTTATACATAAAAGATAACAGAACGAGATATCGTTATATATCACCATATCGAAACACAAAAGAAAAAAAAATAATATCATGCTTATTACATGTCCTGAATGTGGCCATCAGGTGAGCGACAAAGCTCCAGTATGTCCAAACTGCGGAATCGAGATAGCAAACAAGCCAATCAATCCACAATCCACAAACACCATAGAACAGCAACCTGCATACGAAGAAGAACAAGTAATAGAGGCTACTCCTGTGTATGAGCCACAACCTGTTGTTGAGGCTACGCCCGTGTATGAGTCCCAGGCTGTACCACCCATATCCAGACCAGCCTCCCGCAATACCCAACAAAAAAAGGATAGCAGAAAAACACTCCTGATTTCTTTCGTCATCGCAGCAGTGCTATGCGCCGTAATGCTATACATCTATAATGATGCTAAGCAACAACTGGGTACGAATGACGTAGTCAACATGGACAAGCTAAAGACCATGGAGGAAGACGTAGACATGTCTATGGTGGATCCTAACTACAAGAAGCAGGAAGCTGAAAGCAGACAACAAGCAGACAACACAGAACCTACAGAGTACAAAGACAATGCAGAAGATGAAGAGGCTATAGAAACCTCAACAAACACAACCTCTGCCACTGAACCCACAACAGCCGAGATGGACAAAGCCACCTCTGCCGTACGACGTTTCTTCCAAGCCATCAACTCCCGCAACAAGGAGGCTCTAAACAACAGTGTGTCGTCTTTTCTAACCAATTTCAATGGTAAGGAACGCGCCACCAAGCAGGATGTTCAGCAATACATGGTTGACCTCTATCAAGCAGACGTGAAGAACATCAACTGGTACATCGGCGACATAAGCAACATCAGCAAGCGTGAAGTGGGCGAAAACCGATACGAATACGACATCACACTCGACGCCAAGAACGTCACCGAGCGTGAGGGCGGGACCTCTACTCGCAACTACACCGTCAAGGCTACCGTTGAGAGCGACGGAAAAATTGGAGCGATGAACGTTGCACGTAAATAGTATAGTATCTCGCAAACGTTTTCACTTTATTTTTTATTAAAAATGTATAGAAGTAGGCACAAATTGCCTACTTTTGCATTTGCTATATTTCCGGACAAGAGAAACCTAATATTAAAAAACTATAACTAAAACTATCAATCAAATGAAAAAGCATTTACTTAGCTTAATGGTGATGTGTATGGCATTCATCTGTGCCACACCTGCTTCGGCAGCTATCACCAAGGAGTACGGATGGTTCGAGTCGGCAGCTGTCGAATGGGAGGCTGTCAGTGGAGCCACCGACTACAATGTGTATGTGAAGCCTGCTGGTGGCACCTACACACGTCTCGACAAGGAACTCGTGCGTAAGTATGCCGACTTCTATCGTGCAGACGCACTCGGACTGAAGGCTGGCAGCTACCAGATGAAGGTGGTGCCTGTAATCTCAGGTTCGGAGGATGCAAGCAAAGCTATGGAGACATCGGCTCTCACCGTTACGGCTCACGACCGTTCAGGTTTCGCCCATGTTGGTATGCCTGGCGGTATCGGTGCATACAAGAACGACGGTACGCTGAAGGACGGCGCACGTGTCATCTACGTTACTGCCAAGACTGCCAAGACCGTTACTTGTAACGTAAACACTGGTACCGATACTGAATTTACAGGACTGCAAGCAATCCTTGGTGCTTTCGAGAAGGGCAAGGAGACACGTCCTCTCTGTATCCGTATCGTCGGAACCATAAAGAAGGCCGACGTTGACGCCTTCAACTCGAGTGCCGAGGGTATACAGATCAAAGGTAAGAGTGGTTCCACCGATATGAACATCACCATCGAGGGTGTTGGATTCGATGCAACTACTCATGGCTTTGGATTCCTCATCCGTAGTGCCAAGAGTGTTGAGCTGCGCAACTTCGCCAACATGATTTGTATGGACGACGCCGTATCTCTCGACACCGACAACCACAACGTATGGGTTCACAACATGGACTTCTTCTATGGTGGCACTGGTGGCGACGCTGACCAGGCTAAGGGCGACGGAACCGTCGACATCAAGGGTAAGTCGAGCCATATCACCGTGAGCTACAACCACTTCTATGACAATGGTAAGTGCTCACTCGGTGGTATGAAGAGTGAGACCACCGACTGCTGGATGACATATCACCACAACTGGTTCGACCACTCCGACTCTCGTCATCCACGCATCCGTACAGCTTTCTATCACTGCTACAACAACTACTACGACGGTAACTCCAAGTATGCTGTCGGTGTGACAAGCGGTGGTTCAGCATTCGTTGAGGCCAACTACTTCCGTAATGTAAAGTATCCTATGCTAAGCTCTAAACAGGGTACCGACGCTGAGGGCGACGGCACTTTCTCTGGCGAGAACAGTGGTGTGAACAAGGCTTTCAACAACGTCATCATCAATCCTCGTAAGATACAATACTGGTCGGCTGATGCTCAGGCTACAGGTGCCTGGGATGCCGTATTGGTAGACAATCGTGCTGACGCTGTTACCGCTACGGCCTTCACTGGTGGCACAAGCTATAACAGTGCTGCTGACAATGCTGCCAGGACTCAGTATATTGAGAACAAGATGGACGACCCAGAGGACATCCCAACAATCGTTCGCGGCAGTCTCGGTGCCGGTCGTATGGAGCATGGCGACTTCACATGGACATTCAACAACTCTCTGCAGGATGAGAACTACGATGTCATTAGCGACATGAAGAGCACTTTGGTCAATTACGAGTCTACCGTACAGAGCTTTGCTGACGGCTCAGCCATCAGCGACCGCACACCTGCCACATCTACCGTTAATGGTGGCGATGGCAAGGGACTCGACCAGGAGGCCAACGACGCATACGTGCCTACATGGGCTGGTGGTAGCGGTGGTAGTGCCGTTGTCAGCGGTAAGCAAGTCATCGGCGAGAACGACGACTGGTTCTGGTTCAATGCAGACAACCAGGCACAGGTCAACACCTACATGTCTGATGGTGGTGAGACCAAGCCAAGTACCATTATGACCAACGGTACATTTAACCCTACACGCACCATCACAAACTCCAAGACAGGCTCCTGCTCAGACTACGCTGGCTCCATCCTGCTTGCAGCTGGTGGCTACCTCACCATGTATTACCCTCAAGCAATATCTTCTATAGCATTCTATGTTTCTGGTAACGGAAGCCAGAAATGGATTGTGGAGAAATCTGTCGACGGCAACACTTGGACTGAAGTCACAACCGTAGAAGGCAAGACAGCCACACACCCATCTGTTGCTGCAAACTTCGAAGAGACAGATATTAAGTATGTACGCGTAACCAACAAGGCCACTGGCGGTCGTGATATTCAGGGTGTGAAGGTTTATACTCCTACAGGTGCTTCCGACCTCACAAAGGTGAACACTGCTAACATCACCCTGACACGTGGACAGACCTATACCCTCGCACTGGGTACAGATTACACCACGACATCTACGGGTGCTATCAGTTACAAATCAAACGCGACAAAGATTGCCACCGTTGATGCCAATGGTAAGATTACGGCAGTTGCCGAAGGCAACGCAACCATTACCCTGTCACAGGCAGCCGATAACGAGCACAACGGTGCAGAACTGAAGTTCACCGTTACCGTATCAGACAACCGTAACCCATCCGACCTCACACTGAACTCCAATGAGGAGATTACCGTTGAGAAGGGAGCAACTGCACAGATAAGCGTCACATGCTCCAACACCCTGACCTACACCTCCGGTGCATCTTCCATCGCTACTGTCGATGAGAACGGCAAGATCACAGCCGTTGGCTATGGTACCGCAACCATCACTATCAGCGATCCAGGTAGCACAACCAACAAGCCAGGCACAAAGACCGTTACCGTCAACGTTCCTGACAATCGTACCGAGTCTAACCTCAAGGTACAGAACGACGAGCTGACTGTTGACCGCAACGCTACTGTTCAGATCAACGTGACCCAGCACGACGGTGCCCTCACCTATCGTTCTGTTGACGAAGACATTGCAACCGTTGATGCTGACGGTGTCGTTACTGGTCTGTTGGCTGGTGAGGCAACTATCGTTGTCAGCGATGCAGGTTCAGAGACCGCAAAGGCTGGTTCTATCAACGTTACCGTTACAGTAAACGACACACGTGCAGAGTCACAACTCGCCATCACCTCTGGTACTAACATCGAGATTGAGATGGCAAATTCGAGAACTGCAACCATCACCACTTCAGGTGCAGCAGGTGCACTCAGCTATGAGTCTTCCGATGAGTCTATCGCATCGGTTAGTGCCGAAGGTGTCATCACAGGTAAGAAGGCTGGTACCATAGAGATTACCGTATCTGATGCTGGTAACAACCAATATAAGCCTGGTACAAAGACCATCACCGTTACCGTCATCCCTGTTCCAACTCTCGACCCCGTCACATGGATTGTAAATGACAAGAACACACTGAAGAATGGTGCTTCATTCGTTGCAAATGCAAACAACACATTTGTCAGCACCGACGAGACTGGCTCTGAACTTCTATATGTTGCAGGTTCAAGTTGTAAGATTGCCGACGGCTCACTGAAGATGGGTGGTGGTACACAGTTTGCAGATGGATCACTCGGCAATCGTTACTTCGTATTGCCTCCTCTCACAGGAGCTGGTACGCTGACTGTGACATACGGCTCGTCCAACACAAGCGACATCACCGTAAGCACATCAAAGGCGAAGAACGATCCTGCATTGGCTACTATTACAAAGGCAAGCAACAGCGTTCGTCTGACAGACCTCAATAATACCGTATTGTATCTTTATGCAACAAGCAAAGCATACATCAATAGTATTACATGGACACCAGAGGCTCCTGACACACGCCTCGCATCTGAGTTTGCTCTCACTTCTGGCGAAGAGGTAACTATCGACGTTGATGAGACAAGTGCTATC
>ONCJ01000030.1 GCA_900316295.1 uncultured Prevotella sp.
ACGTATAGCGGCTAAGTCTTCTTCATTATTTGTAAGTTTTACTTTTCTACCATCACTATCCACCAACTTCACAGGATTACCCAAACAGTACATGTACGGACTGATATGGTAATACTTCTCTGCCAAAGGATCCACCCTGTCCCATACAGGCAGAACTGGATCATATTGACGTGCTCCGTAATCGAGGGTATTCAGTCCGTGCATCATATCAAGCTCCTTTCCATTATACTTAAACGGCTGGAACTCCGGATTTATTGTGGACTGGGCATCAGAGTATGGCGTACCGAAGGGATAATAGTTGGTTACCTGCTGGATGTTTCCCATCTCGTCCACGACCTCACGGATATTGCCAAGGTGGTCCTTGTTGTAATAATAAAATGTGAAGTCATCGGAGGCTTGTATTGCTGCACCTATTTCTCCCCACCTCTTGAGTAATTCTTGATACGATTCTACCTCCTCCTCGGTCGGTACAACAATCAATGACCCATCGCCAAATATGTCACCTTCAAACATCATAGGCCTGGCAAAGCATGCATGTGGGATCCAGGCCTGACAGTATCCCTCACCGAACATGTATTTGTCAATTCGGCCGTTTCGAAGTATAAGGCTGCCATTAAGCAGATAGTCGATAGAGTCTGTATACAATATTTCAGCTTGGTTTAACGGACGTGTCTCACCGATAGGCACAGTGATATTTGGCATTGCAGTGTAGTATATGGTGCGCAACTTCTGACCTGTTGTAGTGTAAATATATCGTGTTACATTCCCATTGGTGAACTGTATACGCAAGGGATTGTTACTGTTGTCGTACTCTATCATGGCTATTCCCTTGCCAGAATCGCTCGTCAAAGCGCCACAACCATTATAGGTATAATCCGATTGCCCATTGTTTGCATTGTTGAAATCGATAGCGCCCTCATATATGATTTTTGTAGCCTCGTCGGTTACTGACGAAAGCTGATTGCCATTCAGGGATACATGCAGATTGTCAATCGTTCCGAAGGTGTCATCCTGCATCCTGCCATAACGCTGCAAATGGGTTATGTTTCCATTGAGGTCGTATTCCACGTATTCGTCGTAGCACGCAATATTATTATTCAAGTTTTCTGTTGCTTCAAAATCCTGTAGTTGGAGAGAATCTTCTTCCATGACGCATTCTTGACAATCCTCGTCTATTTCAGCTATTGCTTCAAGAAGAGGCTCCGCTTCATAAGGTTGAACTGACGTGGCAATTCTTTCAAACTTGGAACGTAGCGCTGATAGTTCGTTGGTCTTATTGGCCGTGACCTTTTCACCTTTAATAAGCCCCTGTATGTTACTTCCGGAGGTATCCTCATCATATATAGCACTGGTGAGACGGTTAAGCTTGTCGTAATAGAACTTATACCCGCGCTGCCGGTCGTACGTGGAATTCTGCCACTGCATGCTACTGATGTTGCCATTATAGCATGGTCTGCCGAAACCGTCAGCATAGAAAAGGGATTCCTTGAAGCTATTACTCTCAATATCCGTAAGCCAACCGTGCAGGTCATAGGAATATGCGATGTCTCCCACACCTTCTGGTCTTACAGTCCTTACAAGCCTGTTTAGGTCGTCATACTCGTAGGATATGGTATTAGTGTGATATGAATCACCGTGTGAGAGCGAGACGGACAGACTTTCTGGCATGTTGTTATGAATGTTGTACGTGTATGAGTTTCTCACTCGGAACGGCTCACCATAGCCTACGTCCACAGAGGTATACGTTGAGTCCAATTGGTTGGTGAACGTATAGCCGTTGACTGTATGACAGACATGGTCATCGAGTCCTTTCTCAAGTACCTTGGTTATGTTGCCTTTGACATCGTAGTAGTTTACACGGAAGACATTCTGCCCGTTGGATGCTGCCGAAATGGTTCCAGTGAGCCGCCCAACACCATTGGTGGAACTTGTGGCGGATATCTTTGCAAACTCCTCCGCATAGCTGCCTGAAAGGAACCGGTATGTGTCATAATAGTTCACCTGCTCAATGATTGCCGTGCTTGTGTCAATATATCCCTGCACATTTATGATGTATCCCGTGTCCATGAAACAGGCTGTATTGGCGATGCCAATAGGGAACGAAACATGCAGGTCAACATTTTCGAGCTCTCGGTTGCATGAACTGCACAGTCCTTGTATGACCGGACGGCCTTTGGTGTCACAGAGCGTAAAACGATACAGTCCCTTTACCCTGAGCTGGGCATCCTGTGAGAAAACCAGATGTTTTTCCTTGTCATACCAATACTGGGAATATTCGCACCCTGGCAGGGTTTTCCACACTATGCTGCCATGTGCGTCGTACCTGTATTCATACGCATACAGATCCTTGTTTTCAGACTGCTGAAATTCCGGGGAAAGGACAAAGCGCAACTGCCCTAAAGCATTATAAACGAAATAAGTGTCGCCTATGTCCCTGCGCTCAAGTACGGTGTTGCCTCGCAAATCCTGGAACACCGTAACACTGTTGCCGTCGGCATCAGTGCGGACTTCCTTTGACAATGCGCCTGCTGGATAATATCTTGACGAAGAAGCCTCGGGCTTTATAAGTGAGACGGTATTCAGCGGAGCCTCATAATGAAGCACCTTGTCTTCGGCTGTATTGGTAAAATATCCTATGACTGTACTCTTGTTTCCTGCATGCCACTGCGCACCGGGAATATCTTCTTCAGTAACACGGTCCATTGCATCATAGTGCCTACGCTGATATGCCGTCACGTCACCGGCATAATAGCTGGAAGAAGCCGATGTTACTGTACTGAAATCCTCGAAGGACAGTGAATTGCCAATTGGTACTGGAAGATACGACATTGCTTCGCGTCCTTTGGAGTCATAGGTACTGAATGTATATACTGACTTTCCAGAACCAGATGCGGTTGTCGTGTCTTCAACCTTATTGCCGATACCATCGAAATAGCTCACATTGACGATTCTATTGGATGCCTCCGTGCCAAGGAATATGCTTTCAAGCACATAGTTCTGTTCGTTGCTTTGCGCCGAAGCTGCCAGAGGGAAGGACAGCAGCGTGTATAATAGTATGAGTTTCATCTTATTTGCGGATATTATATTGATACTGCCTTAGCAAGTTGCCGTTTTCGTCTGTTTCCTCAACAAGCCTGCCGAAGCTGTCATACTTGAAGGATACAGCCTTGCCGTTCGACGATATGATAGAGGTGACACCGAATAGGGGATTATATACATAGCCAGTTGTCATGTTGGAGGAGTTTTTTACCCAATTATAAAGCTGACTGTAGCCTTTCTGTCTGTCATAGAAGTTGGCATCGCTGACGGAGTATGGTATATAGCCATCGCTCTTCATTACCAAATAGCTGTCGTTTACAGCCCACTTGAGAAACGTTGTCGGTTTTCCTAACTCCCGAAACTGTGCAGGCATACCTGTGCTGGTATAGCTCGTGTATGTCACAAGCGTATCGATCTTCTGGTAATTGTTTGTGAGGGTTACCATAGATGGCACCATACACCGCTTGCCATTAAGTCTCAACTCCTTGTATATGGTTTTTGTCTCTGACACTGTCTGATTATTGCGCTCGTTTATGACTGACAGAGGTTGTATGACTGACATGCCTTTATACAATATTGAATCAGACACACTACTGTTATTGAAATTTCCATAGACATACGTATTTTTCTCATACAGGGTGCCTCTGCGGACGGTTTCTGTCTCCGTGAGTCTCATGTTGACTCCGTGCTTGTATCCGTACCATGAGGTATAGTCCTTGTCGGTTTTTCCGTATGTATAGCATGTAACCAGTGGCGCGGAGCCGTCGGTACTGAACACCGTATCGTGTTTCTCCACTATGTCATATTTTGGATAATACAACTTGTATATCCCTCCCACATAGTGAGCATACTGAGAAGAATTGCCGTAGCATTCGTATTGCAGGTTGGAAGTAAGGACATGATGGTTATCCAAGAAATTGTCCAACCGAAACTTATATCCCGTGGAACTAATCTTGGTTCCATCACCATCATAGGTTGTCTCTGACAGGAGTTTTCCTCTTTTGAAACCGAGTTCCGAATACTCGTCGTATGGAGTGATACCATCGGCATAGCCGAAGGTGAGATAGAACCTCTGGTCGCGCACATTCGGGTCAGACAAATTGGAGAACCTATAAACGTGTTTGTCCATGTAAGAGCCAGTTGAAGACAAATCGCGGATGGTTTCCGTAACATAGGAATAACCGAGGCTTGCACCAAAACTATTGGCCAGAGGTACTACGGATGTGGTATGCAACGTGGACAGGTGATAGGTGGCATTATTAATACACTTTATTCTCCAACCATCCCAATCGTATAGTGGAGTAGCGAACAGTTCTCCACTGGATTTTCCGGTTCCTGGAATATTGTAAGAGAAGTCCCTTACCTTTAGCAGACGGGTACGTGACGGCGATTCGTACAAGTTTATGGTCTTTATTCTGAGTCCACCACCGATACCGTTTTCTTCCACCATTGACTGTCTGTCGTGAGTGAGATACCTGCTATACGTGTTGGGCTCATATACAAAATCCATAACACCGCCTGTCGGGTACTGTATGCTGCTCAGCATACCTATCTGGGTATAGGTGGAATTAGGATTTCTCACTATTTCAAGATTACTTTTGGGTATGCCCACAGCCTGATAATATGACACTCCATTATAGAAGCCCCAGTGGTCTTCTTTTGTCGTGAGATAGTCGTTTGGCAGATTCTCGAAATTATTGTATGTGAACCTGTATACTCCCTTAACTCCCGTCTTGTCACTATAATGTACAGCATGATCCTGCACCATTAAGCTATCCAGCTTAAGTCTGTTATTCACGTAACTCATGCAGAAGCGAAAGCCTATATACTCAGACAGTTTGTTTTCCGTAGCACTTATCACGACATTATTCAGTTTCTTGATTCGGGCATAGCTGAGCAGATTGAACCTGTCCTCGTTCGGACGGTTATAGCGGAACTTGGAAATAGAATCGGGGCTACTTCCCTCTTCGTCGCCATGAAGGTAATAGAAAGCTCCAAGATGGTATGTGCCCGTTCCCGAATATGGTCCCCATGACGACACCATGCTTGCCATCTTCTGATAAAAGTTCGAGGTACTTCCCATGCCGTCATATACTTTCTTGTATAGTTTCTCCGTTGCCATTTCGTCTGACACATACGACGAAGAAAATTCACACTGCATTCCACTCAGAGTCGTAATTTTCTTTAAATACACGGGAGAACAAATTGAGAATGTATAGGGAAACGTAGAATTGCTGACGGAATATTGCATGCTCGCTGCGAAAAAGCCTCTTGCCTTTTCCTTTACTTCATCACGGAAATAGCCATTGAATACTTGTATGACGTATGCTCCTCTGTCATAATGCAGCTTAAACAAGACATTTCCATATTTGTCGGTTACCTTGGATAGATACCAGCTCTGTGCGTGCCATGACTCGTTTTCCTCATTCCTGCTCATGTGCCAGAAATTTGTTGTGTACTCTATCGCATTCCTGTCATACCCAAACTGGTAACAGTTGCCTTCTGCGTCACGTATTACAAAGCCAGCGATGGTCTTTCGCTGCTCCTTGTCTAATGCTGTCGTCTTAGGATACTTGGCAAATAACGGACTGATGAAATTTGTGCTTTTGTTATAGTCAAAGATTACCTCAAGGTTGTCATCGCTCTGCACTCTCCAGCTGCCTGTATCGTCAAGAAAGAACTTCCCTGACTTTCCCATGAAATGGAATGTATACTCGTCTGGTGCAAGATCATGATAATTGTAAACGGCGGCATTCTTTAGACTTTTGTAATTGTCATTCTTTCCCAACAGTTCCTTAAGCTTGTCATGACACTGGAAGTAATTGACGGCATCGGGAAGTTGCATTTGTCTTGGATAAATCCATTCGTCATATCTTCCCTTTACTATTCGCGTTATCACTCCGCCTACGTTCAGCGTCCAGTTCTGTCCAGCCCATGTAGGCAGGCTGTTGACCCGCACTCCGCTTGATTCATAGTCGAGCGTAATGGGCATGTTTACATCGCGCACTGTGAGATTATACAGTGGGATGCTGATGTTGGGATTACCCGTGAAGTAGGAAACGCCGACATCGCCGTATTTACCTAACGACGCAGCCTCTGGAGCTGGAACATCAACAAACGACGATGGATTCGGAGTGAAATACCCCGGTGAACCTCCCGGGAACTTAGCCTGTGCATAAATGAGTGTTGCTGTAAGGGCTGATAATATGGTTAGGGTTATTTTATTCATGCTGTATGATGTTATTTTAAGCTTACCGTCTGGCTGTGTATTTGCCCGTTTACATTTATATATATGACATAGTGCCCATGAGGCAGACCGCAGCAGTCAAAAGAGAAACTGGTTTCTTCACCTGCCCGTACCGCTGTGTGGACACTTCTATATGTTACTCCCATAGAACTTACCAACAAAGCCGTAATATTTGCATCAACTTCGGAAGCACAATGTGCCGAAATATAGTTGTCATGTGTGCTGATGTCATAGTGGAAAGTGTCAGGGGGCATCATGCTTTCACCTTTTGCAGACTTGTTTGAAGACATATTGTCATCCGTGAAGTTCACTGCAGGGACACTGCTTTCAAGAGGCAGTCTGTATGCATACCTCACACTTGCTACAGGATGCATATTGGAAAAGCTCGTGTTCAAAAAGGTGGAGTATACAGGATACCTGACACCTTCGACATACCAGTCATATCTTTCTTCGATTTCCTGTCTCAGCTGGGAGCTGTCTATTATTGCAACATCTACATCCATTGCCATTGCTGTTGTTGTCAAGGTGTATACTCGTAAAGTATTTCTGATGGTATCACTGGATGAAAGAATAAGCGTACCGGTAGCATCTGCCTTTAATGTCACAAGACCTGTTTCCCTTATACTGTGATTCCCACAGTAGCTGCCCCATCCTCCAAAATGTTTGGATAACGAGTCACCATATTGTAACGGATATTTCATAAGTAGTTTACTATGGTTATACCAGATTTTTTTATTACGGCATTCCATAGCGTACTGCTCCAAACAGTCATGTCTCAATCTACCATAAAGTACTTGTTTGTCATCTATACGCTTATAGTTTCCTGTCTTGTCCACATAGTATTCTATTTGAATGTCGCCACCATCTTCTTTTGTTTGGCTGACATCCCATACGAGGTCCTCACCGTCTCCACCATGGTGTATATAAGGGGCTTTTTGAAGAACTATCTTGTCGGAATCTTTTGCAAGGTTATCAACAGCCGTAAGCCGTTGTTGTGCCAGAACTGTAACACATGAGAATGTCGACAATAGAAAAAATAGCTTTCGCATCTGATAATTACGCTTTAAAAGATAGTCTACAATTCAACATATCCTACAAACAGGAAACTGTCGGTATATAGTCTCAACTCATACTCGCCAGTGAGGTAGCTGGGCAGTTGTACTTCACTCACAGAGCTTGGGACACTTGTCTCAAAAACGACAGATTCATCGTCAAAGGAGACTACCTGCAAGGTAAAGTCCGCATGGGACTCAAACGTCAGTGTGTAGTCGTCAAGATAGACAACTGGCGGACGTACTGGGGTACGGGGAACGTTATGCCCAATTGGTTTTGTCTTTATAATACTGAGATTAACTTGTTGCTGCGCATTTGCACTATTAAAATCTGTAAAGCTTCCTGTTAACAGAAAACTGAAAAGAAACATAATGGTAAATAATAGCTTTTTCATTTTAAGTTGTTTGTATTTGGTTTACAGGGGACAAAAGTAGCAAAACTACAAATCCATCCTACAAACAACAGCATTGAAAAAACTTACAAAAAACTTACAATATCAGATTATACCGATGAAATGGGATGCTTTTACTCAATCTCTCTAATACGGATATCAAAATCTTTTGGCTTACCATCCAATCCGAAAACCTTTTGTAATAAACGTCGCCGCATGTTTGAAACATTAGAAGACTTCATATCCATAAGACTGCAGATGCTACGAGGTGAGAAATTCATACGAATAAGGATGCACATGCGATATTCTTCCTGGCGTAACACCTGACCGTTTCCATTTATGATTTGACGGAAGCGAGGCAACCTGCTGTCGAAATAACTCTCTAACTGAGTCCAGTCTGCGGATGATAAGGCGTTCTTAACAGGATTCTTGACTGCCTGCTGGATATGAGAATATAGGATATTATCCATTACGGGCACACTTGAAGGCGTGTCGTCTCCGCATTTTTCGGAATTTGAATAACTATCTTTGTGTGCAAACTTTTCTATTTCTTTTCGTAGCCTTGCCTGTCCGTTTTTTATTTTCCTGACATACCAGACTGTTGCAAGAACTAATACTGTACATACCAACAATATGAAAGACAACGCTCTTCTTAAATAATGATTTGTGTTTATTGCCTTTTTTGCTCTTTGTTGGGAATGACCATAGTTATACCGTGCCTGTATATTCTCCATTTGCTGGATCGAAGAATCGGAGAACTGTACTATTACATTTTGAAAACACAATGAGGAATATTTGGCTACCGAATCGTTTTTGCCCGTGCTTTCATATAACTGACGCAATCCGTTATATGCTGAAAGGGAGTCATCTGTAGTTATTGCCTTGCTTAATTCCTTACGGAACAATAGTTCTGCATCTGTCGTATTTCCCTTTTTCAGATAAAACAGTCCCTTAACATAATAATAGACTTCCTTTCCTGCAACAATATTCCCTTCTGTGTCAAAAAGACCTGAAAACTTTTCGTAAAGCTGCATACAGGAGTCTGCCTTATCTAATTTATCAGCACTCACATAGGCTGAAGCCAACATTCCTGTTGTTATATTGGCATCGGACAGCATACCCGCTTTTTTATAACTATCTACAACCGTAACATAGGTGGAAATAGCATTGTCTAAATCTCCTGATTGCTCATAGGCACTTCCGAGCATCTCAAGATAATTAGCCTCTAAATCGAAACAGGCACCTTTTTTTGCCGCATTTATAGCCGAGCATAATAAAGGAATCATTTCTTTATAAAGATACCTCTCATAAAACAACATAGACGACTGCCCATACACCTTGCTCAAGAGCGCGTAGTCACAATCACTACTTAGGGTGTCGGCACAGTCGGCTGCATCATGGTAACATTCGAGGGCTTTGGGTGCCTCGCCCATGTCACGATAAGCGCAACCGAGGAGGTAGTGGGCTCGCATGCGCTCGTTGGGGGTACCGTGACGGTCGTAGTAGTCGACAGCCTCCAGGAGCTGGCTGTCGGAGGGTATCTCGATATAGTTACGGTTAAGGCTGTCCGCCCAACGAAGCGTAGCCTCATGCCTGCTGCCGTCGTGACAGGAAAGGAGGACAGCGGATAACAAACCACATAATATAATAACAAGATGTCTCATCCTTCTCACACGACTGTTTGCCGTTGTTTCAGTTCAAGGTATTTATTTATGACATCTATGGAGAGCTTCTCAGGCGTTGTGAGCAGACTGAGAATACCATGTTGCTTGAGTCGGGAGACTATCATACGCTTTTCGTATACGAATTTCTCAGCGATGACGTGACGGTAATAGTCTTCTGTGGTCTTGGTTGGTGTGTCTACATAGTCGTTGAGTTCTCTATCCTCGAAGAACACCACGAGCAGGCGATGGCGACTGTTGAGGAGTTTGAGGAAAGGTAACTGGCGTTCCATCTCGATGAGACCGGAGAAATTGGTGTAGAGAACCATCAGGCTACGCTTGGTGACATGCTTGCCCAGCTGGACACAGAGGGCTGAATAGTCGGTCTCGCCGAACACCGTCTCTTGCGAATAGAGGCTCTGTAGTATCATCTGCATCTGTCCTGGCTGGCGTGAGGCGGCGACATGGGTGTCGAGCCGATTGGCAAAGGTGATGAGTCCAGCCTTGTCTTCTCGTTTCATCGTGACATACGACAGTACCAGTGAGGCGTTGATGGCATAGTCGAGCAGGGTCATACCATTGAATGCCTGCTGCATCACCCTACCCTTGTCGATGACGTTATACACCTGCTGGGAGCGCTCGTCACGGTATATATTGACCATCAGCTGATGGCGACGGGCAGTAGCCTTCCAGTTGATGGTGCGGTATTCGTCGCCTTGGACGTATTCCTTGATTTGCTCGTACTCGGTATTGTTGCCTGCCCTGCGTATCTTCTTGATGCCAAGGTCGCGTAACTTGTCGCTCATGGCGAGTAACTCGTATTTATTGAGCATGAGATAGGAGGGGAACACCATGACGTCGACTGGTTCGTCAAGGACATACCGACGCTGAACCAGTCCGATACGGGTGCTGACGAAGACCAGCACATGTCCAAATCCATATACTCCACGGCGCACAGGACGAAGGGTATAGGAGATAACGGTGGACGGCATGCCTGTCGCCGTGGGCAGAGTGGCTGAGTAAGAGACATCCCTACGCTGGAAGATGGGAGGTATCTCGTCTATCACCTGCATGTTGACACGGAAGGGATAGCGGCTGGTAAGACGGACACTCACCTCGTTGTCATCGCCATTAGAGAAGCGCTGGGAGCATGTCCTCGCTGCATCTATGCCCTGCCATTTGTAATAGAGCATTGCCAGTTCGGTGAGTACCGCTGCAAGAAGGGTGAACACCAAGGCTTTGCCTATCACGAACATGACAGGAAACACATATCCCATTGCTACGGCAAGGATGGTGATAGTGAGGGCTATATAGAAGCGCTTGGTTAAGAACATTTTTTATTGCACAACACCTAATTAATTATTTAGGAACTTCCACCTTGTCTATTAGTCGCATGGCGATTTTTTGCGGTGTATATCCCTCCATCTCTGCCTCGGCGGTGAGGAGCAGACGATGTTGGAGCACGCTCGGAGTGACGGTCTTGATGTCTTCGGGCGTGATGAAATCGCGACCTTGTAACAGTGCGTATGCCTTAGACGCATTCATAATAGCCACCGACGCGCGCGGTGAGGCTCCAAGGAACACCGCCTTGCTGGTGCGTGTCTGCTGGACGATGCTGGTGATATATCTCAGCAGACTCTCCTCGACATACACCTTGTCGAGCATCTGGCGCATCTGCAGCAGTTCTTCCTTGCTCAAAACGGGCTGGATGTCGCCGAGTTGGGTCAGACGGGAATTGTGCTGATGGCGCTGGAGTATGGCGAGTTCCTCCTCGGCTGTAGGGTAATTCATCACTATCTTGAACAGGAAGCGGTCGAGCTGAGCCTCTGGTAGTCGGTATGTTCCCTCCTGCTCCACTGGGTTTTGGGTAGCTATGATGGTATAGATGTCACCCATGTGATGGGTCTCACCATCGATACTCACCTGACGTTCTTCCATAACTTCGAAGAGCGCAGCCTGCGTCTTGGCTGGTGCACGGTTGATCTCATCGACAAGTATGACGTCGGCAAACACCGGTCCCTTATGGAAGTCGAATTCGGATGTCTTCATATTGAACACCGTAGTACCCAGCACGTCACTTGGCATCAGGTCGGGCGTGAACTGTATGCGATTGAAGTCTGCATCAATCAGACGTGTGACGAGTCGTGCCAAAAGGGTTTTTGCCACACCTGGCACACCCTCGAGCAGCACATGACCATTGGCGAGGATGGCTGTCAAGACAAGATCTACAGCCTCTGTCTGTCCCACAATGACCTGAGAGATTTGGTCTCTCAGCGTTGCAACCTTCTCACTAAAGGCTGTCAGGTCGATTCTTTCTTGTTTCTTTTCTTCCATAGCTATAATGTATTTCTATTGTTTCAAACGTTCTATTACAACCCTATCAGTTGTTCTATTTCCACCATTTCATCGATAATTCGGCGCATATCATCGTCGTCGACATCGTCGTCTGATGAGACTGTCTGCCTGAGGGTCTTCAGCCGCTGGCGTATGACCTCACGCCGGAGTCCTGTATGTACTGACAGGATATCCACCGACTGTCTGTCGGAAGCCTCGTCGTCGACATCAATCATGAGTTGTCGGCGCAGGGTCTCGGCAAAAAACAGGTATTTCTTACGTACCAAGTCTTTATTGTCATGCCACTGATGATACAAGGTGCCGATGAGTTCGATAAATTCCATAGATCGGTTTTGCGGAGGCGACATCACTGGTATGACTCGCTGGCGACGCCGAGAGGTACATAGGAAAAACAGCAGCAATCCTCCTGCAGTGAGCCATACAGCCCATCGTAATGGTGGCTGGCGCATCACAAAACTGAGCGGTGATGACTGGCTTTGGATTGTCTTTTCGAGATAAGCCTCCGTCCTTAGGATAGGCAGGCTATCCATCTCGTTCATCAGTCGGAACGTCAGATGGGCATTGTCCTGATCGAGCACCGTATAGTTGGTGAAGAGAAGCGGATCGCAACACACCGTGAGTTGTCCATCGCCAATCTTCTGACTGACAGCTGCAGGCTCTTCCTTCCACTCCATCGTCGAGTCAGTAATCCACGACTGCGACCACTTATTATATAATGTGTGATACTTCTTCTTAGTATATACAGCCAGCTCGCCCGTTACTATCTGTGGGAACACACGATAGATGCGTTTGGGATATGTCTGGCGACGACCAACCCAGTGGAGAGAATCGCGACTGTAGCCACTTGCCACCATACGTCTGACCAAAGACAGATTGAAAGAACAGCCGCCGTATGTGCCAAATCCCAAGGAGTCGTCGACATTCTCACTGGTACGTCCTGCCACTATCATGACATGGCTACCGCGACGGAGTAGGCGCAAGAGGGCGCTGACATCAGTATCTGACGGAGTAAACGACTCGGTGACAATAAGAACACCTATGGCTGAATCGGGCAGTGCTCTGTCGAGTTGATATAGGCTCTTATCGGTGACACCATACCCTTGGGGTATGGAAATCTTCATCAGCGAGTCCATGACATAGCATCCGAAAGGCTGTTTGCTGTCATGACGGAAGCTGACGGTCCACTGGAAGCGACGTGGCATCTGCCATTGTGCCACGAGGAGGAGGACGAGGAAGAGTAGTACTCCTATAAGGAAGCGTGAGTTGAGTTTCATTCCTCACCTCCTTTCTCAACGCCTTCTTTAGGTGGACACTGCTGTCGCAGTGTGTCTTGCAGGTCTTGCATCGTCTCATACAACGACACATCAGCATCGTAATTGCCGTAACGAACCCTGACGAAGTTCATGCTGAAGGTGCGGAAGGTGTCATTCTGCATCTCCACTATATATTGTGTAGGTGTCTTGAAGATTTGCCAATTGATGTAGTCATTATCTGAAAGGTAGCGCAGCGTCTGTAGGTATACCATGCGGACTGCCTCATGGTAGTTCTCATTATCCAGAGCATGACGTATGGCTTTCTCAAAATCTATACCGTAGATAGTATCTTCCTCGGGATAGTATTCTTTGTTCTTTCCCGTACTTCCAAATAGTTTCGGACGATAGCGCACCAACAGATAGATAATGGCGGCAAGTACGATAACACCAGCAACAATCCATATCAGTCTGACATAATCTTCGTCAATAGATACATCAAAGAACTGGGATAAGAACCGCTGAACCTTTTCTGTTATCCACTGCATCAGATTGAAGTCGGGAGTAACAAGTTCTCTGCTATAGTCATAGTCGGACTGGCTCTTCCACTCGACAAGAGAGAGAGAGTCACAACGCAGAGTGTCTGCCACCGTTAGTCCCAACACAGGATTCATCAGTCCTTACGACATCTATTTACAATGATTCAAAATTTTCGATTTCATCGTTATTATCAGCCATCTTTTCGAAACGCTGAATATCCTCATCGACGCTGAAATGGTCACGCTGCTCGGCGGCGCTGCCATATTGATAGGCAAGTGCAACGACAGAGAATGACGTGGTAAGGTAGGCACCAAAGGCCTGTACGACGGCAAGGACATACATAATGGAACTATATGTCAGTGAGGAAGTGAATGCACTACCGTCATCATTTATCGCAAAGACCATCTTGACAATCATAGCTATATACCACGGCATGGTGGTGAAACCCTGTACGAAACCTGCAAGTATACCAACGACAAGGAGCAACAGGAATGTACCGCCCCAGGTGAGCCATCCCAGGATGAACCCTCGTCCGATAGCTCCGAACATTGTCATATCATCCTCAAAGAGATAGACTGGCAGTGAATGGGTCATAGCTATTGCCAAGGCAAACAACAGAACTACTCCGAGCAGCAAGAACCATAAGGACAGGCTGACGAGTAAAAGGATTATGACGAAGTAGAGTATTGTTAATAACGACAATGCAAAAAGCAAAAGCAACGCACGTCGCAGTCCTTTGAAAAACATCTGCTTCAGGTCAGCAAATGCCACTCCTGACAGTCCTCCGGCATGGTCACGATCGTAGCGCATCATGGAATACAACATGGCAACGAGAATGGACACGCCGACATAATTGAACAAGATGAGTGCCAGATAAGACACCAAGTAGCCTGCTCCATCCTGAAGTTCGGACGGCATAATGTCTCCTACCGATTCTGACAGCATGCCACCCTCGATGATTCCGCCTGCCATAGCATTGAGCGCCAAAGCCTGAACAAGACATAAAGGCAGCAAGAGATAACAGCTCAGCTGCAGCCATAGCTTCCAGTTCTGACGCAGGAATGCGAAAGTGACACTGAACTTCTCGCCAAAGGTACGCTCCTTATACAATGGTATTTTGCTGTTTGTTTGCATCATGATTTCGTTTAAATGGTAATATTATGAAATAAAAAATTACAAATGCTGCAGAAAGAAGGATAAAAGAAAGCCTAAGGACATCAGGCAGCTCCGTATGACGAGTGACATATCCCTCGATGAAGCCAGCTATAATAAACAGTGGTATCGTACCTGTAATAATCTTCACGCCTCGTTTTGCCCCCATACGGAAGGACGTGAGCCTGCTGTATGTACCAGGAAAGAGCCACCCGTTGCCCATAGCGAGACCTGCGGCTCCGGCTACGACAATAGATGACAGTTCAAGCGTACCATGCAACATTATGGCAAGAAGCGCCTCACCAAGCATACCCTGCTGATAGAAGAAAGTGGTGAACGTGCCAACCATAACCCCATTTTGCAGCAAGAGCAGACCAGGGAAGAAACTTGTCAGTACACCCGAAACGAATATATTGAACGAAACCATCACATTATTGATGGTTATACCCAGGAACATAGCAGACTCATTATCACTATCGTAGACAGCCATAGGTGTACCTTTACGGATATTCTCCATCGTCATATCCATATAGTCCTGCCCAAGTATGAGTTGTGGGAAAGAAGCATCGCCGAGTGTCGACACTATACCAACGAGCACGCTCAACATAAAGATGACAAAAGAGGCAAGCAACAATCGACGCGACTGCCACATCACATCGGGCACCTCATCGGTCCAGAAGGTCACCACCCTACTCCATTTCTCACGCTTGTTACGATATATCTCATTATGAAGCGCTGATGCAAGGTTGTTAAGATATATAGTAATACGTGACTGTGGATAGTGAGTCTGGGCAAAGGCGAGATCGGCTGTCAGCTCTACATAGACATCAGCAAGTCTGTCGGGTGACTGCTTTGCTGCTGCCTCAACAAGAGTTTCCGTATCCTTCCATCGCTCAATATTCCGGCGTATAAACTGCACTTCCTTCATAGTTGACCTACAAAAAACAATGCAAAGGTACGAAATAATGCGTAATGCATAACACTGAATGCGTAATTATTTTTTTATTATTCCGATATACTTTTTATCTTTTAAGTCTTCCACCTTTTTACTTTTTGTATTACCTTTGCATCGCAATGGGAGAATCGAATATAGTAACGGGACAATACGTACGCATCAGTCAGACGGCTGCAAGCGTAGGTGAGCGAATGCTTGCCCGCCTCCTTGACATCATCATCGTAACATGTTATTTCATCGGCATCACCCTTCTGATGGCAGAGATAAACATCACATGGACACAAACTCAGGTATTCTTTGCCATAGCCGTATACCTGCCTGCCCTCTTCTACTCTTTCCTCTTTGAAGTTCTCAACAACGGTCAGACTATCGGTAAGATGGTGATGAAGATCAGAGTGGTGAACAAAGACGGAAGCCGACCGACACTCGGTGCATATTTCATGCGATGGCTGTTATGGATAATTGACGGCAACATGGGGATCGGCATTATCGTCATACTACTATCCAAAAACAACCAAAGGATTGGCGACCTTGCTGCCGGCACGATGGTAATACGTCTGCAGAGCTATAAAAAGATACACGTTTCGCTCGATGAATTCGGCCATCTTTCCGCAAACTACAAGCCTATATATGCACAGGTGAGCGACCTGTCGCTGAACCAAATTGACGTAATACAACGATGCCTAAACTCAGAATACAGCAGAGAGAGAAGTATGCGAATAAACACGCTCTACCATAAGGTACACGACATGCTGGGCATCCCATACGACAAGAGGGCACCCGAACAATTCCTATACACAGTGGTACGTGACTATCAGCATTTTGCCCTCGAGGAGGTTTAGTTCTCGGGAAGCAACACCACGCCCTCCTGTTTCATTCCGTCCATCATAATATGCAACGGTTTGTCAAATCTGACATGACGTACATATTCTGTCTCCTCAACAGCAGGCATACTGTCGAGTATCTGTTTCTGATAGACTCCTTCATCCTTGTACGCATTAACAGTGAAATAGCCCACTCCGAAACTCGTAAGGTTCTGGAAGAAGTGGGTGCCCTGTGACGGATCAACACGATAATTGCGCAGACCCTCCTCCACTATCACACGTGCCGCACTGATATGAGGCCACTTCACCGGAATGCCAAGCCATGAGTCGCTGGAGCCCCAACGACCTGGACCCACGAGAACATAGCTCTTGCCTTCGGCGGCGAATTTACGATTAAATCGTTCGATTTGATCGGCGATAGTAGTATTGTTCATTGCCGTAAAATTATCATCCGTCTTAACGTATATCACATCACATACATCCTCTGACACGCCATGTCCCAGCGACATGTGGGATCGTAGGAGGCAACGTTCATCTGGTATAGTGAGCAAATCATCATCCAGCACCTGCTTGGAGTCTACGATAGGACGAATCTGCAGTAAGTACAACTCGCCAGATTTGTCTTCATTTATATTACAAGCAAACTCTATCTCCACAGGTCGGCGCATTGCCTCCGAGCCATAGGTCATAGACTTCTGTAACAACTCTGGCAGAGGGAACACTCCCTGCTGTAGCACGCCACAGAAGGAGATGATCTTTCTGCCACCCTCATACAATCCGTCACGTATCACCTGATCATACGGGTCAAAGGTTGAGGCAATATAATTGAGCGAGCCATCTTTATCGGCATCCTTAACCTTCAGCTTGAGGATATTAAAACCGTCATCCACCTTGAAGTCATCTCCAATATGTTCCAGGTCTAAGGCATAGAACTGAGTCTGTGTCTGACGCAAGGCTATCTCCATTTCGCTCATCTGAAGTACCTGGTCGGGATGATAGGGAGACACACGCAGAGTCTGACCTCCATCCACGATATACTTTCCGAGTCCGAGGGCGAGGCTGACGATACCTTCCTCAGCCGTCTCATCGCCTATCGGATAATAATTCAACGATCTCAACACACCACTTATGTTGGGATAGAAATGACTACCATACTGATGGCCTACGACCTCTTGCAGGATGACAGCCATCTTCTCCTGATCAATGACATTGGAAGTAGCTGTCATATATGCCTTAGAGTCGCGATAGAACACCGATGCGTAGACTCCCTTGATGGCACAAGCCAACATCCGCAACATCTCATACTTGTCCTCTAGATAAGGTATCATGTAGGTGGAATATATGCCTGCGAATGGTTGATAATGGGCATCTTCGAGTAGCGATGACGAACGGATGGCAATAGGCGACCGTGTAGCCTCGAAGAAGGTAAAGAAGTCGGCTATCAACGAGTCTGGCAACTGAGCACGTAGGAAGGCATGGAGTATTTCTTCGTCAGAAGCATCACTCAAAGCTATCTGATAAAGGTTATTGGTCTCCATAAACTCATCAAAGATATCGGTGCAGAGCACTACTGTCTTCGGTATCGACACTTTCGCATTCTCATACCCGTTGAAATCAGGATGGGTCTTGATGATATTATCGAGGAATGCCAGTCCACGTCCTTTACCTCCCAAGGAGCCATCACCTATACGTGCAAAATGGCTATATGCATCAAAACGACCGCGGTCGAACACAGCCACGACACCAAGGTTTTTCATCCTACGATACTGGACAATAGCATTGAAGATTATCTCCTTATGAGCCTCAACATCCTGCAGTTTGTGCCATGTCACCTGTTTAAGGAACTGAGATACCGGGAAGATGGCACGTGCGCATAGCCATCGACTGACATGATTGCGGCTGACGTGTCGCAGCATGGAGTCGTTAGGTATCTTGAAGATGTTGTCTTGCAGTTCCTTGAGATTATGGACACGTAGGATTGGCTCGTGCGTGGTTGCGTCACGAAAGACAAAGTCGCCAAAGCCCATGTGTTCCTCCATGATCTTACGAAGGTCACGGTTCATTGTCTTTGAGTTCTTGTCTACGAAGCGCAGATGCTCTGCCCTGGCGCGTTTCTCATTCTCTGTCTCTGAGCTTTGGAGGATTAGCGGCAGGAACTCATCACGCTGGCGTATCTCCCTGAGCAGTTTGAAGCCAGCCTCAGCATCCTTCTCTGACGAGGCTTGTTCGGCAGGTACGGCGTCGCCCATAGGAAAGCGCACGTCACTGATGACACCGAGCGTATTGTCATGATACTTATTATAAAGACTGATGGCCTCCTGGTAATTACGTGCCAGCACCACTTTTGGCCGTCCTCGCATACGCAGGGTGGCTTGGTGGCGGTTGAGTGCCTCGGTAGCGAAGCGTTGGCTCTGGACGAGAAGATAGCTATATAGGTTTGGGAGGATTGACGAATAGAAACGGATATTATCCTCTACGAGGAGTATCATCTGCACGCCTCCCTCCTGAATGTCATGTTCGAGATTCATCTTATCCTCAATAAGCTTGATGATAGAAAGGATGAGATTAGTATTTCCGAGCCAACAGAACACGTACTCGAAAATAGACAGGTCCTCGTTCTCCATACGTTTGGTGATACCATGGGCAAATGGTGTCAACACCACGCATCTCACGTCAGGACGCTGGGCTTTGATGGCTCGCGCGACTGAGAAAGCATCGTTATCAGCATTACCAGGCATGCATATCACTAAGTCAATATTGGTGGTTTGCATCACCTCCTCCGCCTCCTTGATAGTGCTGACCTGGGTGAATGTCGGCGGATAGCGCAAGCCCAGCTCCATATATTCGTTGTATATTTTCTCCTCTATACGACCATCATCCTCGAGCATGAACGCATCGTATGGGTTAGCTACTATCAACACATTATATATACGTCGTGTCATCAGATTGACAAACGTAACATCCTTGAGTAGGAATTGGCTCCATTCCTGCGGTATCTTTTCTCTCATATTGCGTAGTTGAATTTGTGCAAAATTACAAATATATTTCTTATTGACACAAATTCATTGTAAAAAATAGTATTTTTCATTTGGAGATTACTCATAAAAAGGGTACTTTTGCCATAAATAATGACAAACTGAAACTAACAATAGTATCAACCTAAACATAAGAATCTATGGACGTAGAGAAACTAATGCAATCACTGGAGCAGAAGCACCCAGGAGAATTGGAGTATTTACAAGCAGTAAGAGAAGTTCTAATCTCTGTAAAGGATGTGTATAATCAGCATCCTGAGTTTGAGAAAGCAAAACTAATCGAACGACTGGTAGAGCCAGAAAGGGTTATCACATTCCGCGTACCCTGGACGGACGACAAGGGTGAGGTACATGTCAATTTGGGCTACAGAGTACAGTTTAACAGTGCTATAGGTCCGTACAAGGGAGGACTGCGTTTCCACTCATCTGTAAACCTGAGCATACTGAAGTTCCTCGGGTTTGAGCAAACCTTCAAGAACGCTCTGACCACGCTACCAATGGGTGGTGGCAAGGGCGGTAGCGACTTCTCTATTCGCGGTCGTTCGGATGCCGAGGTTATGCGTTTCTGCCAAGCTTTCATGACAGAGTTATACCGACACATCGGTCCCGATGAGGACGTTCCTGCTGGCGACATCGGCGTGGGAAGCAGGGAGGTTGGCTACCTCTTCGGAATGTACAAGAAGCTGACACACCAGTTCCAGGGTGTGCTCACTGGCAAGGGACTGGAATTTGGCGGTTCGCGCATACGTCCGGAAGCAACGGGCTATGGTGCCATATACTTCGTCAACCACATGCTGGCAACACGCGGCATAGACATCAAGGGTAAGACCATTGCTCTGAGCGGATTTGGCAATGTGGCATGGGGTGCCGCAAAGAAAGCCACAGAACTGGGAGCAAAGGTCATCACCATAAGCGGTCCCGACGGATATATATATGATCCTGCAGGACTGGACGACGAGAAGATTGAGTATATGCTGGAGCTGAGAGCCAGCGGCAACGACGTATGCCAGCCCTACGAGGAGGAGTTTGACGGAGCACAGTTCTTCGCAGGCAAGAAGCCTTGGGAGCAGAAAGCTGATATCTACCTGCCATGTGCCACCCAGAACGAGCTCAACGGCGAGGATGCTGACCACATCTTAGCCAACAAGCCGCTATGCGTTGCCGAGGTCAGCAATATGGGATGTACAGCTGAGGCTGCTGAGAAGTTTGTTGCTACAGAGACTCTCTTTGCACCTGGCAAGGCTGTGAATGCTGGCGGTGTGGCAACGAGTGGACTGGAAATGACACAAAACTCCATGCGACTGACATGGAGTGACAAGGAGGTTGACGAGAAGCTGCACTATATAATGCACTCGATACACGAGCAATGTGTGAAGTATGGCAAGCAGCCTAACGGATATATCGACTATGTGAAAGGTGCAAACATTGCTGGTTTCATGAAGGTAGCCAAAGCAATGCTGGCACAGGGAATAGTATAAAGAGAAAAGAGGGGTGAGAAGCAATGCTTGCTTCTCACCTCTTAGTAGCTACCGTAAACTCCGTCACCTTGCTGATCTTCTCATTACCCTGCAAGACTGACAGACAGAAGAGGACCTTTCCATCCTTAACCTTCTTGTCAGCCTTCACCATCGCAGTATAGCGGATGCCCTTGCCTGGAGCAATACGCTCTACATGGATGCTTGGACTGATGTAGATATGGCGGTTGTTGTCTGCCTCTACGACACATGGCTGCACGTCGAAGACAGGCTTGTCTGAGCGGTTCATTACCTCGAAGATAATCTTTCCCGTCTCCCCACGAGTAAGGATGCCATTACGGTCTTCGTCGATAAAGCGGGCATTGACAATCTCTATATTGGTATCGTAACTATAGTTAGATGCCAATTCCTCTACGCTCGACGTTGCTGGCTCCTTGGTAGTAGGCTCTGAGGCACTATAGTTGCCGGTATAGTCTTCACTGTGGAAGTCATACAGACGGTCATCGCCACTGTTGCTCTCGTCAAACCCGCTATCGTTGTAGTCGCTGTAGTCGCTGTCGTTATCATAGTTATATTGTCTCTGTCTGCTCATAACGCCACGCTCACGAGCCTTGCGTTCCTGCACACGCTGATAATGGTCATGTACATCACGCTGGGCTTTCTCGTCAGCCTGTGCTCCTACGGCAGCACCTACTACAGCACCACCAGCCATACCGATGATGGTACCAAGGTCGGAACCGCGAGGACCACCAGCTATTCCGCCTATAGCTGATCCAAGGATTGCGCCGAAGCCGCCACCTGTCATAGCGCCACTTCCTGTATATGTGCCACAACTGCTAAGCATCAGCACCGTACCTATTGCTAAAATCGTTACCTTTTTCATAGTCGTTATTATTTAATTGTCACATTTTCACGATGCAAAAATAAGAAGAAACAACCACAACAGCAAGGAGTTTTTCCCTATTTTCTATAGGGGAAACCCTAAACAGGATTGTTTTAATAATAAACCATATACCTATGATACAACGTTCTCGTCTCTTCATGTTTGCCGTTACACTCCTTATGTCTATCATCACGGCTATTGCACAAAAGCAAGTAACTGATTATGTGGACCCGTTTATCGGCACCACCAACTTCAGCGTATGCCATCCTGGAGCTGTCACGCCACACGGGTTGATGTCGGTAGTACCTTTCAATGTCATGGGGTCTGATCTCAACCAGTTTGACAAGGACTCACGTTGGTGGTCAGCCCCATACGAGCACAACAACAGCTACCTCACAGGCTTTGCTCATGTCACGCTGAGTGGTGTGGGATGTCCCGAGATGGGTACACTACTCCTCATGCCGACGACGGGCGACCTTGACGTAGACTATCACAGCTACGGAACAGCATATTCCGAAGAGGCGGCTTCGCCAGGCTACTACGCAGTGAAACTGGACAAGTATGACATACTATGCGAAGTGAGCGCCACGACTCGTACATCCGCAGAACGGTATACATTTCCTAAGGGACGTGCCAACATACTTCTCAATCTCGGCGAGGGACTCACCAACGAGACGGGGGCAATGGTCAAAAGGGTATCCGAGACGGAGATTGAGGGTCATAGGCTGCTTGGCACCTTCTGCTACAACTCTCAGGCTGTATTCCCCATCTATTTCGTAATGAGGGTAAACAAGACACCGAAGGGCAGTGGCTACTGGAAGAAACAGCCTGCAATGAAGGGTGTGGAGGCTCAATGGGACAAAGACAACGGCAGATATAAACTCTATACACGATATGGCAGAGAGCTGTCTGGCAATGACATAGGCTATTTCATGGAGTTCGACTGTGAGGAGGGCGAGCAGATTGAGGTGCAGATGGGAGTCTCGTTCACAAGCATCGCCAATGCCCGACAGAATCTTGATACGGAACAGCATGACTTTAGTTTTGACACTGTACGCACGAAGGCAAGACAGATGTGGGAGGACTGTCTCAATGTCATTACCGTAGAGGGTGGTTCAGAAGCCCAACGTCGCATCTTCTACACTGCGCTGTACCACACACAGATCCATCCCAGCATACTGCAAGATGTCAATGGCGACTATCCCATAATGGAGAGCTACAAGACAGGTAACACCAAAGGAAACCGATATACCATATTCTCACTCTGGGACACCTATCGCAACCTCCACCAGTTAGAGACCCTACTCTACCCCGAACGTCAGATTGACATGGTACGCTCGATGATTGACATGTATAAGGAGTGGGGATGGATGCCGAAGTGGGAACTGTTCGGCAGGGAGACATGGACGATGGAGGGCGACCCATCAATCCCTGTCATCACCGACACATATCTGAAGGGACTACGCGACTTTGACATCACCACTGCATACGAGGCTTTCGCCAAGTCGGCTACCACTCCTGGCAAGGACAACCTCATGCGTCCTGACATTGACCCATACCTCAGCAAAGGATACGTGCCACTGGGCGAATATGCGCAAGACGAGTCGGGCGACAACTCCGTCTCACACGCTTTGGAATACTATATCGCCGACTATGCGTTGTCACGGCTCGCCAGCGCACTGGGCAAGCAGGAAGATGCCAAGCGCTTCTACAAACAGAGTCTGGGCTACCGCAACTACTACTCCAAGGAGTTTGGCACACTACGTCCACGCCATGCCGACGGCTCATTCCTCACTCCGTTCAATCCGAAGGACGGTGCTGACTTCTCCAATGCACCAGGATTTCATGAGGGGTCGGCATGGAACTACACCTTCTATGTACCTCATGACGTTAAGGGACTGGCTCGTCTCATGGGTGGCAACAAAGCATTCGTCAGCACACTACAACGAGTCTTCGACGAGGGTCTGTACGACCCAGCCAATGAGCCCGACATAGCCTATCCATACCTCTTCAGCTATTTCCCAGGCGAGGAGTGGCGCACGCAGAAAGAGGTCAGACGACTCATCGACAAGTACTATACCGACCGTCCCGACGGCATCCCTGGCAATGAGGACTGCGGCACAATGTCCAGTTGGCTGGTATTCTCCATGATAGGTATCTATCCTGACTGTCCTGGCGACCCCAGCTATACCATAACCTCACCAGTATTCGACCGTGTGACGCTCCATTTAGACAAGCACTACTACCCCAATGGCGATCTCGTCATCACATCACTGCGCCCCGACAGTGCTGCCAACACCATCCAAAGCATGACTCTCGGAGGCAAAAAGCTGTCAACATATCGAATCAGTCACGAACAACTCATTAAAGGAAAAGAACTGACACTACAGATGAGGAGGTAAGAGACGTAAAAAGCAGAGGGTGTACCGCTTGGTACACCCTCTATCTCTCTTTATTCTATAAAAATTTATTCAGCCTTTGCTTCTTCAGCCTTTGGCTCCTCAGCAGGAGTTTCTGCTACCGGCTCCTCTGCCTTTACCTCCTCAGCAGGGGTTTCTGCCTTTGGAGCAGCCTTGCGGCTACGACGAGTCTTCTTAGCAGCCTTTGGAGTCTTTGCCATGTTCTCATCGAAGTCTACGAGCTCGATGAAAGCGATGTCGGCTGCGTCGCCCTGACGATGACCGAGCTTAATCACGCGAGTGTAACCGCCTGGACGGTCACCAATCTTTGGAGCTACTACAGAGAAGAGTTCCTTCAGTGCCTCTTTGTTCTGCAGATAGCTGAAGACTACACGACGAGAATTGGTGGTGTCTTCCTTTGACTTCGTGAGCAGTGGCTCGACATACTTCTTCAGAGCCTTTGCCTTTGCGAGGGTCGTAGTGATTCTTTTGTGCATGATCAGCGAGATTGCCATGTTTGCAAGCATGGCGCGACGGTGGTCTGCAGTACGACCCAGATGGTTGAATTTCTTATTGTGTCTCATTGTTTTGTTTCTTTAAGAGGACAGGAAAATTGTCAATTATCAATTGAAAATCACTCCTTGTCCAGTTTATACTTTGTAATATCGGTTCCAAACGACAGATTCAGACCTTCGAGCAAATCATCAAGCTCAGAAAGCGATTTCTTACCGAAGTTGCGGAACTTCAGAAGGTCGGTCTTGTTGTATTGAACAAGGTCGCCAAGTGTCTCTACATCGGCAGCCTTCAGACAGTTGAGGGCACGAACGCTGAGGTTCATGTCGACAAGCTTGGTCTTAAGCAGCTGGCGCATGTGGAGCACTTCCTCATCAAACTCCTGGTTGGTCTCGGCGTCAGGATTCTCGAGTGTAATCTTCTCGTCAGAGAACAACATGAAGTGATAGATAAGGATCTTGGCTGCCTCCTTGAGTGCATCCTTCGGGTGGATGGAACCATCGGTAGTAACTTCAAGCACGAGCTTGTCGTAGTCGGTTTTCTGCTCAACACGATATGGCTCTACTGCGTACTTTACGTTACGGATAGGGGTGTAGATAGAATCGATTGGTAGTACGTTGACATCTGTGCAGAATTCGCGATTCTCATCAGCTGGCACGTATCCACGTCCCTTATTGATGGTCAGGTCGATCTGCATGGCTGCCTTTGCATCTAAATGACAAATCACCAACTCTGGGTTTAACACTTCAAATCCGGTCAGATACTTACCGATATCACCTGCTTTGAATTCGGTGGAATTCTCTACGGTGATACTAACTTTCTCGTTCTCGAATTCTTCTACTACTTGCTTGAATCACCACCAATCTTGACAGTGTTGATAGCATAACCCTCGAGTGATGAAAGGAGAATGCGGCGCAAGGCGTTACCTATGGTTACACCAAAGCCTGGCTCCAAAGGACGGAACTCAAACTTTCCGTACTTGTCATTAGCCTCCAGCATTACAACTTTATCGGGTTTTTGAAATGCTAATATCGCCATTGATTTATGATTTATTATTTAGAGTACAACTCAACGATTAACTGCTCCTTAATATTCTCAGGGATGTCAGCGCGATCTGGCTGATGGAGGAACTTACCGCTCTTGGTCTGCTCGTCCCACTCAATCCATGGATACTTGCTGTGATTGAAACCTGCGAGTGAAGCCTCGATGACCTCAAGCGACTTTGCCTTCTCGCGTACACCAACAACCATACCTGGCTTTACTGCAAAGGAAGGGATGTTGACTACACGACCGTCAACGACAATGTGCTTGTGGCCTACGAGCTGACGAGCAGCTGCACGTGTAGGAGCAATACCCATGCGGAACACAACATTGTCAAGACGGCTCTCAAGCTTCTGAAGAAGCACCTCACCGGTGATTCCATCAGCCTTAGCAGCGCTCTCAAACAGGTTACGGAACTGGCGCTCAAGCACACCATATGTGTACTTTGCCTTTTGCTTCTCTGCCAACATGGCACCGTACTCTGACATCTTGCGACGACGATTGTTGCCATGCTGTCCAGGAGGGAAGTTCCTTCTGGACAAAACTTTGTCCTCACCGAAGATGGCTTCACCAAATCGGCGGGCAATTTTTGATTTCGGACCTATGTATCTTGCCATAATCTTTTTTAAAATGGAAGCATTGAAAGATGGAAGAATTGAAGTCTTCCTTCATTCAAACTACTTCCTGTTAAATTTCAATTTTTCAATTCCTGAATTTTTCAATTTTTAGACGCGGCGACGCTTTGGTGGGCGACATCCATTGTGTGGTAATGGTGTAACGTCTACAATCTCTGTAACCTCGATGCCTGCGCCATGAATAGCACGAATGGCACTCTCACGACCATTGCCTGGACCCTTGACGAAGGCCTTCACCTTGCGAAGTCCGAGGTCGTAAGCTACCTTAGCACAATCCTCGGCAGCCATCTGAGCTGCGTAAGGAGTGTTCTTCTTTGAGCCACGGAAGCCCATCTTACCTGCGGAAGACCAAGAGATAACCTGTCCCTCAGCGTTGGCCAGAGAGACGATGATGTTATTGAACGAGCTGTGCACGTGGAGCTGTCCAAGTGCCTCTACCCTAACATTTCTTTTCTTTGATGTTGCTGATTTCTTTGCCATAATTAATTTCCTCCTTCAAAATTACTTAGTAGCCTTCTTCTTGTTAGCAACAGTCTTCTTCTTACCCTTACGAGTACGTGCATTGTTCTTGGTGCTCTGACCACGAACAGGAAGACCGTGACGATGTCTAACTCCACGATAGCAACCAATATCCATCAGTCGCTTGATGTTCATCTGGACCTCTGAACGAAGGTCACCTTCTACTTTGAATTCAGCGCCGATGATTTCACGGATCTTGGCAGCCTGGTCGTCAGTCCACTCGTTGACCTTCAGGTCACGGTCTACTCCGGCTTTATCCAATATCTTTGCTGAACTACTTCGACCTATACCGTAGATATAGGTCAATGCGATTTCGCCACGCTTATTCTGGGGCAAATCTACTCCAACAATTCTTATTGCCATTGTTACTTGAAATAATAAAAATATAAAATTAAATTTTCGTTTTTGCTAAAAAGCATGCAAAGTTAAGAAAATAAATCCTTATTTCTCACTTTATTATGCATATTTAACATTAACCCTGACGCATCTTGTACTTAGGGTTCTTCTTGTTAATAACGAACAGACGTCCCTTGCGGCGAACGATCTTGCAGTCGTCATTACGCTTTTTTAGTGATGCTCTTGTCTTCATATCTTATGGAAATTTATTTGTATCTGAAAACTATTCTGCCCTTAGTCAAGTCGTATGGACTCATCTCCACCTTCACCTTATCGCCGGGAAGAATCTTGATATAGTGCATTCTCATCTTTCCGGAGATGTGTGCGGTGATATCGACACCATTCTCCAACTCTACTCTGAACATAGCATTGGAGAGAGCCTCCATGATAGTTCCGTCTTGCTCTATAGCAGCTTGTTTTGCCATAATCAATATTGTTTTACTTCTTGTTGTTCAATCTCATCGAATGAAGATAATATCTCTGCCCTACCCTTGTAGATGGCAATGGTATGCTCGAAATGAGCAGCGGGCTTGCCGTCTCTTGTCCGGATGGTCCAACGATCGGGCATCATGTAGATTTCTCTGCCGCCCATGGTTATCATTGGCTCGATAGCGATACACATTCCTGCTTTCAGGGTGACGCCATTGCCGCGGCGTCCATAGTTGGGAACCTGAGGGTCTTCATGCATTTTTCGACCGATGCCATGACCTGTCAGCTCTCGTACCACACCATACCCATTTGCCTCACACAGCTCCTGAACTGCCGAGCCAATATCACCGACATGATGACCTGCAGTAGCCTGCTCGATTCCTTTATATAAGGCTTGTTTTGTCACAGACAACAGGTGTCCCACCTCTGGGCTGATCTCTCCTACACAAAATGTATAGCAGCTGTCACCATTGAAGCCGTCAAGCAATGTGCCACAATCGACCGAGATGATGTCGCCATCTCTCAGGACGGTATTACTGTCGGGTATGCCATGCACAACGACATCATTCACAGATGTGCAGATGCTTCCAGGGAAATCTGGTCCATTTGGATTGGGAAAACCCTTGAAGGTAGGTTGTGCTCCGTGGTCTCGGATAAACTCTTCTGCCACTGCATCGAGTTGGAGCGTGGTCACTCCTGGTTTGATATGTCTGCCAACCTCCGCAAGCGTTGCCGCCACGAGTTGGTTGGCTTTACGCATCAATTCTATCTCATCCTCTGTCTTCAGGAATATCTTCATTCAGTAGGAATTGTATCAATATGCAGAGACACCGCCATTACGGGTATGACCCGAGTTCAGCAGTCCGTCATAGTGGCGCATCATCAGATGTGACTCGATCTGCTGGAGTGTGTCGATGACAACACCAACAAGAATCAGCAATGATGTACCTCCGAAGAACTGGCTGAAGGCCTGCTGTACATTGAGCAGACTGGCGAGCGCTGGCATGATTGCGATGAATGCTATGAACAAAGAACCTGGGAATGTGATACGTGACATCACTGTGTCGATGTAGTCAGCTGTTGGCTTACCAGGTTTGATGCCAGGGATGAAGCCGTTGTTACGCTTCATATCCTCAGCCATCTGCGTAGGATTGAGCGTGATGGCTGTATAGAAATATGTGAACGCAATAACCAGGAATACATATATCACATTATACAACAAACTTCTGTTGTCAAGCAATTGCTGCAAAACAGTGCTTGTGCTATCAGTAGAATACTGAACCACTGCAAGCGGAAGGAACATCAGCGCCTGAGCGAAGATGATTGGCATCACATTGGCAGCAAAAAGCTTCAGGGGGATATACTGACGAGCACCGCCATATTGCTGATTGCCTACAAGACGCTTGGCATACTGTACAGGCACCTTACGCACTCCCTGTGTCAGAAGGATGGAAGCACACACTACTGCATACAGGATAACTATCTCCGCGATAAACATTACCAATCCACCACCAGTGATAGCAGTGAAGCGGCTCGTTACCTCTTGGAAGAAAGCCTGTGGCAGACGTGCGATGATACCAACCATAATGATCAGCGAGATACCATTGCCGATACCTTTGTCCGTGATACGCTCACCAAGCCACAAAATAAACATACTACCTGCGGCAAGAATGATTGTTGCGGGAACCATAAAGACGGTCCAGCTAACGCCCGTTGCCAACGCTGCCGATGCCTGCATCTTCAGGTTAATGAGATAAGACGGAGCCTGGAACATCAGGATACCAACGGTCAGGATACGTGTATACCAGTTAATCTTCTTTCTGCCACTCTCTCCCTCGCGCTGCATCTTCTGGAAATATGGTACAGCGACAGCCAAGAGCTGCATGACAATAGATGCAGAGATGTAGGGCATAATTCCCAATGCAAAGATTGATGCATTGGAGAACGCACCTCCTGAGAACATGTCAAGCAGTGACATCAGACCACCAGCCGTCTGAGACTGAAGTTTCTCAAGCATGCCAGGATTGATACCAGGCAGTACCACAAACGAACCGAAACGGTATACTGTCACAAAAAGGAGGGTGATGAGGATTCGCTGACGCAGATCCTCCACCTTCCAACAATTCTTCAGGTACTCTATGAACTTTTTCATTGTCCTTAGATAATAGTTACGCTTCCACCAGCTGCCTTGATAGCTTCCTCAGCAGTCTTGGAGAATGCATTTGCTTCAACTTCTACTTTTGCTTTCAACTCGCCCTTACCAAGTATCTTCACCAGTGTCTTACCGCTGACGATACCAGCAGCTTTCAATTCTGCAATAGTAATCTTGGTGAGGCCCTTCTCCTCTGCAAGTTTCTGCAGAGTAGAGATGTTCACTGCGAGATACTCCTTATGGTTGATATTCTTGAAACCGGACTTCGGAACGCGACGCTGTAATGGCATCTGACCACCCTCAAAGCCGATCTTCTTCTTATAACCAGAGCGAGCCTTAGCTCCCTTGTGACCACGGGTAGAGGTTCCACCGAGTCCAGAGCCTGTTCCACGACCAAGGCGACGACGAGAATGTGTTGAGCCTTCAGCTGGTTTTAAATTATGTAATTTCATCCTTATTGCTTTTTAAAGGTTTATTATTCTACTACGGTTACCAGATGGTGAACCTTTCTTATCATGCCGCGGATAGAAGGATTGTCCTCTACCTCAACGACCTGAGAAATCTTACGTAATCCGAGTGACTCAAGCGTACGCTTCTGGTCAATAGGATAACCTATCTTACTGCGAATTTGCTTAATCTTAATCTTTGCCATTGTGTAGTATCTCCTTATTTATCCGTTAAAAACCTTACTCATGCTTACACCACGGTCGCCTGCTACAGTATAGGCATCACGAAGCTCGGTAAGAGCCTTGATTGTTGCCTTAACAAGGTTGTGTGGGTTAGAAGAGCCCTTAGACTTGGCTATCATATCTGTGATACCAACGCTCTCAAGTACGGCACGCATAGCACCACCAGCCTTCAGTCCTGTACCGGCAGCTGCTGGCTTGAGCAGAACCTGAGCACCACCGAAGCGTGTCTCAACCTCATGAGGGATTGTACCCTTCAGCACTGGAACCTTAACAAGATTCTTCTTTGCGGCATCTGTACCCTTCTGGATGGCTGCGGTGACCTCACCAGCCTTGCCGAGTCCCCATCCTACTACGCCCTTGCCGTCACCGACAACAACGATAGCTGCAAATGTAAAGGTACGACCACCCTTTGTTACCTTGGTAACACGGTTAATAGCAACCAAACGGTCCTTTAACTCTACGTCACTATTTATTTTAACTCTATTAATTGCCATAATCGTTTAAAAATTAAGTCCACCTTCACGAGCTGCATCAGCGAGCGCCTTAACACGTCCATGATACAGGTAACCATTTCTGTCAAAGACAACCTTCTCGATGCCAGCAGCCTTAGCCTTCTCAGCCAAGAGAGAGCCAACCTTCTGAGCCTGTTCAATCTTTGCCATCTTCTCGAGTCCTAAAGACGATGCAGAGGCAAGGGTAGTACCAGTGATATCATTGATAACCTGTGCATAAATCTGCTTGTTACTACGGAACACGCTCAGACGAGGACGCTCTGTAGTACCATTCACACTCTTACGAATGCGATACTTGATCTTTATCCTTCTTTGTTCTTTCTTTGTAGTCATAATCCTAAATATTATAAAAGTTACTTAGCTGCAGCCGTCTTACCAGACTTCCTGCGTATAACCTCTCCCTTGAACAAGATACCTTTACCCTTATATGGCTCAGGCATACGGAAGGAACGAATCTTCGCACAGATGAGACCAAGCAGTTGCTTGTCACACGACTCCAGAGTGATAATTGGGTTCTGGTTTCTCTCACTCTTTGTCTCTACCTTCACCTCCTTAGGAAGCTGGATAAAGATGGGGTGAGTATAACCCAAAGAGAATTCAACAAGGTTTCCTTGGTTGGAAACACGATATCCGACTCCTACGAGCTCCAATGTCTTGGTATAGCCCTGGCTGACGCCAACAACCATATTGTTGATCAAAGCACGATAGAGTCCATGGAACGCCTGCTTCTGCTTGTAGTTGACAGGACTGTTCTCATCAATCTCGAAAGTAATCTCTGCATCGCCCACCGTCATTTTGATGGAGGGATCCAGATACTGTGAGAGTTCTCCCTTAGGACCTTTAACTGTAACGACATTGTCCTTCTCGGTGATTGTCACACCAGCGGGGATACTAATTGGTAATTTTCCTATTCTTGACATATCAAGTCCTCCAATTAATAAACGTAGCAAAGAACCTCGCCACCGATCTTCTGCTCAGCAGCCTCTTTGTTTGTCATTACACCTTTAGATGTGGATATGATTGCAATACCCAATCCGTTGATAACTCTCGGCATGTCCTTGTAACCGGTATACTTACGTAGACCTGGAGTAGACACTCGCTTCAAACACTTGATAGCGTTTTGCTTTGTTGCAGGATTGTACTTCAAGGCAACCTTGATAGTACCCTGCGGACCATCCTCGATGAACTTATAGTTCAGGATATAGCCCTTCTCAAAGAGGATCTTAGTGATTTCCTTCTTCAAGTTAGACGCAGGAACCTCAACGACACGATGGTGTGCCATGATGGCGTTTCTGAGTCTTGTCAGATAATCTGCTATTGGATCTGTCATAAATAAAAATGTTTTAATTAATCGGGACTCCCCCGACAATATTAAATAATATGTGTGTGTATCTTACCAGCTTGCCTTCTTCACACCAGGAATAAGACCGGCTGAAGCCATCTCACGGAACTGAATACGAGAGAGACCGAAGCGGCGCATATATCCTTTGGGACGACCAGTGATCTTGCAACGATTGTGCAGACGAATAGGATTTGCATTCTTTGGAATGGACTGGAGCTTACGAGCTGCCTCATATGCCTCTGCCACATCACCAGAAGTAGCAATAATCTTCTTCAATGCCGCACGCTTCTCTGCATAGCGAGCTACGAGTTTTGCACGCTTCACCTCACGGGCTTTCATTGATTCTTTTGCCATATCTCAAAATGTTATTTAACGTTCTTAAATGGAAGACCGAAAGCCTTGAGCAGAGCGAAGCCCTCTTCGTCTGTCTTTGCAGATGTCACGAAGGTGATATTCATACCCTGGATACGGTCGATAGTATCAATATTGATCTCTGGGAAGATAATCTGCTCCTGGATACCAAGAGTGTAGTTACCACGTCCGTCGAACTTTGTCTCGATACCCTTGAAGTCACGGATACGTGGCAGGGCGATACGAACGAGTTTCTCAAGGAACTCGTACATGCGCTCCCGACGCAGTGTTACCATGACACCGATAGGCATCTTCTTACGAAGCTTGAAGTTTGCGATATCCTTCTTTGAGAAGGTTGCAACAGCCTTCTGACCAGTGATAGCGGTAATCTCATTGATTGCCACATCAACAATCTTCTTGTCCTGTGTCGCATCGCCAAGTCCCTGGTTTACGACTATCTTCTTCAGAACAGGAACCTGCATAGCCGAAGTATACTTGAACTCCTTCTGCAGAGCGGGAGCAATCTGCTCCTTGTAAACTGTCTTTAATTGTGCTGTATTCATTACTTGATTTCCTCCCCAGACTTTTTAGCGATACGGGTTACTTTCTTACCGTCACGCTTGATTGAGATACGAGTAGCCTTGCCGCTCTTCGGGTCTATCAAACTCAGATTTGAGATGTGGATCGAAGCCTCTTGCTTTACGATACCACCCTGCGGATTCTGTGCTGAAGGCTTGGTATTCTTCGACACGACATTCACGCCCTCTACGATAGCGCGCTCCTTGTCAACGATGACCTTTAGCACCTTACCGGTCTTGCCCTTGTCTTTTCCAGCGAGGACAATCACCTGGTCGTCTTTCTTTATATGTAACTTACCCATTTCTATTTCTATTTATTAATTATAGAACCTCAGGTGCCAAAGAAACAACCTTCATGTTCACTGCACGAAGCTCACGCGCTACGGGACCGAAGATACGGCTACCACGAAGTTCGCCTGCATTGTTCAGCAACACACAAGCATTGTCATCGAAGCGGATGTATGAACCATCAGCGCGACGAATCTCCTTCTTTGTGCGAACAATCAAAGCCTTTGATACTGCACCTTTTTTCAAATCACTTGATGGAATGACGTTCTTGATAGCAACGACAATCACATCACCGACACTTGCATAACGGCGCTTGGTACCGCCGAGGACACGAATACACAGAGCCTCGCGCGCACCGCTATTGTCGCATACTGTTAGTCTTGATTCTGCCTGTATCATAATTACTTAGCTTTTTCTACGATGTTAACTAATCTCCATCTCTTAGTCTTAGACAGAGGACGTGTCTCCATGATGAGTACGGTATCGCCAATGTTGGCCTCGTTCTTCTCATCATGTGCATGGTACTTCTTTGTCTTCTGGACAAACTTACCATAAATAGGGTGCTTCTCCTTGAACTTTGAAGCAATAACAATGGTTTTATCCATCTTGTTGCTGACTACAACACCCTGTCTTACTTTTCTTAAATTTCTTGTTTCCATCTGAACCATTGTTATTTATTAAGTTCTCTCTGGCGAAGTTCGGTCTTCATACGTGCAATATCACGACGAGCAGCTTTAATCTGTGATGGATTCTCCAGTGGAGTCACAGAGTGGTTAAGTTTCATCTGCTGAAGAGCAGCCTCTGCGTTCTCAATCTTCTCAGTCAAATCTTTGGTTGAGATCTCTTTTACTTCTGTCATCTTCATAGCTTAAGCGTTTTTATCGTAATCACGTCTAACAACAAACTTTGTCTTAACTGGCAGTTTCTGAGCACCGAGGCGGAGAGCCTCTTTTGCTACATCAAAACTTACGCCTTCTACTTCAAAGAGGATACGACCTGGAGTCACAGGTGCTACCCATCCGGCTACATCACCCTTACCTTTACCCATGCGGACATCAGCAGGCTTACGAGTGATTGGTTTGTCCGGGAAGATGCGAATCCACACCTGACCCTCACGGTTCATATAACGGTTGATAGCCACACGAGCGGCCTCTATCTGACGGCTATCAATCCATTTAGCGTCGAGTGTCTTGATGCCAAACGATCCGAAAGCCAACTGTGTGCCTCTATGAGCGTTGCCCTTATTGCCACGTCCATCTTGAGGTCTTCTATATTTTACTCTTTTTGGCTGTAACATGATAGCTTCAACTTTTAACGGTTATTATTTCTCTTGCGATTACCACGTCCGGCACGAGCGCCACCAGCGCGACCATTGTTCTTCTCCTGAGCGAAGTTTGGAGCGAGGTCAACCTTGTTATAGATCTCACCACGGCAAATCCAAACCTTGATACCCAGCAGACCGACCTTGGTCAAAGCCTCTGTCTGGCAGTAGTCTACGTCAGCACGGAATGTATGCAGAGGAGTACGACCCTCCTTATACATCTCCTTGCGTGCCATCTCAGCGCCATTCAGACGACCAGTAATCTGCACTTTGATACCCTCGGCTCCAGCACGCATTGTGTTGGCGATAGCCATCTTGATGGCACGACGGTAAGCAATCTTACCTTCTACCTGGCGAGCGATATTCGTACCAACGATTGTTGCGTCGAGCTCTGGTTTCTTCACTTCGAAGATGTTGATCTGAATCTCCTTCTTGTAGAGACGCTTCAACTCTTCCTTCAACTTATCCACATCTTGGCCACCCTTGCCTATGACGATACCCGGACGGGCTGTACAAATAGTAATGGTGACAAGCTTCAGTGTACGCTCGATGACAATCTTTGAGACACTTGCCTTTGCAAGACGCTCGTTGAGGTACTTACGGATCTTCCTGTCTTCTACCAGGTTGTCACCAAAGTCCTTGCCACCGAACCAATTTGAGTCCCAGCCACGGATGATACCCAGGCGGTTGCTGATTGGATTAACTTTCTGTCCCATTCTACTTATTATTTATCATCATTATTTACTTCTGCGGGCTTAGCGTCAACAAACAGAGTGACATGGTTAGAGCGCTTACGGATTCTGTAGCCACGTCCCTGTGGAGCAGGACGCAATCTCTTCATGGTCACGCCTTCGTCAACGAAGACCTTAGATATGTATAGTTCACCATCTTCCGCCTTTCGGTCGTTCTTCACCTCCCAGTTAGCGATTGCCGAACGCAGCAGTTTCTCCACGTCCTTAGCAGCAGCCTTCTTCGAGAAGCGCAGTACACCGAGAGCACGGTCCACCTCCATATCACGTATCATGTCTACTACGTAGCGCATCTTACGTGGAGAGGAAGGGCAGTTATTGAGCTTAGCAAAATACAAGCTCTTCTGGGCTTCTTTTCTCTCTTGAGCCTTAATATGTTTTCTTGCTCCCATTGTTAATCTTCAATTTACTTTTTCAATTTGCAATTTTCCCTTGGAGCATTACTTCTTGTTACCAGCATGACCGCCGAAACGACGTGTTGGGCTAAACTCACCGAGTTTATGACCTACCATGTTCTCAGTAATGTAGACAGGGATAAATTTATTTCCGTTATGAACTGCAACAGTGTGTCCCACGAAGTCGGGGGATATCATTGATGCTCTGGCCCATGTCTTGACGACAGTCTTCTTGCCACTCTCATTCATGGCGAGAATCTTCTTCTCGAGAGCGACGTTAATGTATGGACCTTTTTTTAATGAACGACTCATAATTTAACTCTAATTTACGGGTTACTTCTTCTTGTTAGCTCTTTCAATGATATACTTATTCGAAAGCTTCTTTGGTGCACGTGTCTTCAGACCCTTAGCGTAGAGTCCCTTACGTGAACGTGGATGACCTCCAGACTGACGTCCTTCACCACCACCCATTGGGTGATCATGTGGGTTCATAACAACACCACGGTTGTGTGGGCGACGACCCAACCAGCGTGAGCGACCAGCCTTACCTGACTGCTCCAGTGCGTGATCAGAGTTACCTACACTACCTACAGTAGCCTTACAAGCAGAGAGAATCTGACGAGTCTCACCTGAAGGAAGCTTTACTACACAATAGCTACCCTCACGAGATGTCAACTGAGCAAAATTACCAGCCGAACGAACGAGCAGAGCACCCTGACCTGGACGCAACTCAATGTTGTGAATCACTGTACCAACAGGAATGTTTGCCAGTGGAAGTGCATTACCTACCTCAGGTGCGGCATCCGCACCAGACATCAGTGTAGCACCCACCTGCAGTCCGTTAGGAGCAATAATATAACGTTTTTCACCATCAGCGTAGAAGAGCAGAGCGATACGAGCCGAACGGTTCGGATCATACTCGATAGTCTTAACTACAGCTGGAACACCATCCTTCTCTCGTTTGAAATCTATCAGACGGTACTTTCTCTTGTGACCACCGCCCATGTAGCGGACAGTCATCTTTCCGGTGTTGTTTCGACCACCGGTAGAACGCTTACCGTAAACGAGAGACTTCTCTGGCACGGATGCAGTAATCTCCTCGAACGTGCCAATAACCTTGTGTCTTTGACCGGGTGTAACCGGCTTTAATTTACGTACTGCCATTTCTTATTTAAATATTTCCATAAAAATCTATAGAGTCACCCTCCTGCAGAGTCACTATAGCCTTCTTATATGCAGGCTTCTGACCTCTGATGAGTCCTGCGCGGGTGTAGCGGCTTGAACGCTTACCTGCGTAGCGAAGAGTATTCACGTCTATAACTGTCACGTTATAGAGAGCCTCTATCTCCTTCTTAATCTCAAGTTTGTTTGCCTCTGGCTTAACAATAAAACCATATTTCGGAGTTGCCTTCTTGGTGCGCTCCTCGCCCTTCTTGGACTTCACGCGGTAGGTCTTATCCTCTGAAGACTGGTCTGTTATCTTGGTCATCTTCTCAGTGACCAGTGGTTTGATTACAAATGCCATGTCAATTTACTTTTTTACGGTTTTCTTAATTACCCCAACATACTGTCGATGGTTTTCAGCGAATTCTCTGTAACAACGAGCACCTCAGCGTTAATAACCTTATAGGCATTGACGTCGTTTGCAGTCATAACAGTAGCCTTCTCGAGGTTACGAGCTGACAAGTAAACATTCTTGTCTACCTCAGGCAACAAGAGCAACACTTTCTTGCCGTCCACCTTGAGATTTTTTGCGATGTCAATGAAGCTCTTTGTCTTTGGAGCATCCAGAGTAAAGTCTTCTACGACAACGATAGCATTCTCCTGAGCCTTGTAACTCAAAGCCGACTTACGGGCAAGAGCCTTAGTCTTCTTATTCAGTTTGAAGCCATAGTCACGTGGTTTAGGACCGAACACACGACCACCACCTCTCAGCAATGGAGAGTTGATATCGCCATGACGAGCACCGCCGCCACCTTTCTGGCGTCCCAGCTTACGAGTAGAACCCGCATGCTCACTTCTTTCCTTAGCCTTAGCAGTTCCCTGACGCTGGTTAGCAAGATACTGCTTCACGTCGAGATACAAAACATGGTCGTTTGGCTCAATGCCGAAGACAGATTCGTTTAACGTAACCTTTCTTCCGGTCTCCTGACCTTTGATATTCAATACGTTAATATCCATTTTACATGTTGATTAAAACGGTTGAACCATTACATCCAGCAACACTACCCTTAACGAGCAGGAGGTTGTGCTCTGGAATTACCTTTAACACTCTGAGGTTCTGAGTAGTCACTCTGTCACCTCCCATCTGGCCGGCCATGCGCATTCCCTTGAACACCTTGGCTGGGTAAGAACAAGCACCGATAGATCCTGGCTTACGGGCGCGGTCGTCCTGACCGTGAGTAGCCTGACCTACACCACCGAAACCATGACGCTTGATAACGCCCTGGAATCCCTTACCCTTAGAAGTGCCAACAACGTCGACGAACTCAACGTCGTTGAACAGTTCAACTGTGATTGTGTCACCGAGGTTATGTTCCTCGTCAAACTTGAACTCGGCCAAGTGCTTCTTTGGTGTTGTACCAGCCTTCTTGAAGATTCCGAGCATTGGCTTGGTGGTATTCTTCTCTTTTCTCTCACCAAAAGCCAACTGAAGGGCAGCATAGCCATCCTTCTCTACGGTCTTCACCTGAGTAACAACACAAGGACCAGCTTCGATAACAGTGCACGGTACATTCTTACCGTCGGCACTGAACACGGAAGTCATTCCGATTTTTCTTCCAATTAATCCTGGCATTTCAGTTTAAAATTTTAATAATAATACTTATATATAACTTGAATTCTTTCTCTGCATCCACCAGCCCACGACCATATAGCGCACAAAAATAGAATCAGCCCATTTTCCCCCTTTGGGAAACTAAACCGTTCTTTTTCAGCGTATTGATAGCCAAAGGCCAGCGCAATAACAGCTTTTGCGGGTGCAAAGGTACAAAGATAATGTTATCCTGACAAACAATCTTTAACCTTTTATTAAAATCTTACAATTTTTTAACCTATTATTTCACTAATACCTTGCGTACTTTACCATTCTCATAGCGCACAATATTCAGGCCTTTTTCCATTTTGTTTATTTGCCTTCCGTGCAGGTTATAAATCGTCTTACGTGTACTTTGAGGCATTTCTATTACATTTACTGAAGTCTCATCCTGCGGTTTATAGATGCGGAAGTTGCCAGAGGCGTGGAGGAAGCCCATGAAGTAGAGCATGCCGTCGTAGTAGCGGTAGCGTCCTGAGGGAATTGGCGTGTCCCAGAGGTCATCGACGAAGTCCCATGCCTTGATGTCGTCGCTGGCCAGTGCGCCGACTGCGTTACATGCTACCAGACCAGCCGAGTGGTCGCTGTTGCCGCTCTCCGTGTTGCCCTCCAGGGTGTAGTTGCTATAATATTCCTTGACACCCTTGCTGTAGAAGAAGTCATGGGCGCGCTTCACCAGCGTCACCTCGTCGCTGCAGTCGGCAAACCATGCGTAGTCGCAGCCCATGTTCATCATGCAGCGCCAGGCATCGAAGCGGAAGTTGTTGTGACCGCCTTCGCCGTTCGGCGTCCCGTCGAAGTTGGCGTAGTCGGGCATCAGCCCCGTGGTGGCATGTGCAAACTTCGGGAACATTTCGTGACTCTTCTCAGCCAGCTGGGTGTAAAAGTCCTGGTGGTTGTCTGCCCACTCGGCCCACAGTCGGTAGAATGCCGGCAGGTGGTATGACGGGTCGGTCTTGGTGGCCGATGTGGCGTAGGGAACGAAGACCACCTGCTTCTCGGTCTTGTCGAAGAGCGGCTTGACGTCCGAGAAGGGGAAGTTCGGGTCTGGCTTGCCCCAGCTGGTCTCCAGGATGGCCTTAGCCTCGGCCATATAGTCATAGATACCCGTACCGTTGCCCCATCGGTTGGCGGCGAGCATCAGCGAGGTGATGAAATACTCCTCGCCGTCGGGAGCCGGGCTGGACTCGCGCTTCGAGCCGTCCTTGTTCATGACCCATGCGAAGTAGCCCTTAAACTCGCCGTCCTCGTGCTGCATGTGGCTCTTGGCCCATTTCCACAGCTTGTTGAACTCTGTCTGCTTGTTCATCTGTACGCAGATCATCATGCCGTACGACTGCCCCTCTGAGCGCACATCGTCGTTGTTGACGTCGAGGATATATGCCTCGTCGGTGCCTACCTCGTAATAGACGCGCTGGCCTTCCTCGCGGCCGTCAGTACCGTAGAACAGCTGGTTCCACAACCCGTTCAGGCGTTCGTTGACCTTCGTCTCGCTATAGCCGGCTTCGACAAAGAGGTTGCGGTAGGTATTGGTATAGTAGGCTCCTTGCGAGGGCAGCACGGGAGCCGTGCGCTCCTGCATCTCGTTCTGCAGCGTAAAGGTGATGTAGTCCACGTAGGTGTCATTCGAGCCGTTGTCGGTCTCAAGGTTCAGCTTCACCTCAGCCGTTGTCGCATTGCCCAGCAGCACCTTGCAGTCGGCATATTTCGTGTCGGCTTGGGTGACGTAGAAGGTGAAGTCGCTTATTTTCTTACCGTTCACGTAGAGAGCGATGCCTGCTCCGCTGTTGTTGCTGCTGGCACCACGCACGCCGACGGTGTACATGCCGTTCTTGACGGGGAAGGTGACTGTCTTCGTGGCGCAGTCGCCGTTGCCGTAGAAGGCCATGCCGCCAAAGGGTTGGGTTATCTTGCCAGCATATGTTCCTGCAGGAGTCAGCGATTCAGCCTCGACGGTGACAGTTTGGGCAATCATCTGCTGGCTGGCAACCAGCCAGCAGATGAGCGTTAGGAGCTTTTTCATATTCAAGGGTTTTTTATTTTATAACAACCTTCTTTCCATTCACGATATATATACCTTTGGTAACTTTCTGAGTACGCACACCAGAGATAGTATATATAACGTCATTCTTCATCTCGCTTTCGTTATCTATCATACTGATGCCAGTAGCAATGGGATTTTCCTTCAGTCTAACGTAGTCAATGAGATAGTCGGCTGCGTCGCTTTGGATACCAAGTCGCAGGTTGAAGGTATTGCCTATGGTATTATTCTGATCTATAGGATAGCTCTTCTCTGTCCACGTCGTGGCTGCAGCCTGCTCAATATAGTCATCATCCTCATGGATCTTGAAATCATCTGCCTGTACCAGCATCTTCTTATAGTTGCCATCACCAGAATTACGATAAAGCATAAACGAGATGTCTGTATAGTTTTTCAGGGTCTTTCCTTCTGGCAGAGTTACGCTAATATTCAGTACCGTATCATAATTGCCACCTACGAAGCTGGCTACCTTTTCTGTTGATGCTGTCGGATTTGCGACGATAGAGCCCGTACCTGTTGGCGTAATACCATTTTTATCCCATAGATCCACTGATGTAGCAGCCTCAAAGTCCTCTACTATCAACCAGCCATTGACCACCTGTCCGTTATAACTTGTTCCGGCAGGTACTCGCTCTTTGAAACGGATATTGTCGATAAAGAAGTCACCCTTGTCACTATTGAGTCCTATACGCAGTTTGAACGACTGTCCCACGCTGATATTCTCGTCGATAGGGAATGTTTTTTCTATCCATGTCTCGGTTGCGCCCTGGTTTGGATAATTCGAGTCCGCATGTATAGTTACGGCATCAGCAATCACATGCATATTGACATAATTCTTGTCGTTTGCAGTCCTGTAGAAGTCAAAGCCTATATTACTATAGTCTTTCAGGGTTTTTCCTTCAGGAAGGGTGATGCTGAACTCCATAATGTTGTTATAGTCAGCTGCGACAAAGTGGGCTGCCTTGCCTTCAGCATCGGTAGGACTGGCATCCACCGTTGCCGTACCCTTAGCCTGGTATTGTATTGGGTACACCGTGATAGCCGTACCGGTAGCAAAGCCCTCGAAGTCCTCAGCCAGCAGCCATCCGCCGCTAACCGTTCCGTTATTGCCCGAGCCAGAGTCGCCGCCTTGACCACCCTCGCCGCCTTGACCGCCTTGACCGCCTTCACCGCCTTCACCGCCTTCATTGAGTTTGATAGAGGCGATATTGATGGTAGTCGCTGATGAAGCCTTCAGCTGCAGTCCCAAGCCAGAGTAAGCTCCTTCGATAGTAATCGAAGCCGATGTGCCTGGGGCTATATTCTTATAGTGGTCGGTATTGGCGCCATCGGTATATTTCCACTGTAGTACATCGGCACCTATAGCTGTTCCGAAGGTCACCTGATAGGTGTCGTTAGCAGTAGCACTACTATTAGACCAGTTTCCAAGCATAGCATATTGCTCCTTGAAATTCACATCAGCAGAATATATATATACTTGTTTGTTGTAGCCCGCACTGGTATCATAATATGTCTGCACCTCTGTATTGTCTTGCTTGATGAGCACCACTTTTTTAATTTTCACTGTCACATTCGCATCACTCGACTGTAGGTTAATCACCGTGATAGTCCTGTCATTAGCGAAATGCTCCGTATCGAAATTGGCAGCTATCTCAGTAGACGTACCGTCTGCCGGAGTATACTGTCCTGGATAGGAGGTGTCTGCCACATCTGTAGCATTCTGCACCTTCACCTGCACACCAACAGGAGGAGCCTCGTCAAACTCTACGCGGAAGCCCTTGTAGTCGTCAATACTGATTGGGAGAGCCTTGCACAGTCCCATCTCGCCATAGGCTCCTGTAAACTTTACGGAGATACTACCTGTCAAACCCTCTATGGAATAATTATAACCACCCGAGAGAGTCACATTCTCAGCATGGATTGCCAATGTGCAAATCATCATGCATAATAAAGTAAAACATTTTTTCATAAGGTCTAATTTTTTTTATAGGTTAATACATATTAGTTATATCGTTCTCTGTTTCATCATTCTCCTCAAACCACCAAGAATAATCGAAAGTGAATTCCTTCGCCAGTCCTCCAGCGGGGTCGCCTACCCCGCCATCATCTGTAATATCAGGAGTACCCTTTGGGGTCGATATTGCCATCAGACCGGATGCCGCAGCATAAAACGTCATTGACGGTGGTATATATATCTTCTTGGATCTAAGCATAACGACATTTGTTTATATTGTTCCTACTTATCATACCACATACGGGTGTCGATATCGAACTCCTTCGTAATCTTATCGCCGACCTCGTTCACACTGTACCACTCGATATTATTAAAGTCGAAGCCCTTTGCCAGTCCTTCAGTATAGGGGTCTCCGCCCCCTCCACCGTCAACAAGTGGAGGAGTTCCCGTCGGAGTATTTTGAGAACCATCCAACAGAATGTGAGTCACG
>ONCJ01000037.1 GCA_900316295.1 uncultured Prevotella sp.
GGTAGCATATAACAAAGGAAAATGGGGATTTCAGGGTAGCTTCGCCCTCGTAGGCGGTGGAGGCAAGTGTACCTTCAACCACGGACTGGGCTCATTCGAGCGCACCATATCATTGTTGCCAGCCCTGCTTGCCACAGCCCAGAACACATATCAGCAGCAATATGGCATCGACCTCGGACTGGGCACCACCACTCCTGGCTACTCAGTAGACAGCTACATACACGGCCAGCAGTATGTCTTCGGTCTACAGTTTGGTTCTACATACAAGCTCACTGACAACTTCTCGGTCTATGGCGGTTTCCGATTCAACTACGTTCTAAACAAATACAAAGGTAACATCCGCAACATCAGCGTGAACATAGGTGGTAACAACGAGAACCTCTATAACTACCTCGGACTGAAGGCCACCGCGTTTGCCGAGCAGTCGGCACAGGCTGGTCAGGCTGCCACTACTTATCAGCATTTGGCTGAGCAAGCTACCATCGCTGGCAACGCTGACCAGGCTGCCCAATATACCGCTATGGCTCAGCAGTATGCACAGATGGCACAACTCGCAGGAGCCGGAGCACAGACGATGGAAGGCGTCAGAGGACAAGTTGCCGACCGCTATCTTGAGTGTACTCAGACTGGATGGGCGATCTGTCCTATCATCGGTGTGGACTACCGATGGAACAAACTGAACGTTGGTGCACGCCTCGAGTTCACCACACACTTCAACATACAGAACGACACCAAGGTAGACGACACCGGAATGTTTGCCGACGGAGTGAACACCCCTGGCGACATGCCTGGCATCTTCACCATCGGAGCACAGTATGAGGTTCTCCCACAATGGCGCGTCATGGGCGGCTACCACCTCTACTTCGACAAGAACGCTAAGATGGCTGACGACAAGCAGAAGGCTCTCACGGGCAATACGCAGGAGTTTACCCTCGGCACCGAATATGACGTAACCAAGAACATCACACTCAGCATTGGCGGACAGAAGACCGATTACCGACTGGGCAATGGTGCATACCTCAACGACATGAGCTTCGTCACCGACAGCTATTCGTTCGGATTCGGCGCAAAGGTGAAGGTGACAGAGAAGGTGGCAGTCAACGTGGCATACTTCTTCACCAAGTACGACCACTTCGGCAAGGAGTATAACCAGGACTTCAGCGCCGCAGGTCAGACCATCTCGGCTAAGTGTGTCGACGACTTCACACGTACCAACCGAGTATTCGGTGTGGGCGTAGACTTCGACCTGTAAATCATAAAGCATAAGCTACAACTCTTGAGAGAGCCCGTTTTCTTCGATGAAACGGGCTTTTTAGTCAGCAATATTTGCCGAATTGAGTCACAATATATGCCTAATTGATCCTTACGACTATTTTCAAATATTCCAAATATCTTAATAAAAAATGAAAAGAGAATCCATTGTTCGTTCAAAGATACATACCAAACAACCTAAATCCATATAAACCAAGGTTTTATGATAGATTAAGCATACATAATACATACATAAAAGATACATAATTCATACATAATAGGTACATAACGACAAAAGCACCCATATTGGAAATCAAAAAGTGCCGTTTTTCAAACAAAAACGATAGGTTTTTACGACAAAAACGGCCACTTTTCTCCAACGAAACGACCCACTTCAAAAACCAAAGCAACCCGTTTTTACAACATACACATTCATACATTATACCCATATCAGTACTTCATGCATGAATTATGTATCTTTTATGTATGTTTTATGTATCTTTTATGTATAGTTTATGTATGCATAATGTACCTTTTATGTATAGTTTATGTATGGTTTTTGAACATATAAATATCTTATTATCAACATATTAACATCAAGATAACACGCATTTTATGTATGGTTATAATATTTTATATATATAAAAAAATAAACATCTATACACATTATACCCTACTCATAACCAGAGTAAAGCCTACTCTCACGCTGATTACACGCTACTGTCACGCTGATTACAGCCAAACGCCACCCTCGTTGCGCCCTACTCATAACGAGAGTAAAGCCTACTCTCACTCTGATTACACGCTAACGCCACGTTGATTACAGCAAAACTGGTGGCTCATTTACATTCACTGTGCCTGAAGGCAGGAAGTTCTCCATGATTGATATATGAAATGCCATCTACAACGGATCAACATCATAATACATCTGAATAGCACCATAGCGGGAGTCTTTAAGCATGGCAGTCTGGATGGTACGAAGACAATCTCTCACCTTTTGCAGGCTGATACCCTTTTCCAGTTTCAACACTATCTTACGGATGTTGAGCTGCTTCACCCGTGACACTGAGGGTTTGTCAGGACCAAGCACACGACTGCCAAAGACCTCACGCAGACGGCTGCCGAACTCGAGGCTTGCCGACTCTACTGTGCTTTCTTGCCGATGCTTCATATATACATATACAAGATGATAGAAGGGAGGATAGTGGAACGTCCGGCGTTCGTCAAGGAGTCCACGATAGAACGAGCGGTAATCATTGGCTACTACCTGACGGATGACGGGCAGGTCAGGACTCTTGGTCTGCAGGATCACCCTGCCCCGTCTGCCCTGTCTGCCAGCTCTGCCGCTCACCTGCGCCATCATCATGAAGGCATGCTCATAGGCACGGAAGTCGGGATAGTTGAGTATGGCATCGGCATTGACTATACCCACGACCGACACTTTCTTGAAGTCGAGCCCTTTGGTGACCATCTGTGTGCCGATGAGCAGATTGGTCCTACCATGTGAGAAGTCGTTGATCATACGTTCGTATGCTGCACGTGTGCGGGTCGTATCCAGATCCATACGTGCCGTGCGTGCCTCAGGGAAGAGTTGGGATATATATTCCTCTATACGTTCGGTGCCATAGCCTCGTCCGCGAAGGTTGCGCTCCTCGCACGACGGACACTGCGTGGGCACAGCATAGGTGGCTCCACAATAATGGCAGGTCATGAGATTCTCGTTGCGATGGAGCACCAAGGGCACGTCACAGTTCTTGCAGCGTGGCACCCAGCCACAGGTGTGACACTCTACCATCGGGGCAAAACCTCTGCGGTTGAGGAAGAGTATCACCTGTTCGCCTCGCTCCAGCGCCTCCCTTACGGCTGTGAGGAGCACAGGAGAGAAAGGACCTGTCATCATCTTACGTCGCTGCAGGTCCTTGGTGTCGACGACCTGTATCTCTGGCAGTTCTATTCCTTGGTATCTCTGCATCATCTGCACATAGCCATACTTGCCCGTCTGGGCGTTGTGCCAGCTCTCTGCCGAAGGCGTAGCCGTTCCGAGCAGGGTCTTTGCCTTGTGCATGGCGGCAAGTACTACGGCAGCATCACGGGCATTATAGCGCGGGGCAGGGTCTTGCTGCTTGAAAGAAGTCTCATGCTCCTCGTCGACGATGACCAGTCCGAGTCGTTGGAACGGCAAGAGACATGCGGAGCGGGCACCGAGGATGATGTCGTATGGGCTCTGCGACATCTGTTTCTGCCATATCTCCACACGCTCGGCATCGGAATATTTGGAGTGATATATGCCTATACGACAGCCAAAGACTCGCTGCAAACGCTCGGTCATCTGTACCGTAAGGGCTATCTCAGGCAAAAGGAACAGCACCTGCCGACCCTCGTCTATTGTCTTCTGGATAAGATGGATATACACCTCGGTCTTCCCGCTCGACGTGACGCCATGCAGAAGGATGACATTCTTGGACATGAACTGCACCAGGATCTTATTGTATGCATCCTGCTGTATGATGCTCAGGGCATTAATCCTCTCGGGATGTGGCTCTCCGCCGTGGTTCAGTCGTCCTACTTCCTGCTGGTAAGTATGGAGTATGCCTCGGTCGCACAGAGCTTTAAGAATAGCGGCATTGCCATGAGAATAGTTGAGAAGCTCATCGCGAGAAAGCGCGATTTCATCGCCACAAGAATCGATTCCCGTCAGTTGCAGGAAAGCCAAGAGCACATTCTGCTGCTTGGCTGCTCGCTTCAGGCTGTCGATGGCAAGGTGTAGCGCTTGTTCCTGTCGGTATTGCGGAGTGAGAGTGACGTAAGTCTCGGTCTTCGGCCGATAGCCTTCCTCCTGTTTCAGTCCTGCAGGCAGCGACGCTTTATATACATCACCAATGGACGACATATAATATTCGCTTATCCAGAGCCAGAAGTCATACTGCTTGGGCAAGATCATAGGCTCCTGATCGAGCACGCTGACGATGTCTCTCACCTTGAATGCTGGCTTCTCGTCATGGATCTTCACTACCAGACCTGTATACTTCTTGCTCTTACCCAGTGGCACCAACACCCTCATACCAAAGACTACCCGACCTTGGAACACATCTGGAAGACTATAGGTAAACAGTCCCTCTAATGGTAATGGCAATATGACGTCAACGTATTTCACTATAAGAGTAGATTGGAAAGTTTTATAGGCGACTTCTCCCTCTGTTGATAAAAGAGTATTAGCAAAGTCCTTCTTTCTTCAGCCACAGCTGAAAGAAGTGGTCATAGACGTAGTATTCGCCATCTGTCTGGGTTATGAAGTCTTTTTCTAATAATCCTCTGACGGCAGAGACTACGGAGCTGACAGACGGAAGATGGTATTTATGCACGAATTTACCACCCGAAATGGTCTTAACATGTCCTTCTGCTGCAATGGCAAGAAATACGTTACGCTGTTTCTCTGGCATTTGGCGCAAGAGGGTGGCATAGGCTTCTGATGACATCTGCAAGTAGGTGTCGATGGCAGTTTCCACCATGTCAGTTGTGCATTGTTTTCCTGCTGGTGTTTGCATGTAGAGAATGTTCATTATGCGCTGTATGTTGGCTGTAACCCCTTGAAAGCGCTGATACACCTCATCTACGACCTCCTTGGTCAGTTGTCTGTTCCCGTTTTTTGCAAAAAGAGGTTGTGCAAAAGCCCAATATCTGTCAAGGGGGATAGGGTTCAGTCCCATTGGCACTACTGACTGATAAAACGGACGTGAGGGGGACAGAAACATCTCGCTCATGAGGTGTCGTTGTGAACCAGAGAAAATAAAGTTTGCATTGGGACAGCGCTGTATCTGGGTGCGTAGTTCTGCCTCGATGTTTTTGTTGTCAGAATAGTACATTATCTGCTGAAATTCATCTATTGCCACCAAACAGTGCTTCTCGGCAGTCCTGAGGTATTCGAAGATTTCATCCAGTGTGGTTTGAGGTTGTGCTATATTCCCCACGCCTAAACCCCAGACAGGGTTCCCCATCATGTCGAAAGTTATCTCAGAGCGGATGGAGAACAGCGCACTGAGAAACTGCTCCCATGCTTTTCTGCCCTTTGATTTCAGAGCATCAAGTATAGCTTTTCCGAACACATTTACGAAGTCTCGGAAAGAGGTTGTAGCATAAATATCAACGACGAATGTCAGGTAGTCACCTTTTATGGCTGGTTGCTCGAAACTGTGCTTTATCAGGTCGGTCTTGCCAAGGCGTCTGGGCGACATCAGGGCAATGTTGTTGCCATTTGTCAGGAAATCAACAAGTTTCTTTGTTTCATCTACGCGATCGCAGAAGTATTCTGCACCCGCATATCCATTCGTTACAAAAGGATTTTCTGTCATAATTGTACTGTTATTTGCAGGCAAAGTTACGCAAATTATCATAATTATCAAAAAATAATTATCATAAAATGACAAAATAGAAGAAGCGAAACAGAATAGGGTATCTTCGGCGAAGCCAAAGATACAAAAAAGAGAGTATTCATCATACTCTCTTCCTATGTTTTAGATTTTTTTCTTAGAAAATATATGCCAGACCCAACTGCCAGGAGTTGCTCTTGCCCTTGGAAATGGCATGTCCTGTATCGCGCCACGTCACCTCTCCAGTCTTTCCACATGCGATGTTGTAGTTAACAGTTGCCTGCAAGTGCTTGAGAACCGTAGCTCCCACACCCACGTTGACACTGAAGTTGGATGTTTTCATTTTCCAGTCAGCAGTATTCTTCCACAAGGACTGTTCCTTATCTATAACGAATCCGAACTGTGGGCCAGCAAAGGCGAAGACACGAGCAACGTCACCTATACCAAAACCGTAACGCACATTGATAGGTATAGCTATCTGCTGCTGCTTCAAGGTTTCCTGAATATCATTCTCATCATACACATCGACTTTTGACTCACGATAGTCATATAGAGCCGACGCATCGATATCGAGTCCTGTCAATGGAAGGTCGATAATCATTGTTGGACCAAAGAAGAAACCCGTCCTGTTTTTTGTATCAAGACCATGATCCATATCCATCTTTGTGAGGTTGAGTCCACCCTTGACACCAAACTTCACCAACTGTGCCTGAGACGGCATAGCCATCATCATAGAGGCAAAAAACAATAAAACACTAATCTTTCTCATATCATTCAATTCTTAACTATGAACTATGAATTATGAACTCTAAACTATCAATGTCTTTCCCTACGAACAGACACACGAGCGGCTGAACCAGAAGAGACATTGGAGCCACCAGAGCGGCGAGAGCTGCGTACGCTGCTGCCTCCACGACGGCCTGAGCGACTCTTCTTAGGAGCTTTCAACTCTTTCTCGGCAGCAGCGATGCTGTCAAGCGAGTCCTTCTTCTGCTGATCGCCAAAGAGATTCTTCTCGAATGCCAGCAGTTCCTGTTCTATCTTACGCTGCTCCTTTGCCATCGCAGAGTCGGTAGGACAATACTGTGACAGAGTGCGACCGAGCATGTTGGTGGTCTTATAGATTTTTCCTTTATACTGGTTCATGGTGAAATAGTCATCCACACTCATCGTAGCAGCGTTATTGAGATTGCTCGTCATCATCGTCTGCTTGCTGAGGAACGGTGCGAGGTCGTCGTAACGAATCCAGAAAAGAGGATATTTCTGCTCCATGTCGCCAAAGTCATCCTCACGAGCCATGATAGGACAGAGTGCTACAACCTTACGATGGAACGTGCCAGTACCCTGATCGTAATAGGCACTCTCCTTGAGATAGTAAGAACGAACCTCGCGAGAAGGAATGTCACTATTGTCAAGACGGATGCGTCCGTTGTTGCGCTCATAGTAGATATGGTAGTTGTCGAGGAAGTTCAATGGTTTTACACGGGCAGAATCGTTAAACACCTCGTTTCCATCGAGCCGATACTCATATACCTTCAGACTACCAGTCATCATCAGCTTGAATACGTATGTGAACAAGTTCATCTGCGAACCGATAGGCTCTACTGGGTAGTATAGGCCTGCGTTCTCATCCTCGTTGAGGTCGAGCTCACGATAGATGTCACGACGCCACACCACATCCTCGGGCATCTCCTGTGCCACAGGGAAGCTGATCTGCGAGCGCGTAGTGATATTGTTCGCATTATTCTGCTGCTTTGCCTTCTGTTGTTGAGCCCTGCGAGCTGCAGGCTGAGCATTGGCATTTAAAGGTAAAAGGGTAAAAAGGTAAAAGAGTAAAGAAACCTTTACCACACCCTTCATTACCGATATACTTTTACTTTGTATCATATTTTTAGGTATTATTTATTCTGACTACTTAACAATAACTTCCAACGCAGAGCGCAATGTACGGGTGATACCATCAGGACCGACAGCTACGACTCGTGTGATGTAGAAGCGCTTATTGCGTGACAAGTGGCGGAACTGCTCTTTCTGAGCACCCGAGAAGGAGGCTCCTGCTGATGCCAACGGCACAGCATTACCCATATTGTCGAAGAAGACCGTCTCGAAACTCTGCACACGGAATGGTATATCGAGGAGACCATCATCGATGGCTGCCTTGATACCAGATGCACCCATAAGAGCCGACTTACTCAGACCACCACCCTTAAATCGGTCGGTTCCAACGGAGATATACGCTGTTGGATCGGGCAACTTACGTACATGGAATGTAAACGAGCCCACACTTCTACCCTTTGCCGACACGTTGAAGGTGACATCCTGACCCACAGCGGAAGGTACAGCTACATAATGGCCAGGACCTGTAGAGCGCAACGAGCCACCACTCATGCTCACAGAGACAGAACTCTGAGGCGTATTGGACACGCTGACGCTGATAGGGTTGTCGAAACCAGCATACAGAACGTTCATGAGATCGGCTGACAACGTCGCTCCTGTCGGAGCCAATGGCGGAGCTACAACCTGATATTTCTGGTTGAAGTCACGACGCAGGGTATTACCTTCGACATCGTGCATCAGGATATAACCGGAGAAGTTGTACTCTCCTACTCCACCCACATTGAAGCTATAGGTATCGCCACTGATCTTACGACCATTGACATACACCTCTGGCACCTGTGTCGTATCCACCGCAGCCATAACCATCTTGGCACTGAACTGTTCGCCAGGGAAGAGCTTGGTGGCATTTGGTACGACGAAAGCCTCAAGCTTGTTGACACGGATATCCTTCAATCCGATATTGGCAACCAACGAATGGAGCACTTCACCCTCGGCATAACGCACATCACTCTGCAACTTAGAGAGCAAGGTGACGGCAGCTGCCACAGGCATATCCTCGAACATATACTCCTGCCAGTTCTTGCCAAGAGCGCTCTCTTTGCCTTTGGGCACGTCGGTAGAAAGGTTGCTTGCAATTATCTCCTTCTGCACAGGATCATTGACGAACTGCAATATCCGAGTACGATAGTTGTTGATAGCATCATATAATTTCTTTCCCTGACCCGTGCCAGGAGCAAGCATCACTTGGCTGGCGGCCTCAAGGTCGTCTTTGTTTTGTATATTTCTCGGATCCGCGTCGTCACCGTCAGCTTCTCTCACAATCTGTTCTTTCAGATTCTGAGCATAATTGAAGAGGGAGTCACTCATATCCTTCACAGCAGTAGCCATCTCGAACCATTGACGCACCTTAGCTGGATTTTTCTTCATCTGCTGCTCAAAGTCGTCAAAGATAGCCTTGTTTTCCTTTGAAGAGTTGGCTGTAGTACGATTGAGACTCTCCTCAACAATAGAGAAGCCATTGAGCACCTCGGTGGAGATGTTCAAAGCCAGCATTGCCATGAGGACGACATACATCAGATTGATCATCTTCTGGCGTGGGGATACCGGTCTCTTCTTTATTGCCATTGTATTTTTTTTATTTTTTATAGTGCCTATAGTGATTATAGTATAGTACGTACCTATAGCACCTACGTAGTATATATCCTTCTTATCCTATCGGTGCAGCACCTGGTGCAGCCACCCTCATATTGACTGTCATTGCCTCAATCATGCGACCATAGATGCTATTGAGCTGTTCGATGAGAGAAGCCATCTTGTGTGTCTGCTCATTAATCTGGTCGATGGTACCAACCTGTTGCGAAGCGGCCTTGAGCTGCATCTCATAGATCTTTGTGATGCCAGTTAGCGTACGGTTGAGATTCTCCATCTCCTCAGAATCGCGTGTCAGGCGCTCGCTCTGCGCACTCACCTTCTGCAACATCTCTGTAAGTGAGTTGAGGGCATCAACATAATTGCTTTGTGCCTCTTGCATCTCAGGTGTATTCTGCTGCTGTCCTACAATCCAAGAGCCCTGCTGCTGCAGTGATGCTGCCATCTCAGAGGCTACTTGCTTGACGGTCTCTGCGTTTGCTGCTACATTCTCGCCAGCCTCAGCGCCAGATGCAACGGCAGGCTGTGAAGCAGCTCCTGTAGGAATAGAGCCGATGATAATGGACGAACCGCCACCACCACCTGTACCACCTATTGCTGCGGCAGCAGTAGAAGCGCCCTCAGCAGCGGCAACTGCCGGTTGCCCTCCAATAACGATTGGGCCTGTGGTAGGTGCTGCAACGACTGTCTGCCCTTCCGCATTTTCCTCTGCAAAGGCATGTGTTGGCAAGTCACGACCATCGGCTGTCTTGTCGAACGGACGATCGAAGGCAGAGAGGAAGAACACGATGACCTCTGTACCCATTCCGAGGAACAACATAACATTGGCTCCTGGCAGGTGGGTCAGTTTGAAGAGTGTTCCCAAGATTACGATTGCCGCACCCCAGCTATATGCATAGTTCAGGAAGGTTTGTCCTGGCACGCTGTCCATCCATTTCTGCAAACGATAGACGATATTTATTTTACTATACTGTGTCATTTTCTCTTCTTTTTATTTGATTTCTTATTTTGCTTTGCTGCCTCACTCGAAGAACTTGCCAGACTACGTACACAACGGAAGCCAATATAGGAACGCGGCTGGTTCTGATACTCCCAGGTACGCCATGCACTACGGATATACGACTCGGGGTCTTTCCACGAGCCACCACGTACGCTCTTCTTTTTCAGTCGATACGGGTCTTCCTTGGCTGCCTTATAGTCAAGCTGTGGATTGAGGTCGTTCATTGCCGAAACACCTGCCTCGGTATAGATAGTGCTTGTCCACTCTGCCACATTACCAGCCATGTCATAGAGACCATTGGTATTGGGTGAATAGATAGCCACCTTACTGGTAATGAGGTTGCCATCCTTGGTATAGTTACCACGGTCAGGTTTGAAGTTGGCATAGAAACATCCATTACCATTCTTCACATCCTCATTTTCCCAAGGAAACTCGCTCTGATTTCTTCCGCGTGCGGCATACTCCCATTCAGCCTCTGTCGGCAGACGGTAACGCTGAACATAGCGTGCCTCAGGACCAAGACCACGCAACAGGTAGTCAGTACGCCACGCGCAGAAAGCATTTGCCTGCTCCCATGTCACACCTACGACAGGATAGTCATTGTATGTAGCGTTGCTGTAATAATTGCGCAGGTATGTCTCATTGTCTGAGTTACGGAAGTCATTGACCCAACAGGTAGTGTCAGGATAGACATTGACAATATAAGTATTGAGAAAGTCCCACGGACCTGACAGCGGACGATTGATTGTCTCACGGACAATACGTCCCTCGTCGTCAATGTATGCGGTATCTTTGGAAATCATTACCACTTCGTTGGGGTCGACTGCCACATCGGTATTGAGATTGCGCTCACTGGCAACCAGACGATTGCGACGAAGGGCAGCTGTAGTATAGTCATAAACCTCATAACGATAGTTGAGCTGGCTAGCATCAAGCAACTTTTCGCCCGTAACAGGATTGTATGTATACAGACTCTCTATGGCACGCTGCTCGTCCTCGTTAGGTTTACGTGGCAGGTTCTTACGCCAGTTGAGATGTGGCTTCACAGGATCACCATTCTTATCCTCAGTGATAATATATGTCTCGTCACCGCCATATGAAGGATCTGCCATACGAGTACGCAGAATGGAGTCGCGTACCCAAGCAACAAACTGCTTATACTCAGAGTTTGTCACCTCTGTCTCATCCATCCAGAAGCCATCTACCGAGATGTCCTTTACTGGAGTCTGTTTACCCCAAAGGGTGTCTTGCTGGTCGACTCCCATTTTGAGCCATCCTCTCTTGACGAGGGTCATACCGTATGGTGCAGGCTCCTTAAAGCTCCTGCTACCACCTACTCCGACAACCTCACCGCCTCTACCGGTCGAGGATGCCGATTTTCCTCCGAAACAACCCGTAAGTGCAAGTGCCGTTACAGCAACCGCACATACTGATAGTATTCTTCTAATCCTTCTCATCTATCTTTTTTTATATTGTTCGTTTATATTTCTCTCTAAACTCTAACCTCTAACCTTTACAGATATCTCACACTCTTGTGTTTGTTGCGGCCTTTCTTCTGAAAGTTGATATCCGTTTGATATGTCACCAACAATTCGTGGCTGCCATTGCCCGGTTTTATGCCCGAGGTATAAATCTCGTAGCTATATCCAAGATTGACGCCATGAAAGCTACCACCGATATGGACCGTCGCCGAATGTTTCGGACTGTACGATGCGCCGCCATACAACATCTTATTTTCGTTTTTATATTGCAAACGAGCACCAATATCCTCACGATGGTCATGACCATCATAGCGCACCAACAGGTTTGTCGGTATTGTTAAAAACGGATTTCTCAGTTTTATATTGTACCCTCCTGTAAAATAATATGTTGCATCTATCTTAAGTTCGTTGGTTTCGCCAAGGCTGACCTTTGGTGCATTGACATGCTGAACAGAGGCACCGGCATACCAGTTTTTATGGGTATAATAGAGTCCTACGCTCAGGTCAAAGGTATGACCATCCAGCTCTGACTTCACAATGGCAGGATCTCCAGGATCTTCGGGGTCTGCCTTAGAACCGTCGAACGTCTCGGTGATAAGTGCAGGCTGCACACCGACAGCGAGTCTGCCACCCAACAGTTTGAAACGATAGGCATACTGGGCTGCTATCTTCTGATGGGTAAACAAGCCTATCTTGTCATTGAAAATGGAGAGTCCGACGCCATGATAGCTACGCAGGAAATGTAACGGCATGTCGGCTCCAGCATAGGCTGTACGAGGGTTATTCTCATAGCCAGCAAAATCAATGGCATAGGCCACTGCGACATTCAGTTTGTTCTCCTTGCCCACAGCAGCAGGATTGAATGAGGGTTCCATTGCCCAATAATGACTGAACAACGGATCATACTGAGCCCTCACTGACACAAAAGCAAGGGTAAACAGGGATATTAGTATGATAATACGTCGTGACACATGTCTATAACGACGTTTTATCCCTTTTATTGCCAGCATAACTGGAAAAGTAGCCACCTGACAATTATACATCTGCACTTCGTCGTTAATAAAGAATAATATTCTGACAATACGAAATAATTTTACCTTTCATAGTTTTATATTCCAAAAATTGTAGTATATTTGCTCCATCTAATCAAAAAATTTACCTTTGCATCCGAATTTACCCTACGTATTCAAATAAAAACAAAGAACATAAGACTATGAGTAAAGGACTGAAAACTAACGTTCTCGGTTTTCCGAGAATTGGTGCAGACAGGGAACTGAAGAAAGCTGAGGAGGCTTTCTGGGCAGGCAAAGCAACACGAGAGGAGCTGGAACAGACTGCCAGGAGTATAAGGAAAAACAACTGGTTGAGACAGAAAGAAGCGGGAATCGACCTCATTCCTTCTAATGACTTCTCGTATTACGACCAAGTGCTTGACCAAGTTCTTGCCGTCGGCGCTATACCAGAACGCTATGACGCACTGAAGGACGACAAGCTGGAGCTGTATTTCGCTATGGCTCATGGCGAACAAAAAGAAGGTAAGGATGTCATAGCTATGGAAATGACAAAATGGTTTGACACAAATTATCACTATATCGTTCCAGAATTTGTTAAAGACCAGCAATTTACGCTTACCGATACCAAGGCTGCCAACGAATACAAAGAAGCAAAGGCATTGGACATTGAGACAAAACCTGTGATCATCGGTCCTGTGACATTCCTACTCTTGGGTAAGGAGAAGGAGGAGGGATTCTCTCGAATCGACCTTATAGACCGTCTGTTGCCTGTATATATTGAACAACTGAAAACGATAGAGGACGTTGGAGCAGAATGGATACAGATAGATGAGCCGTTCTTAGCTCTTGACATCGACGACAATATAAAGAACGTATATAATAAGGTATATAACGAAATCCGCAAACAGACAAAGCTAAAGATTATACTCACCACTTACTTCAGCGGACTGGACGAAAACACCGAACTGGCTGTCAACCTACCAGTAGATGCCATTCATATTGATGTGGTACGTTCACCAAAACAACTGAATAATGTGTTGGAATCGCTACCAGAGGATAAGAGTTTGTCACTTGGAGTTATTGACGGACGTAACATCTGGAAGAACGATTACAAGCAGTCGCTCGACATCATTAACAAGGCTGTGGAGAAACTGGGCGCAGACCGTGTATGGGTGGCTGGTTCATCTTCGTTCCTACATGTGCCATACGATCTGTCACAGGAGAAGAATGAACAAAAACTGCCAACTGAAATCAAGCGTTGGCTGGCATTTGCATATCAGAAGATTGAAGAACTAAGCACCATATCAGAACTTGTCTCCAATGATGCATCGGCACAAGCTCAGGCTTCATTTGCAAAGAATCAAGAGGATATCGAGGCTAAGCGCACATCAGCACTAATACACAACAACAACGTGAAGAAGCGCGCCGCCGCTGTGACTGACAATGACATCAATCGTCATAGCCCATATACTGAGCGTGCCAAAAAACAACACGCACTGCTGAATCTGCCACTTTTCCCTACGACAACCATTGGTTCGTTCCCACAGACTAAAGAAGTGCGTTCATGGCGCGCCAAGGCTCGCAAGGGCGAGATTACAGCTGAGGAGTATGAACAACTGCTTAAAGAAGAGACAGCACGTGCCATTCGTTGGCAGGAGGAAATAGATATAGATGTCTTAGTGCATGGAGAGTTCGAGCGTAACGACATGGTGGAATACTTCGGCGAGCAGCTCAGCGGTTTCACCTTCACTCAGAAGGGTTGGGTACAGAGCTATGGTTCACGCTGCGTAAAACCACCAATCATCTTCGGAGATGTGTCACGCCCTACACCAATGACCGTAGAATGGAGCACCTACGCACAAAGTCTTACCAAACGACCAGTAAAGGGTATGCTCACTGGGCCCGTTACCATTCTGGAATGGTCATTCGTCCGCAACGACCAGCCACGCTCGGAGACAACCAAACAGATTGCTCTTGCCATCCGTGATGAGGTTGTAGACCTTGAGAGTGCAGGCATAAAGGTGATACAAATCGACGAGCCTGCCATCCGTGAGGGACTGCCACTACGACATGCCGATTGGGACGAATACCTGAAGTGGGCTGTTGACAGCTTCCGCCTATCAGCAAGTGGCGTGAAGGACGAGACACAGATTCACACTCACATGTGTTACTCCGAATTCAACGACATCATTGAGCATATCGCCCGTATGGATGCTGACGTCATCACCATCGAATGCTCTCGCTCACAGATGGAGCTGCTCGATGTCTTCCAGGAGTTCAACTATCCCAACGAGATTGGACCTGGCGTATACGACATACACTCGGCACGTGTGCCAAGCGTTGAGGAGATTACACTTTTGCTAAATAAGGCGAAAGCTCTCATTCCTGCAGAACGTCTGTGGGTGAACCCTGACTGCGGTCTCAAGACTCGCGGATGGGACGAGACCAAGGCTGCACTAATCAACATGATTGCCGCAGCTAAACAACTGAGAAACAATTAACCCAAACGTAAGCCTATGGCTGTTATAGATGACATCAAAAGAGGAGGCAGTAAGACAGCCTTCTCTTTTGAAGTCCTTCCACCAGTGAAGGGCACAGGTCTGAAAAGCGTATACTCTGCCATTGACCAGTTGGTAGAATATAATCCATTGTATATAAATATCACTACACACTGCAGCGACATCACATACAAAGAACTGCCAAATGGCATGTTTGAACGCAAGAGCTTGCGCCGCAGACCTGGCACTTCGGCTGTTGCAGCAGCTATACACAGCCGCTACGACATCAACGTAGTACCGCATATCTTGTGCGGAGGATTTACCAAAGAGGAAACAGAATACATGCTCATCGACCTGCAATACCTCGGAATAACCGATCTTCTGGTGCTTCGAGGTGACAAGGCAAGAGATGAAAGCAAATTTAAACCTCACCAACACGGATGGACACATGCTTTAGAACTGGAAGGACAAATCAACGATTTTAACAATGGATTATTCGTAGATGGCTCTCCAATAAAGGCTGACATCACACCATTCCATTATGGCGTTGCTTGCTATCCAGAAAAACATGAAGAATCTCCTAACATGGATCGCGACCTCTTCTGGTTGAAGAAAAAGGTGGAGGCTGGTGCCGACTATGCCGTGACGCAGATGTTCTTCGACAATAACAAATACTTCAACTTCTTGTATGTAGCAAGACAAGAGGGCATCAACATCCCAATAATCCCAGGCATAAAACCATTCTATAAACTATCACAACTCAACCTTATACCAAAGACCTTCAATGTCGACCTGCCACAAGACCTCGTCAACGAGGCAGTAAAGTGCAAGAATGATGACGAAGTCCGTGCATTGGGTATAGAATGGTGTATCGCTCAATGCAAAGAACTCATTGCCCACGGAGTACCAAATATCCACTTCTACACTACTGGAGCAGTGGAGAACGTTAAAGAAATAGCTAAAGCAGTATTCTAAAGAAGCCCTGCTTTCTCAAACATCTTTCGGTAGGCTGTTACCTTCTTGTCGAACAACAGAGGATATGCACGGGAGGAGGACGGGAGTCGGTATAACTCTACCTGATGCCCTGCCGTATTGTAAACCTCGGGAATAGGCTCCGAGTTGTTTATCTTTGGAATATCGCCAATACCAAAATACTGGCAGATAGTCTCTGTAGCCTTTTGACCAGTTGTAACGACAAACTGGCACAAAGGGACTTTCTGTAGCAAAGCACGAATGTCTGTAGGCTCTACCACTTCCAGAAAAGCATCTGAGGCATTATCCTTCAAACGTCTTACAGCACTGGCTGTATCAAAAAAAGCTATTCCCTCATGTCGACAAAACGCAATGATTGCCTCAATATCAAATGACTTGGAATCGGGCAATACGAAATGGTTACGATCATCAAAAAACAACTCGCCCTCTATCCTCCAATGATCATTCATAAAATTAGGATAGTAAAAGTTCATGCACCACCGCTTTCGCTGCGGAGGGAAACTACCTAAGAACAAAACACTGGCATTAGCAGGCAGAAAGGGCTGCAGTGGATGATATTCTATTCCGTTCTTACTACGTTGTATATTATCTATATTAAGATAGTCCACTCTATATTATAAATATACGTTATGGTCTCTATAAAGAGCAATATTAAAGCGATGAGTGACACTCATCGCTTTAATGTTTTAATACTCATCCTCGTTGAATAAGAAATCTTCCTTTGTAGGATAATCTGGCCAAATTTCTTCAATACTGTCATACACATCACCCTCATCCTCTATCTCTTGTAGATTTTCTAAGACCTCGAGGGGGGCACCTGAGCGTATGGCAAAATCAATCAGCTCATCCTTGGTTGCTGGCCATGGCGCATCTTCAAGTTTAGAGGCAAGTTCAAGTGTCCAATACATAGTTATTCAAATTATAAGGTTTGCTTTATGCTTAGTTTGTTCTATTTGACTGCAAAAATAATCATTTTTCTTTTATCTACAAGTTTTATATCTATTTTTTTATAGCCGTTTGCTAACAAAGACAAAAAATTTACTTTTTGAACATTAAAAATTCACGATATAATCGGCTTTACACCTCTTTGTATCAAAGAAAATAATTCCACAATAATACAAATCGAAAGTTACGCGAGAACGAATATTTGTCAACAAATTCTTCCAGATAGCCTTAGATTCCTTACTATTATATATTCCTTCGACTATCAGGACTCCATTATCAGCCATTCGGTCATATTTCTCCCATAGACTATCTTCGTTAGCAACTTTACTTAAGGAAACGACTACCAGCTCCATCGAGCGTCCAAAGGTCGCAGAATGACAGCCTTCACGTAAGTAGTCAATATAATCATCAGACTCAATAACGACTGGCTGTCGCCAATTTGCAATACGGAAATATAACAAGCCAAGTTTTCTTTTCTGCCAGTCATCATCACGCCCTAATTTGTCATATTGATAATACTTGTGATGCTGATTGATGACATCGCAAATAAACGAATAGTCAGCAGGCGACTGTACACCGAATCCTAATATATGTCGTATCCGTGTGAGCCAGATCCATAAATATTTTAATCTGCTAAGCATAGTAATATATTTCTAAATGCAAAGATACAAAAAATTTACAAAAACAAGAAATAAATAGTAACCATAGTAACTATAGTATCTATAGTTTCTATAGTACCTATAGTATTCATAGTATTATGGTTACCAGCAAAAAGCAAGAGGCTCCACCATCAATAATGACAGTGAAGCCTCGTGTGTAAGAAAATGGGCAACCTCCTACTCTCCCGCATCGCATTGCAGTACCATC